>JAFUGY010000105.1 GCA_017469115.1 Oscillospiraceae bacterium
AGTTTTTTACGAGCAGGAACACTACAAATCAGATCCGCAATTAAATCCATGCGCTCAGTATTATCGTCTGAAGGGCCATTGAAAGGCGGCAGAGATTCCTGATCAAACGCCTCCTGAATATTAAAGGCAATCGACTTCGGAGCAAAGCCGTATTCGGTGATGAAATAATCGAGGTGCCTGCCAAACAAAGCATTATTCTCATACCGCCTATTGATCGTAGAGCAGTAATCGCGGAGTAGCCATAGATTTTCATCGCTCAGTTCATTGTGGGCAAGATGCTCCAGCAGCGCTTCGAGGGTAAACACTTTGATCCTCTTGCCACCGCCCCCCGGGTGCGGGACAAACTTCTCATGCTCCGTCACGCCAACAGCGTCAACGATATAGTAGCATTCTTTTGTGTTTGCATTAGGCGTGACTTCGCGTAGCCGGTCATCATCAACAACACGGCAGCCACGGCCCTTCATCTGTGTGTAAAGCACGTCGGAATGAACGTCTTTCATGAAGAGAACGACTTCCAAAGGCTTAACATCGGTGCCTGTTGCAACTAGCGTGACTGTGACAGCAATGCGGAAATCCTTCTCCACCCTGAGATCACGGATCAGACCATTTGAATCCTCTGCCGTATAAGTAATCTTCTGTACGAAGTGCTCGGGAACCACGCCATCTTCAAACTCCTCACCGAAGACGTCCTTTGCCACCTGCACAATCTGTGTAGCATGGTTGTCATCCTTGGCAAATATGAGCGTCTTAGGGATATAGGCCCATTTCTTTTCCCGGTCAGGATACAGCTCTTCATAAACGGATTTTTTATATGCCTGCAACACCTCTCTGATCTGATCAGGATTGATTACCGAGCGATCTAGTGCATTTGGATCGTAATCCACGCGATGGTGGGCCTCATAGCTGGTTTCCTTTCCGGTCTTGCGGGCAGTCTCCGTAACCTTTGTACCAGCTTTAATTGCTCCGCCGTGTTCAGTAACCTCTGTCTTTATCCGATAAACACGGGAAGGAACGTTGACTCCGTCTACGACAGAATTGTCATAGGTGTATTCTTCAATGATATTGTTGTTGAAAAATGCGTATGCTTCCGGTGTCGGGGTAGCAGTAAGCCCCAGCACATGAGCTCCGGAGAAATAATCAAGCACCGCTCTCCACTTGCCATAAATGGACCTGTGGCATTCGTCAACAATGATAAGTTGAAAGTAGTCAGGCGGCAATCTCAGATCATCACCGAGCTGCACAACATTAGTATCTTCCTTTTCCTCATCAGCCGTATTTTTTTCATCCTCGGCATCTTCATCGTCATCGCTGGGGATGGGATTTCCAGTCAAAACAGCAAACAGCTTCTGAATAGTGGAAATAACAATGTCGGCCTTAATATCTTTATCCTGCCTCAGCCGCTTAATCTCATACAGAGAGCTCATTTCCTGCTGACCCTCAGTGCGATCGAAGGTGCTAAATTCGCTCTCAGTCTGCCTCGCCAGATTGTTCCTGTCTACCAAGAAAAGGATTCTTCTGGCCGGAGTGTAATTCAGAAGCCTGTAGCTTGCAAGACATGCAAGGTACGTTTTGCCGGAGCCTGTCGCCAGAATAGCGAGGCTCTTCTTATTCCCTTCTTTAATGGAATTCTCAAATTTGGTTTCTGCTCTGTACTGGCAGGCACGCAGACCGCGCATTTCAAGTCGCGGCAAGGCACCGTATTCAGAGACCTGACCGATCAACTGCAGCATTTTTTTCGGGGAGTGCATTTCGGTTAGCTCAACATAGTCGCTATCCGGCTGCAGCATGTTTTTGAAATAAATCTTCTTCCCGTTCGCAAGATACACCAAGGGAATCTGATTCGGGAACCACACTCCATACCAGCTCTGTGGATTGCAGGCGTAGTCCTCGGCCTGGGCCTGAACATCCTCCCCAAGCGGGTTCTCTTCACGCTTTGCCTCGACCACAGCGATGGCCTTGTCGTCCACAAAGAGCAAATAGTCACTTTCGGTATTGCCCTGCATAAGCGCTTCCTTCACAGCAGAAGCACTCCTCGGCACATACTCATCCCTTGAAACGATATCCCAGCCAGCGTTATGAAGTTGTTTGTCGATCTTGACTCTCGCCTTTTCCTCTGGCAGCATGGCGTATCATCCCTTTCACGAGCTTATAATAATACTTGATTATCATACCACAAAAGCGGTCCGAGCTCAACATAAAAGCGGCAGATCGGACCAGCTTTTTCAGCCAATCTGACCTGCCGTTATTATCAGGTTTACCCCACCTTTTGAGCTTGCCCAAAAAGTTTACCCCCGGGGTAAAAATACAGGCTTTTCCTGCATTTTTCATATTAACTTTAGTCGGGTGAAGTGCAATTTCGACCTACATTCAAAGTACCAAGAGCCGAAAAGTGCCGTATTTACGGGCTTTTTTGCCATAGTGTAAAAGCCCAACATTAGATAAAAGACGCCGGAAACCGCAACGATGTGCATGATGCCGGAGCGTGACATGGCAACTTCCAGCTCCGGAAGCTGATAGAACTCCGTCTTTTCGCCCAGCAGAAGGGACCGGACAAGAATCCGCTCCGTACCGGAAAAGAGCCGATCTATTTTCTGCAGGAGAACATGCCTGGTAACAGTCGGGAGAAAACGCAGGGAATGACTGACTGCTCCCAAAACAGGTTCACTTTTGCCGGATGCCGTAAGCTGGATGCCGGAAGCGAGATCCCCTTCATAGGGTTGGCCGTACCGCACATCGGCAGAGCGAAGGCGTGCTTCCACAATCACCACCTGTCCCGGCCGGGCTGAGGCAATGGTATAGGTCGGATCGTACAGGCGAACGCCGAGAGACGGCAATCCTTCGGTTGCAAGAATTCCGCGGGCGGATGCAGTTTGATCCGTAGAGCGCGGATAATCGGTCAGGACAACGGCGACAGGAAGCGTCTGTCCATCCAGGGCATGGGCTTTCTCCACCGTCTGAGCGGAATACAGGCAAAACCAGAAAAGGCCGAAGGACAGGCCAAAACAGGCGAGACGAACCGGCGCACAGAAACGCCTCTTTCGGAAGAAGCAGAACAGTATGCCAAGCAGAAAAAAAGCAATTGCGAAGATTTCAGCCGCGGCGAGATCCGGCAGAAAAGAAGCACAGAACACAGCCACAGAAAATGAAATTGACGCAATTGCCAGTATACGCATAACACCTCACCCACCACCCTGAAGGGTGGTCCCCCCTCCCCATAAAGGGAGGGTAAAGATGAAAACTCTTAGCGAACCAGTCACTTCGTGACAGCTCTCTCTGAGAGAGAGCCTTGATACAACTTAACCAGCCTTTTTTAGAAGGATTCAGAGAGCTTTTTGCCGCCGAGGAGATGGAAATGGAGATGGAAGACCGTCTGTCCGCCGTCTTCTCCGCAGCAGTTGATAATGCGATAGCCGTTGGTAAGACCTTCAGCCTTGGCAATCTTCGGGATGGCTTCGAAAATCTTAGCTACAGCGGCAGAATTCTCCTCCGAAATCTCATCGGCACAGGCAATATGAGCCTTCGGCACAACAAGCACGTGAACAGGAGCCTGCGGATTGATATCGCGAAATGCATAAACGAATTCATCTTCATAGACTTTGGTGGAGGGAATCTCCCCTGCAATAATCTTACAAAACAGACAATCGTTCATTTGTTTTCTCCTTTCAGGTTTGGTGATCAGTTGAGTTTGGAAGAGACGAAAGCTTCCAGAGCAGCAAGGGATTCATCCAGCTTGGAGAGGTCGGTGCCGCCGCCCATTGCGGAATCCGGTTTGCCGCCGCCTTTTCCGTTTGTAATGGCAGTGACGTGACGAATCACATCTCCGGCCTTGATCCCTGCCGAAACAGCATCAGCGCCGCATACACAGAGGTAAGAAATTTTTTCGCCGTTTACCGAGGCAAGAAGCGCAACAACGTCAGAGTCTTTATCACGCAAAACATCACCGAGGCTCCGGAGGGCTGCCGCATCGTTATCGGCAAGCTTGACGGTTGTGACATGGAGGGAACCGACGGTCTTTGCCTTATCCAGATACAGCTGTGCATTGCCGGATGACTCTTTTGCCTTGAACTGCTCGATCTGACGCTTCAGCTCACGGATTTCGGAAGCCTGCGCGTTGAGGCGTTCCGGCAGATCGGCAGGAGCTGCTTTAAACATGGCAGAAACCGTTGAGAGCAGTTCGGTATTCTCCTGCAGGAGAGCAACCGTCTTTTTCCCGGTGAGGGCTTCCACTCTTCTGACGCCGGAAGCGACAGAAGCTTCGGACACGATGTGGAACGCTCCGACCTGAGCGGTGTTTGCAAGGTGCGTACCGCCGCAGAGCTCGGCACTGAATCCGCCCATTTTCACAACGCACACGGTGCTGCCGTACTTTTCGCCAAAGAGAGCCGTAGCGCCGGACTTTTTGGCATCTTCCAGAGACATGACATCCGTCGTCACATCTACACCGGAGAGAATATAGCCGTTGACAAGGTCTTCAATTTTGCGAAGATCTTCTTTGGAAACAGCCGACATGTTCGTAAAGTCGAACCGGAGGGAATCCTCCTGTACGAGAGAACCAGCCTGATGGACATGATCGCCCAGAACGGCACGAAGAGCGCTCTGCAGCATATGAGTGGCACTGTGAGCACGGGCAATCGCGGCACGGCGCTGTTTATCGTAAGCGGAAACCACCGGATCACCGAGCTTGAGCGTACCGCCGAAGAGGTGCCCGTAATGCATGTATTTGCCGCCTTTATTGCGGATGACATTCGTCACGGTAAAGACAGCGTCCCCGCAGGTGATAAAGCCATGGTCGGCTTCCTGACCGCCCATCTCAGCATAGAGCACTGTTTTGTCAAGAACGAGGATTCCGTCATCTCCGTCATACAGGTCGGATGCCTGTTCGCCTTCCGAGACAATGGCGAGGATTTTGCCCGCAGCCTGATCTGCTTCGTATCCGACAAACTGCGTGTCGGGGATCTCTTTGCCGAACTCAATACCGGCCCAGCCGAGGTCACCGAGGGCTTTGCGCGCTTCACGGGCACGGACGCGCTGTTCTTCCATCAGAGTATGGAAGCCGGCTTCATCCACCGTCATTCCCTCATCGGCACACATTTCAATGGTGAGATCGAGTGGGAAGCCAAACGTATCATACAGTTTGAACGCATCGGCACCGGAGAAAACAGACTCGTTTTTCTTTTTATGATCTTCCAGAAGGTCTTTGAAGATCGCCATACCGGCGTCAATCGTCCGGTTGAAGTTCTCCTCTTCGTGACGGATGACGGAGATGATATAATTCTCTTTCTCACGAAGTTCCGGATACTGGCATTCGTTTTCATGAACAACGGTATCCACGATTTTCCACAGGAACGCTTCATTGACGTTCAGGAGCTTTCCGTGGCGGGCAGCGCGCCGCATCAGACGACGAAGCACATAGCCTCTCCCCTCGTTGGAAGGCAGAATGCCGTCACTGATCATGAAGACGGAAGAGCGGATATGGTCGGTAATCACGCGGAGGGAGACATCGGTTTTATGATCCTTGCCGTAATAAGCGCCGGTGAGCTCGCTGACGCGGTTGGTAATATTCATCACCGTGTCTACATCAAAGAGAGAATTGACATTCTGGCAGACGCAGGCAAGACGCTCAAGGCCCATACCGGTATCGATATTCTTCTGCTTGAGCTCGGTATAGTTGTTATGCCCGTCGTTATCGAACTGAGAGAACACGTTATTCCAGACTTCAATATAGCGGTCACAATCACAGCCTACCGTGCAGGTCGGTTTTCCGCAGCCAAATTCTTCTCCGCGATCATAATAGATCTCAGAGCAGGGGCCGCAGGGGCCTGCGCCATGCTCCCAGAAGTTATCCTCTTTTCCGAACCGGAAAATACGCTCGGGAGCGATGCCGATCTCTTTCTCCCAGATTTCAAAGGCTTCGTCATCATCCTTGTATACAGAGGGATAAAGCCGGTCGGGTTCAAGACCAACCCATTCGGGAGAGGTAAGGAACTCCCAGCTCCAGGCAATGGCTTCATGCTTGAAGTAATCGCCGAAGGAGAAGTTACCGAGCATTTCAAAATAGGTGCCGTGACGAGCCGTCTTGCCGACATTTTCAATATCGCCGGTACGGATGCACTTCTGGCAAGTGCAGATCCGGTGACGGGGAGGCTCTTCTTCCCCGCGGAAATACGGCTTCATCGGCGTCATGCCGGCATTGATCAGCAGGACACTGGCGTCGTTCTGCGGAACGAGAGAAAAGCTGGGGAGGCGGAGATGCCCTTTGGTTTCAAAAAAGCTCAAAAACATCTCGCGCAGTTCATTCAGACCATGATAAGGATGCATAAATTTTTCCTCCGGAAAAAAGAATTCATAATGGAATTGCCGCAATTACTCTTTGGGTACTTTTCTGTTTTTGCGAATGATGGTATATGGCGGGACGGCGATGGGAAGCTTCATCCGAAAACGCATCATTGCCCGGTGCGTATCGGGAATTTCATTGCCGTCTTCATCCGTGAGAGAACCCGGCGTAAACCGGACGGGCGTGGTATCGGGATTCATCAGCTCCAGTTCCTCGCCGACGAAAAAGCGATTTCGCTGCGTGAGAAGAGCGTTTCCGCCTTCATCGCACTGTTCCACCACAGCAACGATATCCGCCGTCTGAGAATAGGAAGACGACCCGTAATGCTGCCCGGGATAACCGTAGAAAAAGCCGGTGCAATACGTCCGATGGCTGATTTTTTCCGTCTCCTCCACCCAAATCGGATCCAGCGGCTGACGAGCCATGGCTGCATCAATGGCATGCCGATAGGCATTGGTGATGATGGCAGTGTAATAGGCGCTTTTCATTCTGCCTTCAATCTTGAAGCTTTCAACGCCGGCATCCATCAGTTCCGGCAGATGCTCAATCATGCGAAGGTCATTGGAATTGAGGATAAACGTGCCGTTATCTTCGGAGATCTCATAATATTCTCCGGGACGGGTTTCTTCCACGAGGTGGTACTTCCACCGACAGGGTTGCGCACACTGGCCTCGATTGGCATCTCGGTCGGCAAGATAATTGGAAAGAAGGCAGCGACCGGAAAAAGAGACACACATCGCACCGTGGACAAATGCTTCCAGCCGCAAATCTTTCGGCGTGTGAGCACGGATTTTGCTGATTTCCTCCAGGGAAAGCTCTCTTGCCAAAACGACGGTATCGGCTCCCTGATCGTAAAGGTAACGGGCAGTAGCACTGTTGACTACGCCGAGCTGTGTGCTGACATGGCGGCTGACATTCGGCGCATATTTTGCAGCAAGGGAAAGCACTCCGAGATCTGCGATAATCAGCGCGTCCACTCCTGCAGACTGGAGAAATGCCAGATAGTCCGGCAGGCGCTCCAGTTCCTCTTCCCTCGGAAGCGTATTGCAGGTGACATAAACTTTCACGCCGGCAGCATGCGCTGTCTGCACGCCGCGCAGAAGCGTATCATTATCAAAATTCGCGGCAGCAGCGCGCATTCCAAACTCCCGGCCTGCAAGATAAACGGCATCAGCACCGTACCGCACGGCCATGACGAGGCGTTCATAATCACCCGCCGGAGAGAGCAATTCAGGAGGCTGTATGAGGGTGTGTGTTGGCATAGTTTGCAAACTCTTCATAAGTGGTAAAGAAATTGAGTTTATCGCTTTCCGGATCCGCATAAAAGTAATAATAATTACTCTCAGCCGGATTCAAAGCGGCATTGATGGACGCAAGCCCCGGATTACAAATCGGTGTGGGAGGCAACCCGGGATTGAGATGCGTATTATAGGGGGAATTATCGGCAAGCATCTCGGCCGTCGGTTCCCCGTTATGATCCTGATAGAGATAAAGAATCGTGGAATCCATCCCAAGAGACATTCCGCTGACCAGACGGTTATAAATAACCGAGGCAACCAGAGGTCGATCCTCATCCAGTTTGGCCTCTTTCTCAATGATGGAAGCGACGGAAACCACATCTTTCACGGTAATGCCCATTTTCTCCGTCTGGGAAAGCATATCGGCATTATACTTGAGATAGAAGTTGTTGAGGAGCTTATTGATAGCGGAAGAAGCCTCCATATTCACATAGAACTGGTAAGTATCCGGGAATAGATAGCCTTCCAGACGGGATGCTCCGGCATATGTGGAAGCCTCCACAAAGTCATATTTGAAATTATATTCTGCAGCAGCTTTCACAAAGGCATCGTAGGAAGCAACTTTATTCTCTTCCAGACGAAGGAAAATATCACGCATGGTGAAGCCTTCCGGAATCGTCACATCCACGGTGACCATCGCGCCGGCACCTTCCCGCATATTCTGAACAAGAGCACGGTAATCATAGGATGATTTCAGCTCATACTCCCCCGGATCAAGCTTTGTATCGGCATTGGAAACCTTGCAGAATGCTTCGAAAAGCCAACGATAATGCACGAGACCTTTCTGATAAAGAGCTTCACTGACATAAGAGAGGTCGGCATGGGTGACGGTTTTTTCCTCCAGCGTACCGTCTTCTTTTGTAACGAATGCAGTTTCGGAGGTGAAAGCAGACGTCGGCAGATTGACAACCGCCGTAAAATTGTTCCGATTGAGAGCCATCACATCGCTGGCTGCCATCCATGCAAAAAAGGCGAGCGCTACGGAAAGGCAAAGCACAAAGAGAAAGTACATCAACCCTCCGAGGCAACCGGAACGCTGTTCCCGTTTTCTCACCTTGGATGGAGGCGTAGGCGGGATCTTTTTATCCTGCTTCCCCTTTACGGGAACGGGATCACGCACACGCCCGGAAGATTTCTTCGGAGAAAAACTCTCCTGCCAAGAAGAAGGCATCCCCTTTTCCGCCGAAACTGCTTCCATCAGGCGCGTGTTGTGCACCTCGTCAGGTAACGGATCCGCCGTTTCATTCAGGCGCGTGGCATCCTGAGAAAACATGTTCAGTTTATCTCTTTCATCGGGCATGTCAATCCTCCGTCAGATCACACTGCGGATGAGATTATAAATCTCGTCATTTTTTTCTTCAAGGCCACGCTCGCAGCCGGTTTCATCCAGACAGGAAATGCGATGCCAGCCAAAATAATCACAGGCGAGTTCGGCTGTGTGGAGGCACTTTTTCAGATAAGAAGAATCCTTTTCGTGGATATCGGCATGGGTTCCCGTTCTGTCCTGCCGGCGTTTCATCCGTGCAAGGGAAATCTCGACCGTCGTATCCAGATAGATAACGACATCGGGTTTCGGGAGCAGCATTTTTTGAAATTCCAGATCACTGAGCCATGCAAAGAATGCCGGCAGTTCCTCATCCGGCAGTTTGGATCCCTGATGCACCACATTGGAAGTGGTATACCGGTCGGAGAGAATAAGGCCGCCGTTATGATATGTCTCTCCCCAATCGTCCCGATAGGAAGCAAACCGATCTACCGCATAAAAAGTGGACGCGGTGTAGGCATTCACATCTCCCGGCCTGGAGCCGAATGCACCGTCGAGATACAGGCGCACAAGTGCGCTGCTCTCTTTGTCATATCGCGGAAACACAATATGGGAAAAGGAGATGCCGTCGGCACTCAACCTTTCACAGACGCGCCTGTACTGGCTGCTTTTGCCGCTGCCGTCAATCCCTTCCAGAACAATTAATTTACCCAAAACATCCTCCAGCCGGAAATACAGAATCACTCTTAAAGAAGTTGTTTTCAGTTCTCCGAAAACTCACGCAAACGAAGCGCAGGGTTTTTATCCAAAGCCCAGGTCACACACCAGGGTGAAGTGAACAGCAACAGATTGTTGCCTTTGAAATCCTGCACCCATCGGGTATCGCTTGTCAGATTCAGAGAGGAAATATCCGGATCATCGTTTTCAATCCAGCGAATGACCTCAAAAGGCAGATCACGACGGCGAATTTCAACGCCGTACTCCGTCTTCAATCGATATTCCAGCACTTCAAACTGCAGAACACCGACAACGCCGACAATCACTTCTTCAAACCCGGTATTGGGGGCGTGGAAGATCTGGATTGCACCTTCCTGTGCAATCTGTTCGATCCCCTTTTCAAACTGTTTGCGTTTCATCGTGTCGATACGCTCAACCGCAGCAAAATGCTCAGGCGCGAAGGTGGGAATGCCGGCAAAAGCGACATTCATTCCCTTTTCACAGATCGTATCCCCGATGGAAAAAATCCCAGGATCAAAAACACCGATGATATCGCCGGCAAACGCTTCATCTATAATTGCACGATCGGAAGCCATCAACTGCTGCGGTTGTGCCAAACGAAGGGCTTTGCCGCCCTGCACATGGAAATATTCACTGTCACGCTCAAATTTGCCGGAGCAAATGCGCATAAAGGCAATTCTGTCACGATGCGCTTTGTTCATGTTCGCCTGGATTTTGAACACAAAAGCGGAGAAAGCAGGATTGAAAGGATCCACTTCCGTTTCCCCGGCAAAACGCGGCAAAGGAGACAGCGTCATCTTCAGGAAGTGCTCCAAAAATTCCTCCACACCGAAATTATTCAGTGCAGAGCCGAAAAACACGGGGCTGAGCTTTCCTGCATGCACCTGATCCAGATCAAAATCATATCCTGCACCGTCGATCAGCTCGATATCATCAAAAAGCGTTTCACGAAGCTTATGCCCGATAAAGGCATCCACGGTCTCCACATCATCTGCCGGAATCTCGGTGGCACGGATACGGTTCTGCCCTCTGTGGGCATCCGTAAAGGCAAGGATTTTTCTGGTGCCGCGGTCATAGACGCCTTTGAATTCCTGTCCGCAGCCAATCGGCCAGTTGATCGGGTAAGTTCCGATTCCGAATTCGTTTTCCAGCTCTTCCATCAGTTCGTAAGGATCGCGCGCTTCCCTATCCATCTTATTGATGAATGTAAAAATCGGGATATGCCGCATCGCGCAGACCTTGAAGAGCTTTCTCGTCTGGGGCTCAATACCCTTGGCTGCGTCAAGAACCATCACAGCAGAATCCGCTGCCATGAGCGTACGATAAGTATCCTCCGAAAAGTCCTGGTGGCCGGGAGTATCCAGAATGTTGATGCAGTAACCTTCATATTCAAACTGGAGGACGGAGCTTGTGATGGAAATTCCTCTCTGTTTCTCCAAATCCATCCAGTCAGACACCGCATGCCGGCTCGTCGCTTTTCCTTTTACGGAGCCCGCAGTCTGAATTGCCCCGCCGTAAAGCAAAAGCTTTTCCGTCAGCGTCGTTTTACCGGCGTCCGGATGTGAAATGATGGCAAAAGTTCTTCTTCGTCTGATTTCTTCTTTCAGGTCAGGCATAACATTCTCCCAGAAATTACAATTGAATGAACCTGCTTATAATAGCATTTTGGAAACGATGTGTCAATCGGTGGAATGATCGGAAACCGCCTCGCCGGCTGCGGAATCAGGTGTTTCCACCCCGGTAGGGGCAGCTGTGGTTTTTGCGGTTGTCTTACGGGCAGAAGCTTTTTTCTGCACTGGAACGGCTGCCGGAAGAATCGGGCGGATGATGTTATAGAGCTCCAGCCCTTCTTTTTGCCCGAAGAGCTTGATCATTTCCCGATAGGCCGCCTGGCGGAAATTTCTGCTGCCGTAAAGCTTCATCACAGTCGCTGTTGCTTTTCCGATTTTTTCGCTTTCCACCTTCCGGTCCCGAAGGGCAACCGTGATTTTATTGTTCATCTGCGTCTTTTCAGTAGCACCGCGTACCGGATGGCTGTTTGTGGCCTCCTGCGGCTGTACAACCGGCACTGCGGGAGCTTCTTCCGTTTGCACAGCTGCCGCGCTTGTGGAAGCAGCCGGAGTTGACAAAGAAGGAGCCGCTGCGGGAGCTGGAGCTGTTGGAGCTGCAGGAACGGCAGATGATTCTGCAGCCTTTTGGGGGATTGCTTTCTCTGCGCTGTTGTGAGAGACAGAAGCAGACGATTGTGAACCGCTGTTGGCCTGGGCTGCTCTCATACGATAGGGAGAACGAGGAGCCGACGCAGGTTTTGCAGAAGCAGATGAACGGACTGCAGACTGCTGCGGATGGGCATCTTCCGTTTTCTCAAATGTCATGGACTTCATCTGGCTGATCTTGGTGTCCTTCTCTCCCCAGAAAGCGAGCGTATTGTGAAATCCGGCATCGTTGCTGACGATAACATATTCCGGTTCCTTCCCGACGGTACCGATCAGAAAACCGAGATAACTCACAAGCTGCATATCGAGAGACTGCTTCCCCACATTCACCTTATGAAAACAGAGCTTTGCCTGGATTTCACTGAGAATATCAAGGCTGATCTTACTTGCGTTTTTTGTATAAAAAAGATGCACGGTATCAATCGGGCGCAGACGGCTGATGCCTTCCAGGCCCTTTTCATGCACATTTTCAAAATCAATGAGAAATATTTTCTCAACTTCAGGCTTTGCCTGTACAGACAATTCCAAACAATAATCCTCCTATTTAGAATGATTGCAGATTATAACACGATTGGAAAGATTTCGCAATCATTCCGTTCAAAAAAAGGATTTCTCCGGCTAAAAATGCCGAAGAAATCCAAAAACTTATTCGTAATCGACAACGTTTGCCCAGCGGAGCAGGAAGTCGCGTTCTTCGAGATTACCTTTGACAGACTGGGAAGCTGCCACAATCGGCATCCATTTCTGTACATACCGCTTGTCGGTTCCGCTCTTTTCACAGAACAGATCAAGGTATTTGTCGGCTGTTTCTGCATCCCCGGAGAGGTTGAAGGTCAGGAACGTCCTTGCGGCATCGGCAGAGGCATTGCCCTGGGTGGCATGTGCCCAGTCAATAATGTAAAGATCGCCGGATTCGGTGAGAATGACATTGGAGGGGCACAGATCGCCGTGGCAAAGCTTATCGTGGGTGGGAAGCCCTTCCAGACGGATCAGAAGCTCATACCGGGTGACGGGCTCAAGGTCAGCAGAGAGAATCTTGCGGTTCATCTTATCCTTCAGGCGGCTCAGCAGCGGGCAGCGGCGGGAATGAATCAGCATCTGCGTCTCGACCAGCATATCCAGATACTTGTCTTTGTTTTCCGGATCATCCCGCATGAGGTGGGAAAGCGTCGTCCCCTCGATATATTCGGAAACAATGGCCCACATGCCGTCTACCGTGGTGACTTCCAGAATTTTGGGAACATTCAGGCCGAGATTTTCCACTCTTGCCTGGTTGAGTGCTTCGTTGAGAATATCAGCCTTGGAAAAGCTGTGGTTAAACACCTTGATACAGGCATCCCCGTCCCGATAAATGGTCTTGGTCTTTCTTTCGGCAATAACATTGTTCAGGTTCATGATTTATCTCCTTTCCAGTTGTTTCTCATCCGGTTTGGGTGTTTCGGTAAAGGATTTTCCATAGTATGCGTTGAGATACATCTGCTTGATCTCACTCATCAGCGGATAACGCGGGTTAGCGCCGGTGCACTGATCGTCAAAGGCCTGTTCGACCATCTCATCCAATGTGCTGAGGAAGGCATCTTCATCCGGAACATAATCCCGAATAGTCGGCTTGATGCCGATCTGCGCCTTGAGCTCATCAATCTTCTTGATCAGGTTTTCAACCTTCTTCTCATCCGTACGTCCGCCGCAGCCGAGATACTCGGCAACTTCGGCATAGCGAGCCATCGTGTGAGGATGATCATACTGCGGGAAGGAACCCATCTTGGTGGGAGCCTCTGCGGAATTGAAGCGAATCACTTCATCCATCATCAGAGCGTTGGCAAGGCCGTGAGCAATGTGATGGAAAGCGCCCAGCTTGTGAGCCATGGAGTGCATCACACCGAGGAAAGCATTGGCAAAAGCCATACCCGCCATGGTAGCGGCATTGGCGACCTTTTCGCGTGCTTCCACATCCTGCCCGTTCTCATAAGCACGAGGCAGATAAGTAAAGAGATTTTTCAGGGCACGAAGGGCAATACCGTCGGTATAGTCCGTTGCCATAACGGAAGCGTATGCTTCCAGTGCGTGGGAAACGGCATCGATGCCGGAAGATGCCGTAAGGCCCTTCGGGGCCGTCATATGATAATCGACATCCACGATTGCCATGTTGGGCATGAGCTCATAATCAGCCAGAGGATATTTGATATTGGTGGATTCATCAGTGATAACGGCAAACGGTGTTACTTCGCTTCCGGTTCCGGCAGACGTCGGCACGGCAATGAAATAGGCTTTCTCCCCCATCTTCGGGAACTTGTAAATGCGCTTGCGGATATCGGAGAAGCGCATGGCCATATCGGCAAAATCAGCTTCCGGATGCTCATACATCACCCACATGATCTTGGCAGCATCCATCGGGCTGCCGCCGCCGAGGGCGATAATCGTGTCCGGCTTAAAGGCGGCCATCTGTTCCGCGCCGCGTTTGGCACAGGCAAGAGTAGGATCATTCGGCACGTCAAAGAAGCAGGTGTACTGAATGCCGAGCTGTGTTAGCTTTGCAAAAATCGGCTCAGCCGCACCGGTTTTGTAAAGATGGGGCCCAGTTACGATGAAGGCACGCTTTTTGCCCATTTCGCCGAGCTCATTGAGTGCTACCGGCAGGCAGCCTTTCTTGATATAAATCTTTTCCGGAGCACGGAACCAGAGCATATTTTCCCTTCTTTCCACCACTGTTTTGATGTTGAGCAGATGCTTCACGCCGACGTTTTCGGAAACGGAGTTACTACCCCAGGATCCGCATCCCAGCGTAAGCGACGGAGTCAGAGCAAAGTTGTACAGATCTCCGAGGCCGCCGTGGGAAGACGGCGTGTTGACGACAATACGGCAGGTCTTCATTCTTGCCTGGAATTCATTGAGTTTATCCTGCTCGGTTGCAGCGTTGAGATAGATGGAAGACGTGTGACCGAGACCGCCGTCGTCAATCAGCTTCTCTGCCTTTGCAAATGCATCCTGAATATCTTTTGCACGGTACATGGCGAGAACGGGAGAGAGCTTTTCGTGGGCAAATTCTTCCGACAGATCAACCGACTCTACTTCACCGATCAGGATTTTCGTTCCATCCGGAACGGTAACACCTGCAAGGGAAGCAATCTTGGAGGCTCTCTGCCCGACGATGCCGGCATTGAGAGAGCCGTTGATAATCATCGTCTTACGGACTTTTTCCGTCTCTTCCGGATCGAGGAAATAGCAGCCGCGTTTTGCAAATTCGTGTTTTACTTCATCGTACACCTTGTCGAGCACAATGACGGACTGCTCGGAGGCGCAGATCATGCCGTTATCAAATGTCTTGGAGTGGATAATCGAGTTAACAGCCAGCAAGATATCGGCTGTGTCATCAATGATGGCCGGCGTATTGCCTGCACCGACGCCAAGTGCCGGGGTACCGGAAGAATAGGCAGCGTTCACCATGCTGGGGCCGCCGGTAGCCAGAATGCAGTCCGCTTCCTTCATCAGGAGACGTGTCATTTCACGGGAAGGGGCATTGATCCATCCGATGATGTCCTCAGGAGCTCCTGCCGCGACAGCGGCTTCCAGAACATCCTTTGCAGCCAGAACCGTGCTCTCTTTGGCACGGTGATGCGGGGAGATGATGATACCGTTTCTCGTCTTTAAAGCGAGAAGCGTTTTGAAAATAGCGGTAGAGGTCGGGTTCGTCGTTGGAATAATGGCACAGATCAAGCCGAGAGGTTCGGCAATTTTCCGGATGCCATAGGCTTTGTCCTCTTCAATCACACCGCAGGTCTTTGTGTTGCGATAGGCATTATAGATATATTCGGAAGCAAAATGGTTTTTAATCACCTTGTCTTCCACAACACCCATATGCGTTTCTTCTACAGCAGCTTTCGCCAGCGGAACGCGAGCTTTGTTCGCTGCTGTTGCCGCAGCAAGAAAGATCTTGTCCACTTGCTCCTGTGTGAAATGGGCATATTCCTTCTGGGCAGCTTTTACACGTGCAATCTCGGCTTCCAGCGCTTCAATAGAATCAATGACGGGATATTCTTTCTTCATAGTCATCCCCCTCCTTTTTTACGTCCTCATTTTAACAAATTTTTTGCGATTTGGGAAGCCCGCAGAATTGTACAAAATATCATCAAAACCGCCGGTTAGATTTCTTTATTTTATGCACAATGTATAAAGAAACCGCACCGAATGGTGCGGTTTCCGGTCTTTAGTTGTTTTGCAATCTCTGTGCTCAGTGCATTCCCTTGTTCTTCTTGAACTGCGGGACGATAATCACAACAATTGCCACTGCAGACAGAGCCAGGATCACAAGCCAGAGGGTGATGTTGCTGTTATCGCCCGTGGCCGGGTTGTTGGAAGCCTGCGTTGCGGAGATCACGCGGAAGGTCGTCGTCGTGTAGTTATATCCGTTGTTGCCGTTGTAAATGTAAGCAGAGATATAATACGTACCGAGTGCGAGCCTGTTAAGGAAGGCAGAGTTGAGCGTGAAACCGTTTGTTCCGTTCCAGGTGTAGGCAGAAGGATCGAGCCTTGTCGGGTTGGAGGAGCCGATCCAGACGCCGCCGTCCTGATTGATGGTATCGGATGCCTGGAATGCAACCACTCTGTTGCCGCCGTAAACATGGTAGTCAATACCGTTTGCCTTCAGGCCCATGCCGGTGGTGACCGTTGCGCTTGCCTTGCCGAGTCCGGTTACCACTTCAAGCGTATGATCCTTGGACTCCAGCGGAGCAAAGTATGTGCCCTTGATGGACAGTGCCTTGGTGGCTGTGTCATACGTCCAGTATCCGCTCGGAACGAGCTCGCCGTCAACATACACTGCCTGCGGTGCCGGGTTCACCGTGAAGTTCACGAAGTTGTCGATCTTGCTCCAGTCGACCTTTGTCGGGCTGATGGAAACGTAATCGTTCTTAATCGTGAGCGGAAGGTTCTTCAGAGCACCATCCATGCCGTTCCAGTTCAGGAAGACCCAGTTCTGTCCTGCTGCCAGGTTGTTCAGGTCTGCATAAGAGATAATGTAGAAGTAGTATCCCTGATACTGACCGCTGGGTACGACACCCCATGTGGTACGATCCTGTGCACCACCAAGTGACTCAGTGTTTTCATCATCGTTGATTCCGACGTAACCAGTTGCAGAGTTTGGATCAAAGATATAATTCTCAAGGAGAATAGAATTGGTGTTGTCTGCTGCGTTGCCTATTGTCATCTTATCAGGTAACTCACTGGTAACCACAGCTACATTCCAGTTAATAGCTCCGATCGGATATGCTGTCTTTGTCTTAATCAAATCAAATGTATCGTTGAGATACTCAACAATATTACCATTGAAGTATTCAACATAATCGTAAGGATCGGTCGTTACAACTTGTGCATTGCTTGGGCTTATATCTTTCGTATTAGGAACAGCAAAGAGACCTGCATACTTCGGGAATACATAAAGTCTAAGCTTATCCTGCATTACATACCCATTTTTGAAGGTGAAACGCAGATCATAACGTCCCGTCGGGCAATCCTCAAGAACTTTTGTATCCGGAATACGAATAGTACCAGTCTTACCAGCTTGCTGATATAGCAAGTTATATGACCTACCGTTCTCTACAACTTTTCCATTGCTATCTGTGATAATTCCCACTGCATCGATTCTGACAAGAGAAGGCATAACCTCTTTAAATACGATCGGATCTGGATTACTCTTATCATAGACAATATATGGAATCTTAGTGCCATCTTTTAATGTTTCTGTACCATAACGTTTTGTAATTGATGTATCGATTTCGACATTCGGTGTATCATTGTACAAAACTTCATAATATCTGTCTTTTTCGACATATTTGATATATGCTACCTCAGGATCGACATTAGCTGCAACTTTTTTCGTTCCATCTGCATTTTCTTTATATGCAAACCAACCACCATCTATTCTAAAGAATGGAGTATTAGCAGGATCCGTTGGTTTAAGACTCGTTTTTGTTATTGTAGTATCGACAGGCGTTCTTGAATCATTTTTACACATCATAACAATTGTTTGGCTGTTTCCTTCGACTTTTATACCAACAACATTATGTGATTCTATATTTAACCCATTAACTGTTACTTTTGCTGTGCCACTAACATGGATTCCATTGTTAAAGTGACCAACAGTAACATTAGGTCCTACGTACACGTTTCCACCTGTTAAAGCTAATCCATCGCCAGTATGATCACTATCTAATACAACATTCTTAATGATGACATCGCCTTTAGATACGCTGATTCCACTTGTACTCGAGCATTGAACTATATGTCCATTGCCATCAAATACAACCTTCTCTGCTTGAGAATCGAGAACAATTGGAGAAGATGTCGCCATATCACTAAGCAATTTAACAGTAACTGTCGCTTCTGTTGGGAATGTTGCAAGAGCACTTGTGAGTGCAGTTAGTGTGCTATACCCATAATTAACAACATCACCGCCAACAGCAACAGAAACAACAAACAACGCTTTAGCGTAATCACTTACACCCTTTTGCTGGATCGAGACATTAACATCATCGACTGCAATTCTGGTTATAGACTGTCTGTCTGCTTCATTGGTTGGACGAGGATTTGTCATAACCCCTGCAGCCCGTTCGGAACGTAGCGTACCACCATTAACATAGACCAGTGGACTATCTCCACCCTCTTTTGCATTTCCGGAAACAGCAATCGCTGCACCTGTATTGGGCCATACTTCACTTTCAGTAGCAAATCCAGTGATTGCTCCGCCGTTAACAGTAAGAACTGTAGACTCTCCAGATACCGCTATACCTGTAGGTCCATAAATTGAACCTGCATGAACCTTAATAATACTATCTTCACCCAGGATAGCAGGAGCATTTGGATTTTTACTTGTGACTTCCGCAACACTGCTAGAGATTTCAAGCTCGCCACCAACAACGTAAATTGCATAGTTTGCCGGGTTTGCTCCAAGTCCATCGTTACTTCCGGCAGAAACAATACCTCCAGTCATTCTAACCGTACCGCCGTTGACATAGACAACAGCATCATCACTATATCTGACATATTGAGTTGCATCAGGTCTATATTTTAAAGATAAAGGATCATTTCCAGGAATCCCACCAACGAGTGTAGTTCCTTGACCAATTACAACAGTACCACCTTCATCAACAAAAACTGCATTGTTCTGCGCAAATACAGTAATATCTACGTAATTACCATTGACCAATCCACCAAGGTTAAGTACACCACCACTGGTTACATAAAAACCATCGCCTACGATAGTACCATTTGTAAAGGTAACAGTTCCACCATATTTTCCATTGCGAATCGTAAATGCAGCAGGGCATTTTCTTGCATCAATTGTTGCAGCATGCAAATCAACGGTGATCCTATAGTCAGTTGAGTTGCAGATATCAAAGGATTTTCCGTAAAACTCAATAACATTATTATATGCTTGGCTGGCAACTGCTTCTGCAAGGCTGGAATAGCCTGCTACCTGATAAAAATTAGAAGTAATCTGAGTCGGATCTGTTATGGCTGACATTAATGTAACACTTTCATTCATGAACTGATCAATTCCGTCATTCTCTGCCTGAAGTTCATTGAATTGGTCAACCAATGCATTGTACTGAGAGAGTATATTCTGATATTCTTCATTATCCTGATAAGAATCGTCTTCATAGCTGCTCTCAATCGCATCCATCTGAGCTGCCAGAGCATCAATCTGCCCAGAAAGAGTGTTCTGCTCCGTGCTGATTTCTTCTTTGCGTTCCTCTACTGCTTCCTCATCTATTTCACCGCTTCCGGTTCCATAAACAGCCTTATCGCCAAAGAGGTCAAGAGCTGTCTGAAGAGTTGCTTCATCAATAGTATCAATATGATCGCGTACATACATCAGGAAGTCTTCATTTTCCTGAACAAGCTCATACTCTGAATCGACAATTCCGCTATAATCTCCGTCTGCTTTCTTCATATATTTTGCAGCTGCTTCTTGAGCATAATTGGAGATATCAGAGGCAGTATTTGAAGCTTTTGCCTGCTCGATCTGAGAAGCGTAATTTGGTAGTTCTTCAGCTCTAGCGCCAGTAAACGGAGTATCATCCTCCGGGCGCTGATCGCCGCCGATGACAAGGCTGCCGCCGGAATTGACGCTGACATTACCGCCACCGCCGAGCACGATGCCGCCGCCATTGACGTTGGCTGTATCGTCACTGACGATTGCGGACGCACTGGTAGCCATCAGGCTGAAAAGCATGGTGACCAACAGCACGAAACTTAAAAGCTTGACCATCTTTTTCATAATTAAGGTCTCCTTTTCTTTCCCTCCGCGAATTGAACATATAATCATAAATTATATGCTTTTGACTGCGCCAAATAGATACGGCAAAAGCAGCCGCAATACGGCACATGCATAATGTAACACAGAAGCAACGGAATTGCAAGTGGATTTTTCCTAATTTTGAAAAATATTTTTACCAATTTGTAATCTCTTTGCTCGTGTCTTGTTTGCTGGATACTATATAACAAGATTTTCAAAATTTCAAGTAATTCTTTTGTAAACATTGTAAGAATTAGACTTTTTCGCGCAGAAAATAAAAAAGCACCCGGTACATTGGGGTGCTTTCCTAACATTTTTACATACTTTCGTTGCCTTATTTTGTGATTTGAGAAGTTTTACAACGAAAAATCATTTCAAAAATTCTGCAATTCGTTCCTGTTCCCTTTTAAAACTGAAGTTTGACATGGTGTAAGAGGCAGATCCATCCTTTTCCGGAACCTGAAGCTGCTTCAGATTAGAGAGAAGAAATTGCGGTGCATGCAGGAACAATCGGAAAAGCGTGCCTTTCGGCAGGTTCGTGTGAACAAGCGGAAGGATTTTATTAACGGCATGATTCAACCGGAAAAGAGGCAGATTTCTAACCTGTTTGATCATGGCCTGCATGACGGTTCTCTGCCGCTGCTGGCGGCCGAAATTATCATCCACCGCACGGAGGCGGGCATATTCCAGCGTGTCATGTCCGTTCAGATGGTTCTTCCCCGGCGTGACATAAGCTTGCGTCCAGACGCCGGCATAGATGTAGCCTTCGTTGTTCAGAGCAGTAACCTCTTCGTCTGTGAGGTCTATATCCACTCCCCCGATGGCATCCACGATCTGTGCAAAAGTGTCAAAATTGACCTGTACATAGCCATCCACTTTCACATTGAAATTCCGTTCAATTGCGGAAACCATACCAGGAGCGCCTTCGTAAGAATAAACGTGAGTCAGCAGCTCATCACTCCAGATTGATGGGACATAAATACTGATCCCTCTCTCGAACGAAATCACTTTCATGCTTCCGGTAAGGAGATTCAGTGAAACAAGCGTTGTGCTGTCGCATCTTCCGCGGTCTCCCGTTCCGGGTAACGGCAAATCAGTTCCGAGGCACAGGATGTTGATTGTATTTCTGCTGTGTTTCGGAGGTTCTTCCACCGTTTGAGGCGCGGCTGACACCTCTTCCGCTTCCGGTGGTTTGTCAAAGCTGAGCCTAGCTATCTTACAGATTACAAATAGGGAAAGCAAAAGAAAAAGAAGCACAAGGCCGGCCATCACTTTCAGGGTTCTTCTTTTCTTTTTGCTCATATGATTCCATCTATCTTTTCTATTCATCAGCAATTCTCCTTGAAATCTTCCCGGGCATTTTAGCACATTGCGTTCCCTTCTGCAATGAAAAACAAACAACCTTTGTAACAATAAAAAAGATTTTCATTTTCTTCATCGGATTCCGGCCTCTTTCTCTTGACTACTTTATTAAAGTAGAATAAAATATGGCAAAAGAAAAACTCGGAGGTTCAGGATATGGGCAGCAAAAAGAAAAAAAGCACTCTGACAAAACCGGCAATTGCTTTTATTGTCTGCTTTGCAGTGCTCTGCGGGTTCGTTTTCTCTCCCTTTTCTCTGAGTGGGCTTCTTCTGGATCTCGGAATCAGCTTTGGTGTCGCCTATCTGGTAAAATGGCTTGAGTCAAAGCGAGATCAGAACAGCATTACAGGGAAAAAAGAACAGAACAAAGAAAAAGAGAACGTAGCAAACACCAAGAAAACAAGTGAACGCGTCGCCGATACGACAACATCCGGCAGAAAGACATCCGGAGAACGCCTCAGACGCAAAAGCTACGGAGAAAAGATTGACCCGATTTTAGAAGAGGGAGATCGCGCCATTCGCGAAATGCAAAGGCTGAAAACAACCATCAAGGATCCCGCCGTTCAGGAAAAAATCGACCAGATTATTGATATCACAGAGAAAATTTCTCAGGATGCGATCGAAGATCCCTCTGATATTCCCCAAATCAAGAAGTTTTTCCGCTACTATCTCCCGACAACGATCAAGCTACTCAATGCGTATGACAGAATGTCTTCCCAGGGGATTGAAGGGGAAAACATTGACAAGAGCATGGCCAATATCAATGAGATGCTCGACGTTGCAATTGCCGCCTATAAAAAACGCCTGGATTCCCTGTTTGAGAATCAGGCGTTGGATATAGAAACAGATATCGACGTGATGAACCAGATGCTGGAACGCGAAGGTCTATCCGAGCGAAAAGATTTTACCGGTATTTCCGCTGCACAAGGTGCAGCACAACAGAGCAGTGCCGCAACGGCACAGCAGAAAGGATAAAGAATTATGGCAGAAAACACATCTATCCCGACCCTCACCCTTGATCCAAACGGCACCCAGGCTGCAGCACAGGCTGCTGCGCTTGAAGAAGAACTCAAACAGGCCGAAGAAGTGAAAGAGCAGCCCGCTGCCGAAAAAATTGAGCTTGAGAAGCTCTCTCCCGAAGAGCAGGCAGCTGTAAAAGAGTTTTCTTCTCAGATCGACGTCATGAACACCGAGCAGGTTATGAATTACGGTGCTGCTGCCCAGAAAAACATTTCCGAGTTCTCCGATGCTGCTCTCAGCACCGTCAAGACAAAGGATCTCGGAGAAGTCGGCAGTATGCTCTCCGACCTCGTGGTAGAACTGAAGGGCATGAAATTTGAGGAGAAAGAAAAAGGCCTGAAGGCACTCTTCAAGAGAGGCCAGAGCAATATGGAATCCCTGAAAGCACAATACAATGTAGCCGAAGCAAACGTGGATAAGATCGTGGAAGCACTGGAAAACCATGAAATCGTCCTGATGAAGGACATTTCTCTCATGGATAAGATGTACGACAAGAATCAGGAGTACATGAAAGAGCTTACCATGTATATCCTTGCAGGCAAGCTGAAAATAGAAGAGCTTCGCAATGTGGAACTTCCTGCCCTGCAGAAAAAAGCACAGGAAAGCAATCTCCCGGAAGATGCTCAGGCTGCCAATGATTTTGCCAATATGATCGGCAGATTTGAAAAGAAAATCCATGATTTGGAGCTCACGCGAATGATCTCCGTTCAGATGGGGCCGCAGATCCGGTTGATTCAGAACAATGATTCTCTGATGACGGAAAAAATCCGTACTTCCATCAACAACACCATTCCTCTCTGGAAGAACCAGATGGTATTGGCACTCACGATGTACCATTCCGATGAGGCCATGAAAGCCCAGCATGAGGTGAGCGAAGTAACCAATGACCTTCTTCTCAAGAATGCCGAAACGCTCCATCAGGGCAGTGTCAACGTCGCAAAGGAAGCAGAGCGCGGCGTTGTGGATATTGAGACGCTTCAGAAGACCAACCTTGAGCTGATTTCCACCTTGGAAGAAGTCCGCCAGATTCAGGATGACGGCCGTACGCGCCGTGCAGCCGCCGAGCAGGAGCTTGCAAAAATCGAAGGCGAGCTGAAACAGAAACTTTTGGAGATGAAGGGCTAAGTATGTCAATCGAAAAAGGCAGGGCATATTTCAGACAATTCGGATTGGAAGACCGCGTCCGTGAATTTGATGTTTCTTCCGCGACGGTGGAGCTCGCCGCTCAGGCGCTCGGTGTGGAGGGCGCACGCATTGCAAAAACGCTATCCTTTAAACTCCCGGAAGAAAAGCCGATTCTGATTCTGGCTGCCGGAGATGCCAGAATTGATAACCATAAATATAAAGAAAAGTTTCATGCAAAAGCAAAAATGCTGACTCCGGATGAAGTGCTACACTTTATCGGTCATCCGATCGGAGGGGTTTGTCCGTTCGGCATCAACGATGGTGTGGATGTTTATCTTGACGAAAGCCTGAAGCGCTTTGAAACGGTGTTCCCTGCTGTAGGGAGTGCTTCAAGCGCCATCGAACTGAATCTCGATGAACTGTATCGGTATTCCAATGCATTGGAATGGATTGACGTCTGCAAACTGCCGGAAGAAACGCTTTCATGAAAAAAGCTTCCCGTTTGGGAAGCTTTTTCGTTATCTTGTGACGATCTCAACCGGAACGTTGAGAATTTTTGCCACTTTCAGTATGGTGTCGATATGACGGCCGGTTGCCTCTGCGAAGTGGTGGGTCGGACCTGCAAGGCTCCAGCGATTGACAAATTCTCTTGCACCGCAGGTGAATTTGACGCGGTTATTGGTGTCCCCGATGGAGAGGACTTTTCCGTCAATATTCTCAGCCTCGGCTACGATAAACTTGAAGTTGCCGTCACCGTCCTGCGTAATGGCAAGATAAGTCACAGGGCCGAGACGCGGATAAAACTGTGTAAGATATCCGCCGCCCGTCTTCCCGTGGAAGACTTTTACAATCTTCATGGAAGGTTTCTTTCCGGAAATTCTGGCATCGCCCGAGCCACTGTGCCCTATAATTGCCGTATCATCGTTGAAATCAATGGAATACATTTCAGCGAGTTGGCCTTCTCCGGCGATGGTGCTGAGAATGCTCATCCCCATAGCCACTTTCATGTCACCTTCGACTGCGCAGGCAGTCCCCTGCTTGATGAGCATGGAAAAGGCAGGAATCAGCATGCTGTCAAGCAAGCCGGCTTTTCCCTGGGCAAAGCCGTCGTAGTGGGAAGCAATCAGGCCAAGCTTTTCATCTTTGACCCACTGTTCAAAAGCAACTACATATTTGGCCATCTCCCAGACTTCTTCGATACTTCCGCCGCCTTCGATGTCAAATGTATCAAGAATATCCTCTGCTTTGGCGCGAATCAGTGCCTCATCGGTAATATTGTCGGCAATTGCCCACATCTTCTCCCAGTCAAACTGTTTGGTATAAAGGAACATCCGGCGGTAAAGATTCGTCTCATCAATATAGAGATCCATCATGCCGGGATACGGCCTTCCGATCTGGGCAATATTGGTATCACGGAAACGACGGCGCACCTGGGCTGCTTTGCACCAGTCTTCAATCTCACGCTGTACGGCAGGATCTCCGCCTTCCACAACACCGGTGATGACATCAAAGCGCTTTCCGAAGCGCTGCAGATCTGCTGCGCTCTCCCCTACGGCACCGCAGGCGTAGCCTTCACCAAGCCAGGAGGCAATATCGGTATGATCGTAATCAAGGGCTTTGAGTTTCTGCACGTTCACAAGAATAACCGGAACATCCAGATCCCGGATTGCCGGCAGCATATTGTAGGAAGTGGCATACGTCAGAAGCTGCATGAAAACGAGATCCACATCGGCTGCACGGAATTTGTCTCCGGCTGCCTGTGACTGCTCTTTTGTGGTGATCAGCCCACCGTCAATCAGCTCTACCGTGTCCGGAATGGTCTTTTTAAAGGCTTCGTATTGTGCCTCAAACTCAGGCACGAGAGAGGGAAACTGGGGCAGATACGCTCCCAGCGCAATGGAAAAGACGCCTACTCTTGCTTTGGTGTTGACTAACATAGAATCCTCCTCTGAAAAATATATATTTCCTGCGGGCTTCTTTTTTGCCCGAAACTTTCGGAGTGAATGCCTGTTTTATGCTTTTGTGACACGGAAAAAGTTCTTCTTTCCCCGCTTCACGAGAATGCCCTCTTTGAGCTCTTCTTCTGTGTAAACTTTTTTAAAGTCTGTAATCTTCTCATCATTCACCGTGACGCCGCCCTGCTGAATGTTTCTGCGTGCATCCCCGTTGGAAGAGCACAAACCTGTTTTCACCAGAATGGTAACAATATCGGTAGCATCATCGGCAGCAAGCTCGAAGGACGGAATGTTGGAAAGATCACCGGCTCCGCCGAAAAGTGCCTTTGCTCCGGCTTCCGCCTTTTTCGCTTCTTCCTCTCCATGCACAAGAGAGGTAAGCTCAAAGGCAAGGATCTCCTTGGCACGGTTGAGTTCACTGCCTTCCCATTTGTCCATTTCGTCAATCTGTTCCAGCGGGAGGAAGGTCAGCATGCGGATACACTTGAGCACATCGGCGTCACCCACGTTGCGCCAATACTGGTAGAAATCATACGGAGAAGTCTTATTCGGGTCAAGCCACACGGCGCCGGACTGGGTCTTCCCCATTTTTTTGCCTTCGGAGTTCAGAAGCAGCGTAATGGTCATTGCCTGTGCTTTGGCATCCTGCTCTTCCAGACCGAGTTTTTTGCGAATCAGCTCACGGCCGGCAAGCATGTTGGACCACTGGTCATCGCCGCCGAACTGAAGGTTGCATCCATATTTCTGATACAACACATAGAAATCATATGCCTGCATAATCATGTAGTTGAATTCAAAGAAGCTCAAGCCCTTTTCCATACGCTGCTTGTAGCACTCGGCCCGCAGCATATTGTTGACGGAGAAATAAGCCCCGACTTCCCGTAAAAGCTCCACATAGTTCAGATCCAGCAGCCAGTCGGCATTGTTGACCATCATGGCTTTCCCCTCGGAAAAGTCAATGAAGCGGCTCATCTGGACCTTGAAGCAGTCGATATTGTGCTGGATGATCTCTTTCGTCATCATCGGGCGCATATCCGTTCTGCCGGAAGGATCCCCAACCATACCGGTTCCGCCGCCGAGCAGAGCGATCGGCTTGTTGCCAGCCTGCTGCAGGCGCTTCATCAAACAAAGCGCCATAAAATGACCGACATGAAGGCTGTCCGCCGTGGGGTCAAAGCCGATATAAAAAGTAGCCTGTCCGTTGTTGATCAGATCTCTTACCTTTGCCTCATCCGTAATCTGCGCGATCAGGCCTCTTGCACGAAGTTCTTCAAAAATACCCATTCTTCCTACCTCGATTGTCTCTCAAAAATTAGTTTAAACGTTTTTTATACTGCTGCGCAGCCAATAGCTGTTCGGATGCAGCTTCAAGCGTAACATCCGTGATATGGTCACCGCCGTAAAGGCGAGCGATCTCTTTTTTTCTGCCTTCTTCATCAAGCGCAAGCACCTCGGTGAAAGTTCTGCCGGAGGATTCCGATTTGGAAACGAGATACTGCGTGTCAGCCATTGCGGCAATCTGCGGCAAGTGCGTTACACACATCACCTGTTTGTTTCTGGATACGGCATATAACTTTTCTGCCACTCGCTGTGCGGCAATGCCGGAAACACCGGTATCGATTTCATCAAAAATCATGGTTTGCACACTGTCATGTTCGGCAAAAACATTTTTCAGCGCCAGCATGATGCGGCTCAACTCACCGCCGGAAGCAATACGGCTGATTCTTCCCGGGTCTTCCCCGGCATTGGCTGACATCAGGAAACGCACAACATCCGCTCCGTCAGGAGCAAAACCGTACATATTATCAACCGGTGCAAATTCCACCACAAACCGTACCGACGGCATATTGAGTTCTTTCAACTCCGTGATGATGCGTCTTTCCAGCTCGGCAGCAGCTTCCCGGCGTACTTTCGTGAGTGCTTGCCCGGCCTGAACACATTGATCCCGCTGTGCTTTCAAATCTCGTTTCAAGGCAGCAATGCGATCTTCCGAATATTCAATTTCCTCCAGTTTTTTGCGTGATTCGTCCAGCAGAGCTATCAGCCCGGACTCATCCCGGCTGTATTTGCGCTGAAGCCTGTCCAGCTGGCTGACGCGGTTTTCCAGAAGGTCATACTCCTCCGGAGAAAAATCCAGGGAAGAGCGAAAATCGGAAAGCGTTTCGACTGCATCCGAGAGAAGAAACGATGCATCCCGAAGGGACTTTGCTGCCGATTCAAGCTCTGCCGAGAGGCGTGCGGCACGTTCTGCATAATACTGAGCGTTTTCCGTAAGGCTCTCTGCATTCTCTTCTCCTTCGGAGAGAAACCCGAGTGCACTGTCAAGAGATTCCCGCAGTTTTTCGGAATTGCGAAGCAGATCCCGTCTTGCCGTTACGGTTTCATACTCCCCTTCTTTCAGATTCGCACGTTCCAGCTCTTCGATGCGGAAGTGCAGTGTATCACTCAGGCGCTGTTTTTCTTCATCATTCAGAGAAAGTGCTTTCAGTTCCCGGCGAATTTTTTGAAACGCTTCAAATTCCTCCCGAAACGCCCGAAACGATTCGCCTGTCTCTCCAAAACTGTCGAGAAAACCAAGATGGCTTTTTTCGTCCAGAAGACGCAGCCCGTCATTCTGTCCGTGAATGTCTACCAGCTGAGATGCCAGCTCCCGTAATTGAGACGCCGTTACCGGAACGCCGCACACTCTGGAGGAAGACTTCCCCTCCTGAGTGATCTTCCGCTGAAGAATCAGTTCCCCCTCGTAGGGAATGTCATTCTCTTCGAGCCACTTCAGCTCGGCGTCAAGGGAAAACACCGCCGTGACAAGCCCGTTCGAAGCCCCTTTCCGCACGAGTTCCCGGCTGGTTCTGTTGCCGAGGACGGCATTAATCGAGTCAATCACGATGGATTTGCCCGCGCCCGTCTCACCTCCCAGAACATTCAGGCCTTTTCCGAATAAAATATCCGCATGTTCGATCACTGCGATATTCTCAATATGAAGTTCACTCAGCATAGCACTTCACCAGATTTCTACGGGAGACACCCGTTTCCGTCTCTTCAGGCGAGAAGTTCCTGAAGGGTTCCCAGCAGTTTTTCTGCGGCATCCATATCCGTCATAGCAAGAAAAGCCGTGTCATCTCCGGCAAGCGTCCCGACAAGGCCCTCAAAATGCATCCCGTCAATGGCGGAACAGGCTCCCGACGCAAGCCCCGAAAGTGTTTTCATCACCAGAATATTCTGCGCAAGATCCAGGGAGAGAACACTTTCTTTCAGAATCTTATGCAGCCGTGAACTGTTGGAACGATCATCCGCTTCAGGCGGTTTTACATAGCGTACCTGACCATCGGCTCCCGTCTCCTTGATAAGGCGCATGTCCTTCATATCACGCGAGAGCGTAGCCTGCGTGCTTTTGATGCCGCGTTGAGCCAATGCTTCCAGAAGCTGATTCTGAGTAGAAATATTCTCCTTGGAAATAATGTCAAGGATTACGCTTTGTCTTCCGGGTTTCAATTGATTTTCCTCCAGGTAATTTGTAATATTTGTGACCTGAATCATGGGATTCAGGTTAATTTTTCATAAGTATTCTCATAAAAACTTTTTGCTCCGAGGTCGGCAAAGAGAACCTTTTTCTCGGAACGCCTGACCGTCACCACATCATCTTTATGAATGTCGGCTGCAACCGTCCCGTCGATTGAGAGATAAGCGCGCCTGTCATGCAGCCTCGTTGCCGTGACGGATGCCACACGATCCGGCCCAAGCACAAAGGTGCGTGAGACCATCGTGTGCGCACAGATCGGAGTGACGATGATATTGTCTGTCTCCGGTTCCACCACGGGGCCTCCGGCAGAAAGCGAATAACCGGTAGAGCCTGTCGGCGTGGAAAAGATGATTCCATCCCCGCCGAAGCTGGTGATCGTCTGCCCGTCACACATGGCGTGAAGCTGAATTGTGTCACCGTAACCATGGATATAGGCATCATTCAAGGCCGAATCCTCAAGAATCTTCTCTCCGTCGCGATATAGAGATACGTCAATCATCATGCGGCGGCTGAGCCGATATTCTCCCCGGGCAGCCTTCACGACAAGAGCAATGTCTTCCGGTTCGAGAGACGTCATGAATCCCATTGTGCCGAGATTCACACCGAGAAGAGGAACCGGACGAATATTGATGGTGCGGACAACGCGGAGAACCGTCCCGTCCCCTCCGATAATAATGGCAAGCGTCAAATCGTTTTCCAGACGGTCAAGAGGTACCAGCGGCAAATCCTTCGGAATCACCTCGTCTCCCGGTTCTGCAAACACGGGGCATACAACGGCAGAAATCCCTGCAGATTCAAGCAGGGAGATACACTTTCTCGTCAGCTCAAGTTGATTATCTCTGTAAGGATTCGGGCAGACAGCAATCATTTTTTTAACTCCGTATGTGCTTTTTCAACCGTTTCCGCCACATCAATCGATACCGGCGGAAGCAGTTCGTTTTTCATATACAGCAAGAATTCCACATTTCCTTCCGGACCGGTGATTGGGGAATAATCCAACCCGCACACCGAGAAACCGATGGAAGGCATAAATGAAAGAATCTCCTGAATGACCTGCTCGTGCACTTTGGGGTCGCGTACAACTCCCTTTTTCCCGACGAGCTCCCTGCCGGCTTCAAACTGCGGTTTGATCAGGCACATGATCTCTGCACCGGGTTTCAGGAGTCCGGCTACCGCAGGCATCACAAGCTTCAGAGAAATAAAAGAGACATCACAAACGGCAAGATCCAGCTTTTCCGGAATCTGCTCTTCCGTGACATATCGTAAATTGGTCCTCTCCAGGCTGACGACGCGTTCGTCATTTCGGATTTTCCAGGCAAGCTGGCCATATCCCACATCCACGGCATAGACTTTTTGGGCACCGTGCTGCAGAAGAACGTCGGTAAATCCTCCGGTTGAAGCGCCGCAATCGATGCAGATCTTTCCGGTCGGATCAATCGGGAAGACGCGCAACGCTTTATCCAGTTTATACCCGCCGCGGCTGACAAACGGGAGCTCTTTCATCCTCACATCCGGCTCTGCGTCGGGAGAAACCTGCTGGCCCGGCTTGTCTGCACGCTGCCCTTCCAGAAAAACGCATCCGCTCATAATCAAAGCACGTGCTTTCTCCCGGCTGGGTGCAAACCCTTTCTCAAAAAGCAATTGATCAAGCCTGATTTTACTCATGTGTTTTGCTCCTACCGGAAAGCAATTCCTTCGCTGAGCGGGCAATTCCCGCTACATCAAGCCCGCAGGTACGCATCAAATCCTTCACCGAACCCTGCGGAAGAATCCCTTCTCCCAGATTCAGAAGCCGGCTGCCTTTCAGCGAAATCTGCTTTTTCTGGGCATTGGCCAGGATTTTTTCTCCAAGGCACCCAGGTGCACAGACACTCTCAGCCATCAGAAACCAGCCTGTTTTTTGAAGAGAAGCAAGAAGCAAATCCGTTTTCAGCGGTGATGCTCTGCTGATTTTCACAACCTCGCAGGAAATCCCTTCGGCGGCGAGCAAATCCGCTGCGGCAAGGGCTTCATTGATCATGGTGCCGTAGGCTGCAATGGTAAGCGTATCACCCTCGCGTACGATACTCTCCGGGGCTGTGTTGCTTGCCGTATAAAGACCCTCTCCCCCACGCGGATATCGGATTGCCACAGGGCCTTCCAGCTCATAAAGTGCCATGGAGAGCATGGCACGCAGTTCGGCAAAAGAAGCCGGACAAAGAACCGTCATCCCCGGAACCGTGGAGAGAAAAGCGAGGTCAAATACGCCGTTGTGCGTTTCACCGTCGTTGCCGACGATCCCGGCTCTGTCCACACAGAAAACCACATGAAGCTTCTGCAGGGAAACATCATGCAAAAGCATATCATAAGCGCGCTGCAAAAAGCTGGAATACACGGCAAACACCGGTAAAAGCCCCTGTTTTGCCATTCCGGCAGCCATGGAAACTGCATGGCCTTCCGCAATGCCGACATCAAAAAACCGGTTTGGAAAATGCTGGGAGAACTCAAACAACCCCGTTCCGTCAGACATGGCTGCTGTAATCGCTGTGATTCTTTCATCCCGGGAAGCAAGAGCACAGAGCTCTTTCCCCATGCAATCTCCAAATCCTTCGGATTGTGACAGGGGTTTTCCGTTGACTTTATTGAAAGGACCGATTCCATGGTAAATATCCGGATGTGCCTCGGCATACTGGCAGCCTTTTCCTTTTACCGTTACAACATGCAGCAGCACGGGCATGCGGAGTGATTTTGCCAGCCGAATGGCACTTTCCAGTTCCCGGATATCATGCCCATCGATTGGGCCGAGATAGTTCAGGCCCAGAGCGGAAAACATGTTGCCGGCAAAAAGCTTCTTTTTTACCTCTTCTTTGACGCGATGGCCGAAACGATAAAGATCGGAATCAATGCCGACAACGGCGCGATAGCGTTTTTTGAAACCGGCATAGCCTTCGCTCAACCGCATCCGGCTGAGCACTTTTGTCATCCCGCCGACATTTCCGTTGATCGACATGGCATTGTCATTGAGGATAATCACAATCGGCTCCATACTGGCAGCAACGTTTTCAATCCCCTCATAGGCGAGCCCGCCGGTCAATGCACCGTCACCGATGACGGCGCAAATGTCATAATCCTGGTGAAGCAGAGTTCTCGCTTTTGCCATACCAAGCGCAACCGAAACCGAATCCGATGCGTGGCCTGCAATAAAAGCGTCGGCATCACTTTCGTATGGTTTCGGAAATCCGGAAATTCCGCCAAACTGGCGAAGCGTGTGGAATTGTTCCAGCCTCCCGTTTAATATTTTATGCGTATAACACTGGTGCCCGACGTCAAACAGGATCCTGTCCTGAGAGGCGTTATACACCCGATTGAGAGCAATGGATAGTTCCACCGTGCCGAGATTGGAGGCAAGATGCCCGCCTGTTTTTGAAATCGTATCCACCAGAAGACAGCGGATCTCCCGGCTCAGCTCATCCAGCTGCGGGTAATTCAGTTTTAAAAGATCCTCGCGGGAATGTAATTCGTCCAGCATGTCACAGCCTCAGTTTACTCGCTCTGCCAAAGACCTGGCCAGCGCAGAGAGAAACTCTGTATGGGAAAAATACTCTTCCAGCACGGAAATTGCGGAAGCCGTCAGACGATTGATTTCTTCGGCGCATCCATCTATCCCCAAAAGAGCCATATAGGTATTTTTATGTTCCTGAACATCGGAGCCGACCGGTTTCCCGAGCTCCGCATCGGTAGAAATCACGTCGAGCACATCATCCCGAATCTGGAAAGCAAGCCCAAGCTGCCTGCCAAATTGAAAAGCCGCTTCGATTTTGGGAAGATCAGCGCCTGCAGCCGCTGCGCCGATCGCGCAGGACGAAGCAAGCAGCGCGCCTGTTTTATGGGTGTTGATCTCCGTCAGCTGTTCTGACGTGAGATTTTGACCTTCCCCGATCATATCAAGGAACTGCCCCCGGCACATTCCCTGATAACCGGCAGCCTGTGCCAGAATGGAAGCGCATCGCACCAACACAGACGGCGGAAGAGGCGCAGAAAGAAGGGTTTCAAATGCAAGGCTCTGCAGCGCATCTCCGGCAAGAGTTGCCGTGCACTCCCCGTAAACCACATGGTTGGTCGGCTTCCCGCGCCGCAAAGCGTCATTATCCATGCAGGGCAGATCATCGTGGATCAGGCTGTAGGTATGAATCATTTCGATGGCGCATGCAGCCGGCAGCGTCGCCAGGAGATCTCCGCCGAGGGCATCGGCAAAAGCCAGGGCAAGAACCGGCCGAATCCGTTTGCCGCCGGCAAGGAGGCTGTAACGCATCGCCTCTGCAAGCCCGCCTTTCTCGCCTTCCGGAACAAGAATTGCAGTTTGCAGATACTCCTCTGCCAGCGCTTTATACTCCTCAAACGACTTCATAGATCTTCCTCTCCGTCAAACGGCTCTTCCCGAACAGAGCCGTCCTTCCCGACGCGAAGGATGGAAACCTTCTGTTCCGCCTCATCGAGCATGGTATTGCACGAGGATACCAGATGCGTCCCTTCTTCAAAGAGCGCAAGGGATTCCTCCAACGGCAGATCGCCGGATTCCAGATGCTTTACAATTTCATCAAGACGCCTGACGGATTCTTCAAAAGACAATTTTTTCTTTGCCATAATCTATTCCTTATTGAAAACTGTAGAGAAACTCTTCCCCGTAAAAAGAGTATTGACCGTGCACTCAGCCCGGCCATCAGCAAACTGAAGGCCTATTTCTTCCCCGGGTGAAAGAGCGGTTACCGATCGAACAATCCGATCCTCTCCGTCCAAAGCAGCCGTATACCCACGAGAGAGAACCTTCAGAGGGCTCAAAGCATCCAGCGAAGCCGTCAACGCTGAAAAATGATGTTTTTTTGCAGAGAGAATCCTCTGCTGGTGAAAAAGCAGCCTCTCCCGCAGCAGATCCACATCCATTCTTCGGAGATTGAGAACTTCCCCGGCTTCCGAAAGCACCCGACGGGAAGCATAAGAAGTCAGAAGCTTTCGGGAAACATCCAGTTTCTTTTCCATGGCTTTCCAGAGGCGAACACCGGCATTTTGCAGGCCGGAACGGATCTCTGCCTGGTCAGGCACAGCGATCTCAGCAGCATTGGACGGAGTGGAAGCCCGCTGATCTGCAACATAATCGATAATCGTCACATCCGGTTCATGCCCTACCGCTGAAATAACCGGAATACGGGAAGCAAAGACAGCTCTGGCTACTCTTTCATCGTTAAAGCCCCAGAGATCTTCCATGGAACCGCCGCCCCTGCCGGTTATAATCAAATCGGCAAGGTGATTTTCATTCACAAGCCGGATCGCGGCACAAATTTCTGAAGGAGCTTCCGCTCCCTGCACGCGAACCGGAACCACAAGAATTTCGGCACGCGGCCAGCGAACGCCGAGAATCCGAATCATATCCCGCACAGCAGCACCTGCAGGAGATGTTACCAGAGCAATTTTGGCAGGAAAACACGGCAGAGGCTTTTTCGCTTCGGGGGAAAACAACCCCTCTGCGTCGAGCTTTGCCTTGAGCTGTTCAAAGGCTGCCTGCAGATCTCCGGCTCCGGAGGGCATCATCGCATTGACATAGAGCTGATACTTTCCATCCCGCGGATAGACAGACACTCTGCCCACAGCCAGAACCTGCATACCGTTCTCCGGCCTGAAACGCACCATACGGGCATTCCCTTTGAAAAGGACACAGCTCAGGGTGCTCTCGGCATCCTTCAGGGAAAAGTATGCATGCCCGGAAGAATAAAGCTTATAATTGGAAACTTCTCCCAGAACACAGACGTTATGGAAAACCGGAACGGATTCAATGCATTCTTTCAAAAGCGCATTCAGACGGGAGACAGTAAAAACTTCTTTTTCCACGAATTGCTAATAATCAGGCAAGCCCTTCTCCGCGGGCAAAACCGCCGAGAACACCGTTTACAAAAGCAACCGTCTCTGCATCGTCGTACTTTTTGTCTATTTCAACGGCGCTGTTGATCGCGGTAGCCAGAGAAACATCTTCCCGATATAAAATTTCCGCAATTGCCACCCGAAGCACGGCACGGGCTGTGCCGGAAATGCGCTTCACACTCCAGGATTTGGAATACGTCTGAAGATAGGCATCAATCTCAGAGAGATGGGAAAACACAGCCTCTACCACAGACCGGATATATTCCAGGAAAGATCCTTCCGGCTTCTCTGCAAAAAGCTCATTTTCTTCTGCCAGCGTGCTGTAATGCTCCTCAGAGAAAAAATCTTCCAGAAAAGCCATGGATTCCGTATCCGATTGGGAAGCACCGAAAACAATCTGCACGGCAATCTCCCGTGCGGTATCTCTTGTCATAGCCGCCTGCCCTCAGAATGCTACACCCGCAACATGAACGTTGACGGAAGCATCTTCAAACCCGGTCGAAGTCTGAATAGCAGACAGGGCGTTTTCCTGCACCTTTTTGGCAACATCGAGAATACTGCCGCCGTATTTCACGGTGATCACGGCATCTGCACAAATCTCTTCGTCCTTAAAGCGGACTTTCACGCCTTTGATTGCTTTTCTTGTTCCGGATTCCGCGTCCTCATAACCGACAGTGCTTGCAAGCTCTGCCACACCATCCGTCTCCGTGACGGCCGAGCGAACAAGTGAAGCTACAACATCCTCCGAGATATTGATTGTCCCTTTATCCATTTTGCGGGAAATATACGAATCTGCCATTTTAAACCTCCGGCAAAGACTATTACTTTTTCATTTCAGGAACCGGTTCAACGTCGGCACCTGACTTCCGGCTCTCTTCAGCCAGTGAATATTTGGTTTGTATACCCCAAAAATATTCATAATATTGTAGCATGATATGCCGAAAAAAGAAAGAGGAAGTTTCAACATTTTTCATTCTCTTCTTCTCTTGCAACTGCCTGCCGGATGTGATAAGATACTGACTACCTTAAATTTGGAGGCAAAAATCATGGCAATGAAAATTATCTGGGGTGCTGCCCTCACTTTTCTCGGCTGGATCGGCTATTATCTCTTTGGGCGGCAGCTCGTTTTTAATTTCAAGGTAGCGTTTTCGCTGATCCGACAGATGAATGAAACTCAGGAAGATCTGATTGCGCCGGGTGCAAAGCGATATACGGTGATTTCCACCATTGTAATGGCAGTTTTATGCCTTGTCGTCTGTATCGTTGTTCTTCTCTTCTGCCCGCTTTACCAAAAGATCTGTTTTGCCTGCGGCATCGTCGTCTGTGCGGCCATGCTCGTTGGGAAGATTTCCCCGAATAACCGGGAAATGTTTGATTCCTTCTGCGCTGCGTATTACAAATTTGTGCCGGATGATGAGCTTCGCACGGCAATGTACAATAAAAAACCGAGCCGTATGAAGCTGCGCCTGCATGACATGGGTCTGAGCACCGCTTTCATTCCCACTTTTAAAAAAGGAGAAAACGATTGAGTTTCCATCCTCGTTTTCATACCGCAGCCGGATTTAAAATCCGGCTGTTTTTTTATGGAAACGCTCATTCCATCGAAGTGCACAGAATGGCGATTTGTTCAGCGTTGCCTTAGAAACAAAAAATCAATCAGGCTGGAGAGAAAGCAGCTGTAGCACATGATGAGGTATTTGGTTTCGGAATATGAATTCCAATTACGAAAAATCAGGTGCGATCAGGAAAAGCTATAGCAGTTCTCAACGAAGCAAAAAAAGAGGTTTCCTCTTCTCTGCAGCATAATTACATTCCAAAACCCAAAATAATCCGATATGTGATAGGCAAACCTTCGGAATAAGAGGGTTTATGCAACTATACATTCTCAAGAAGTAGGATAGGGTTGTTTCTGAACGTCGCGGAGATCACTCCCTCAGTCACTTCGTGACAGCTCCCTCAGAGAGGGAGCCAGGGCATAAAAACATAAAAAAATAGTACAGACAGTGAGCAAATCTGACCACTATCTGTACAAAGGAATTTCATTACTTTTTCTCTTTCCACGATTCCTCGTACTTCTCCTGAATATCCGAAGGAAGTCCTACATACGGGTTGTAGACGAACGGATTGTAGTCGCCGCCGACGGCTTCTTTTACTTCATGTTCATTGAGCTCTTTTGCATTTTCGAATCTTATCATTTTGGTACCTCCCTATTATCTACGATCCTGAGGGAACGGAAGCGGACGTGCAGGAGCCTGCGGTGCCATAGGGGCCTTATTTCCTCTGCGGTCCTGGGGGAACGGAAGCGGACGGTCGGCATCGGGGGTTTCTTCAGGATAATGGGTAGGCAGCTGGATCAGCCATTCTACGAAGGTATCAAAAATTGTATGGTTATCATCGTAGCCGCCGGCAATCTTTGTCAGGTCCATTTCATTGAGTGCTTTTACATTTTCAAGAATTTTCATTTTTTTAATCTCCTTTGTTTTTTTCATTTGTTTTATTCAGCCTCATGGGCTGATTTGTTTTTCTCTTGATTACGTGCACAGTATAGCACGGGGAATATCACAGAAGTGTCACAGGAGCGAAGCGTAGCTTCGCAGGGGTCAGGGGGTAGGATGTAGTGGGTAGAGACCTCATCCGTCAGCCCGAATGGGCTGCCACCTTCTCCACCGGAGAAGGCTTATAAGGTTATATAAGGAAATCATTGGGAAAGAGGAAGCGGAGGCAGAATATAAAAAAAGCCATCCATATCAGGATGACCTGTTTTACTTTTCAGGGGGCGGAATAGAGAACCGTCCCCTGTTCCACTTTTCAGTTACTTCAGCAAGCCCATGAGGAGGGATGCGAGGCCGCCGGAATTGGAAGCATCGTCATCGGATGCGGGAGCTGCATTGCCGGCGTTTGACGCCATGCCGGAGAGAAGCGAGCCCAGGAGACCGCCGTTATTATTGGCCTGCCCGCCGGAAGCACCGCCTGCATTGGCCAGAAGAGCACCAAGAATGCCGCCGTCGTTCCCGGCAGCAGAGGAAGCCTGCTGCGGCTGCTGATTCTGCACGCCTGCAAGGGCGGTCAGAAGAGAAACGAGAGGACTGGCAGCTTCCTCATTATTCCGGGTGAGAAGAGCGAGAGCGGCGTCCTTCGTCTCCTGATCGGCTGAGCGATACGCTTCGACCAGCTTTTTTTCAGCGGCCGTCAGCTTCAGGGAAGAGGCGGAAGAATTTGATGCTGCCGTGGAGGCAGGCTTGCTTGCAGAAGAAACAGCGGGCTTTTTCGCCGAGGAGGAAGCTGCGGGCTTTTTCGCTGCTGAAGAAGTTTTGGTTTCCGTTTTCGCTGCAGAAGAAGATGTTGGCTTTTTCGCGGAAGAAGAGGCTGCCGGTTTTTTGGCTGCAGCGGATGTTGCAGGCTTTTTGGCAGTTGCGGTTGTTTTGGTCTCTGTTTTCTTTGCGGCAGAAGAGGAAGATACTTTTTTCGTAGCCATTTCTTATTCTCCTTTAAAATTTGAATAAAATACCGACAAGGGCAGAAGCAAGGATAAAGAAAATGGGATGAAGCTTTTTCACCGCTTTTACACCGCGGGTCAGGACGAGAAGAACAACGGCAAGGAGAATCGCCTTGAGATTCAGCGCATCGAGCAAAACATGTGTTTCGGCATAGCGATCGAGCGTGAAAAGGGCAATTTTCACAACGAGGAGACCCGCTGCCGCAATCAGCCCGACGCTGCAGGGGCGCAAGCCGTAAAACGCCGAATCAACATATTTGTTGGTGCGGAACTTTTCGAGAATGCGGGCAATGATCAGGATGACAATGACGCTCGGCGTAACAAGACCGATGGTGGCAATGATGCTGCCCGGAATGCCCGCTGTGGTGAAGCCCACATAGGTTGCCATGTTCACACCGATGGGACCGGGAGTAGACTCGGAAACCGCAATCATATCGGCAAGCTGCTCGGTTGTAAACCAGCCCTGCGTTGCCGACATGCGATAGAGGAAAGGCAACGTTGCCATGCCCCCGCCGACGGAGAACAGGCCGGTTTTAAAAAATTCCCAGAAGAGAGTGAGCAAAATCATTTTCCGCGCACCCCCAGATTCGTCAGAAGGATGCCGGCAACGGCACTGATGACCACAAGAATCACCGGTGAGACACCGAAGAAGAAGGAACAGACCAGCACCAGCAGAAAGATGACAAAGGCAGCCTTGTCGATGACAGCGCTTTTAAAGAGCTTGACGACCGAGTTGAAAATCAGAACGCACACGCAGACGCGAATGCCGGCAAAGGCGCTTTTCACAGCGGGAATATGGGCAAAATTGGTAAGGATGCCCGCAATGACCGTGATGATGACAACAGACGGGAAAATAACACCGAGGGTGGCGATGATGCCGCCGATGGTACCGGCGAGCTTGTTGCCGATAAAGGTTGCCGTATTGACGGCAATGACGCCGGGCGTACACTGACCGACGGCATAATAGTCCATCAGCTCTTCATTGGTAGCCCAGGAGCGCTTATCGATGAGTTCCCTCTCCAGAATGGGAATCATGGCGTAACCGCCGCCGAAGGTCATCACCCCGACTTTGGCAAAGGCTATAAACAACTCCAAAAGATTGACGCGGGATTTGCTCATTTGCCGAGTTCCTCCGCATAGCCTTCATAACGGGAGATTTTTTCTCTGCAGGCTGCCTCATCGGCACCGCGGACGAGAAGGTAGATTTTGATTTTCGGCTCCGTACCGGACGGACGGATGATAAACGTGCAGCCGTCAGCCAGCTCGAAATAGAGGACGTTGGAACCCTTCATGGGGCTATAGTCAACCCTGCCGAGCCCGGCAACATAAATGCTGCCGTCGAGATAGTCACGGGAGCGGATGACGGTTTCCCCGGCAATTTTTTCCGGCATGGCGTTACGTAGGCTCTCCATGAGGGCACGCATCTTTTCAAGGCCGTCAACCCCGGGCATGACGAGATTGAGGGTTTTTTCCATAAACCAGCCGTACTTTTCATAGAGATCATGCATGGCGTCGAGAAGCGTCATCCCCTGCTTGTAATAAAACGCTGCCATTTCTGCAACGAGCATGGAAGCCGTGACGGCGTCTTTATCGCGGACATAATCCCCCGCCATATAGCCGTAGCTCTCTTCATAGGCGAAGATATACTTCCAGGTGCCGGCGGCTTCCCAGGAAGCAACGCGTTCTGCCATGAATTTAAAGCCGGTGAAGGTATCTTCAAAATGGACATTGTTTTCTTCACAGACAACGCGCGCCATACCGGTTGTGACGATGCTTGCAACCGCACCGGCGTTTTCTGGCAGAGTGCCGGCTTCTTTCCGGGCGCGGATGATATAATCGAGCAGGAGGACACCGAGCTGGTTGCCGGTGATGGTGACATAGTTGCCCTCCGGATCGCGAACCATGGTGCCGATGCGATCGGAATCAGGGTCGGTGCCGATGATGAGGTCACTCCCGACTTTTTTGGCGAGATCAACCGCGAGATAAAACCCTTCGGGGTTTTCGGGGTTGGGGCTCACAACGGTGGGGAAATTGCCATCGATGACCATCTGCTCTTCCACTGGATAGAGATGTTTGATGCCGAGACGACGGAGCGCTTCCGGCACAAGCTTGTATCCGCAGCCGTGGAACGGCGTATAGACAATTTTAAACTGATCCGCTACCTCAGAGACCACCTGCTTGTTGATGGCCTGGGAGAGCACGCAGTTGAGAAACAGCTCATCGGTTTCCTCCCCGATCAGTTCAATTTTGCCTTCGGCAAGGGCAATGTCATAATCAACCGTTTGATAGCAGTTGAAAATATCCGTTTCGGCCATGCGCTTGGCAATGGCCTCGGCTTTCTGGGGCGGGAGCTGTGCGCCGTCGGACCAGTAGACCTTATAGCCGTTATATTCTTTCGGATTGTGGCTGGCGGTGATATTCAGGCCGGCCGTTGTGCCGTAATGAATAATGGCGAAGCTGAGCTCAGGCGTGGGGCGGAGCGCATCAAAAAGGCGGACGTGAATGCCGTTTGCTGCCATCACGCAGGCAGCTTCTTCGGCAAAGAGGCGGCTGTTGAGGCGGCAGTCATGCGCGATGGCAATGCCCTTTTGCATGGCTTCTTTCCCCTCGGCACAGATTACATCGGCAAAGGCCTGAGTTGCATGGCGGATGATGTGGATGTTCATGTTGTGAAGACCCACCTTCATGGTGCCGCGAAGGCCGGCCGTCCCGAACTCCAGAGGCGCAAAAAAGCGGTTTTTGATTTCGTTTTCGTCTTCGGAAATGGCATCGAGCTCGCTCCATTCCTCCTCGGTAAGGCTCGGGCTGTCCAGCCACTTCTGATATTCGTCCATATAAAAACTCATGGCACAAATCCTTCTTTCTTTTTTATTTATGATAGGATGAACCTTCGTTGATTTTAAAACCGCGGTAGATCTGCTCTGCCAACATCACGCGGGCAAGATGATGGGGAAACGTCATATCCGACATGGAAAGACGGAGATCGGCAGAACGCTTGATTTTATCCGAGAGGCCGTAAGACGAGCCGATGACAAAGCAAAGCTTCGGTTTTCCGGAATCTTCCCTTGCGCGAATGACGGCAGCAATATCTTCGCTGGATAACTTTTTTCCTTCAACGCACAGAGCCACAACATAACTGCCCTGTGGTATATTTTTTACCACAAGATCTGCTTCCTTGTCAAGAGCTGAGGTGATTTCTGCTTCGGATGGTTTGTCTGAAAGACGGATTTCCGTTAATTCGGCAACTTCAAAGCGGCAATAAGCCCCAAGACGCTTGGCATATTCGGCAAACGCATCGATATAGAATTTTTCCCGAAGGCGGCCGACACAGATGAGTTTGACAGATAACATATCATTTTCACCCCAAACAAAAAAGGGTGCCGGAAAGCACCCTGGAATTTTCAAATTCAGTTCAGCCGGCGATGGTGATTCTCGCCGGGGCATCCTCGCGGTCGGGGAACCAGACCGCTGAAATATCTGCACCGAGGCGTTTCAGTTTGCCGACAAAGTCTTCATATCCACGTTCAATATAATGAACGTCTTCAATGACGGTTTCGCCTTCGGCACAAAGACCCGCAATGACCATTGCAGCGCCTGCGCGGAGGTCACATGCCATGACAGGCGCACCTGTCAGAGATTCAACGCCCTGAATGATGCAGACTTTGCCTTCGACATGGATGTCTGCACCCATTTTCTGCAGTTCCTGCGCGTATTTGAAACGGTTATCATAAATGCCTTCGGTGATGACAGAGGTTCCGTTCGCCATGGTGAGCAGAACCGCCATCTGAGGCTGCATATCCGTCGGGAAGCCGGGATACGGCATAGTTTTAATGTTGGTTTTATGAAGGTTGGAAGCACCTTTTACCAGAACGGCGTCTTCGTACTTCTGGACGATGGTACCGGTTTCGCGGAGCTTGTCGCTGATGCATTCCAGATGCTTGGGAATGACGTTGCGAATCAGCACTTCGCCACCGGTTGCAGCGGCTGCCACCATGTAGGTGCCCGCTTCGATCTGGTCAGGAATCACGGCATAGGTGCCGCCGTGGAGTTTTTCGACACCCTGAATTTTAATGGTGTCGGTTCCTGCACCACGGACATCAGCGCCCATGGAGTTGAGGAAGTTTGCAAGGTCAACGATATGCGGCTCACGGGCTGCGTTTTCGATGATCGTTCTCCCGGAGGCAAGGACCGCTGCCAGAATAATGTTGATAGTAGCACCTACCGAAACCTTGTCGAGATAGACTTTGGAGCCATGCATTTTACCATCCCGTGCAGAGGCATAGACAAAGCCGTGCTGAATGGAAACATCGGCCCCGAGAGCTTCCATCCCTTTGATATGCTGGTCAATCGGGCGCTCGCCGAAATTGCAGCCGCCGGGCATCGTCGTCTTCGAAACACCGAAACGACCCAGCATGGCGCCGATCAGATAGTAAGATGCGCGAATTTTGCGCATCAGATCAAAAGGAGTATCGCGGAAAGAGACATTGGTGCAGTCGATATCGACTGTCGTGCGATTTACAAAACGAACCTTTGCTCCGAGCTCAGAGACAATGGTGAGAAGCATATCGGTGTCGCTGATGTGAGGCATATTTTCGATGCGGCATACTCCATCCACGAGGAGAGCTGCAGGAATCATTGCCACGGCTGCATTTTTGGCTCCGCTGATGACTACTTCACCTTTCAACGGCGTGCCGCCATTAATGACATATCCGTATCGTTCCAAAGGAAACACCACCCAAGTACTTTATAATTAAGTTGATGCAATTTAGTTGAAACAATTAAGTTGTAAATATTAGCGTTAACATAATTGCGAATGTTATTATAGCACAGTGTCTACCGGAAAGCTATATCTTTGTTCTTTCATTCTTTTGTTACTAAATTGCAAAGTCAGCCGCCCATAAGGGGGCGGCTGATATTTGATGAGCGTAGAAAAGTTTTCTGTGCGCAATTATGCTGCAGCGGTGATGCTTGTGGTGTGGAGGTTGGCACCTTCGTACCAGTAGAGGAAACCTTCGAGATCGACAACATCGCCGACTTTCAGAGCTTCGACTGCTTTATAAACATCCGTGTCGTTGCCGCAGAGGTAATACTCTACACAGAACTCATAGGTCTTGCCGTCTTTGGAGAGTTTGAAATAGAGGTCATCGGTCTTTTCCGTCTCGTTTTTATAAGCAAAGGCATTGCCGGCTTCATCATAGGCTTCGACCATCATCCCCTTGCAGGAGACAAACTGATTCTGGTGAGCAATGAGGTCATCGGTACCGAGGAGATCGGTGACGTCAGTTGCCTCGGCGATGAAGGAATCACCGTCGACAAACTCGAAGGTGGCATCGACAATTTCAATCTCGCCGGACCACTCGGCTTTATATCCGGTAACCTTGATTTTTGCGCCCGGAACAAGCTTGGCAGCATCTTCTTCAGAGCAGGCCATGTTGTAGATGAAGTAAGCGCCGTCGGCATCCTGAGAGTAGACGGTTACTTTGCCGTCCCACCAGGACTGGTGAGCCTGAACATAGGTCTCGACGCAGACAGGGGTATCGACCTCAGCGGCAGCATACTCGGCATACGTCATCAGAGCGGGAGCGGCCTCTTCAGCGGCTTCTTCAACTGCTTCTGCGGGAGCTTCTTCAGCTGCAGGAGCAGGCTCCTCTGTGGGTTCGGGAGTGGGCTCCGGGGTAGGCTCAGCTGTGGGCTCGGGAGTGGGTTCGGGAGTGGGTTCCGGGGTGGGCTCAGCCGTCGGTGCGGGAGTGGCCGTAGGGGCAGCTGCCTTGCCGGAATTGCCGCAGGCTGCAAAGGAAAAAGCAAGTGCGAGCACAAGCATCAGGGTGAGGAACTTTTTCATTTTCTGTTCTCCTTTACGGAAAATTTATTACAGGAGCTGATTTGTTTGCCGCAAGAAAGGCAAACAAGAGAGCTTTCTGCAAACGCCGAATATTATAACGCTTTTTAACGATAATGCAAGAGGAAAAATATGAATTGTTCAGGTAACACCTCGTATAAGGTGCGAAGCAGGCGCTCGCGGAGACAACATGTTACCTCGTAATTGGTGCACTGCGCGCGAGCTAAATAGAAGGATGAGTAATGATGGGGTTGCAAGATTTCAGTGAGTGCACTGCGCCGAGCTAATTGATATGGTTGACTTTTTAAACAGTTCATGGGGCACTGCACCGAGCTAATAGATAAAGTTGACTTTTTATACAGTTCATGGGGGCACTGCGCGCGAGCTAAATAGAAGGAGGAGTAACGATCGGGTTGCAGGATTTCACGAACATTTGTTGTTGGCTAAGGAAGTAAGGAGTTGTTTGACCTCGCGCGAGACGTAAGCAATTTCTTCTTCGGTGATGGATGTGCTGCAGGGCAGGTTGAGGATGCGGGAGGCATAATAGGGTGCCTTTTCGAGACGGTAAGTCTCCTCCCCTTCATAAGGCTTCTGCTCATTGATGAGCCCCCAGATGGCGCGGGTCTGAATTCCCTTTTTCTCCAGCTCGGTGATGATGGTACGCATGGAGGCAGAGATTTCACTACGGTCTATCAGCAGAGAATAAAACCAGCAGTTGGAAGAAATATCGGCACGGAAAGGCATCAGGCGTGCAAGAGGAAAGCCCTCAAAAGCCTGACAGTAGCACGCATAATTGTGCTGCTTGCGGCGGATAAATTCCGGCAGCTCTTCCAGCTGTGCAACACCGAGGGAGGCCTGCAGGTTCGTCATGCGGTAGTTATAGCCGATTTCGTTGTGGATGTAATAATGCGGGTCGGTTTTTGCCTGAGTAGAGAGAAAGCGGATATGGTCCACTGTTTCACTCTTTTGAGCGGTGACTGCCCCTCCCCCGCCGTTGGTGATGATTTTATTGCCGTTAAAGCTGAAGTTGCCGAAGTGGCCGTTGGTGCCGGCATAGCATCAGGCATAGGGGCCCTCGG
>JAFUGY010000106.1 GCA_017469115.1 Oscillospiraceae bacterium
CGCTTACATGGTAAACAACGCATCGGTATATGGTGAGGGTGGATTAGACGGGCTTAAACAACTGATCTCTGACAAAGCCGGGATAAAATGGTCGAAACCATCCTCTTTCTGGAACTTCAATATCCATACTTTACGTGAGTTACTGGAAAAAAAGACTTCCTCGTTTAAAGGGGAACGACTGCCCGATAATCATCGATAAAAAAGAACAGGAGATAGAGATGTATTTCAACAAACCTGAAGATGTCATTGCACTTACCCCGGCGTGGAACGGGGATCGCCTCCCGGATGGGCGTCCTTTTGTTCCTGACAAATACCTCGACGAAATTCGCAAGATGACCCTGGAAGAACTATGGAAGCCTATTTTTGTCCAAGGATATGAAAATCAGTTTCTCCAAATGAAAAGCCTTCATCCGGAATTTAAGGAAAACGGGGAATTAAACTGTAAAATGATTGGGCGTGCTGTCACTGCTTCTTACGGTCCTACCCGCCCGGATTATTATGCCGCTTCCATGGCACAGGCAAAAAGTCAAGGTTTTTCCGGGACGCCAAATCAGTGGGTAATTGATTCCCTTAGAGATCGGGATGTTGCTGTCATTGACATGTATGACAAAATCTATAAAGGAACTTTTGTCGGCGGCAATCTGACCACCGCCATTAAAACAAAAACACATTCCGGCGGAGCCGTTATTTGGGGCGGTATTCGTGATATAGAGCAAATGCAGAAGGTAAACGGTATCAATGTCTATTACAGGGGCATTGATCCAACGCCGATTCGTGATTTTGCCATGTTGAGTTTTAATGCTCCTGTACGCATGGGGGATGGAGAGCATGCTGCTCTTTGTCTACCCGGAGATATTGTATACGGATGCAGCGGAGGAGTACTGTTTATTCCTCCCCAGCTCGTTGTAGAAGTGGTTGAAAACGGCGCAAAAACGCAGATAAAAGACGTATTTGGATTTGAGATGATTACTGCAAATCGCTTCACAACAGCTCAAATTGATCTCAATGTCTGGACAGAAGAAATGCTGGATATGCTCATAGATTTTATTAACAATGACCCCCGCGGTGCCGATTACCGCCACATCGATTGGAGCCATGAATACGAACTCGCCCGTAACGGTGACCCAAGTAATACGCAATCTGCTCTTTAATGGATTAAAACCACATTCTTCCCTGTATTTTGGTGGAAGAATGTGGTTTTTACATTACCTATTATAGCAGTTTTGCAAAAAAGGATGCTCCAATCACCGTCAGCAAACCAGATACCACAATAGCAAGGCTGCTCATCGCGCCTTCCAATTCACCCCATTCCATCGCCCGTACTGTTCCGATGGCGTGGGATGCCGCTCCCATCCCAAGCCCTTTTGCAATCGGCTCAGTTATGCGAAATACTCTACATACCAGATCACCGGAAACATTTCCAAAAATGCCGGATAGGATGATCACTGCGACAGTAACAGATGAATAGCCACCCAGTTCTTCCGAAATCCCCATTCCGATTGCAGATGTGACAGATTTGGGAAGCAATGTAACATATTCCTGATGGGATAATCTGAACAAAGAAGCAAGAATAAGAACAGATACAAGACTCGTCAGCGCTCCGACTGTCAATGCGCAGAGAATCGCCACAAGGTTCTGTCGCAGCTTTTCAATCTGGGCATACAGTGGAACAGCCAGGCAGACTGTTGCAGGGGTTAACCAATAACTCAGGTATTTTGCGCTGGCATTGTAGTTGCTATAATCGATATGACAGAGTTTCAGAACCGCAATAACCAAAAGGATTGCAATCAGCAAAGGGTTGAAAAGCGCAGTCTTAAACCGTTTCTTCAATTCCATTCCGATTATAAACCCGAAAACGCTGATGACAACTCCAAAGGTAGTTGAAGAGAGGATCAGGTTATTCATTTCTGTTTCTCCTTCTTTCTCAGGAACCACTGTGCTGTTCGCCCTGTAACACCCATCACAAGTATTGTCGTTACCGGGATTATCACAATCAGAGGCAAAAGGATTGGTTGAAGTACATCCCAGTTTTCCATCAGCCCCACTGTAGCTGGAATAAACATGATCGTCATAATCTCAACGAGAAATTCCGCCGTCTCTTTCACCTGCGGCAGCTTCACAAGCCCTGTAAGGAGCAGCAGGAACATCAGCACAAGGCCGTAGATGCTCGCCGGGATGGGGAGCGGGATAAAGTATTTCAGGATCTCTGCCACACAGGTAACAGAGAGAATGATGGCCATCTGCCGGATATATTTCATAGGCAACACCTCCGGGAGTTTTTTTCATTATATCGTTTTCCCGAAAGAGATGCAAGACAGCGAAAAAAAACAGCTGTTCCTTCCCGTGCAGTTTTGCGCTATAATAAACAATATCATGGATCAACTTGGAAAAGGAGCCCTCGCCGGATGGAAAATATGTTGCCCCTCACGGAAAAGAAAAATGTAGATGCTCTCCTGGACGCGCAGCGAAAATTCTTTCGAACCAATATCACACTGGATCTTGACTGGCGCATCACGCAGCTGAAAAAGCTGAAGAAAGCCTTAAAGCAATATCGTGCACAGATAGAGGATGCTCTTTCGGAAGATCTGGGTAGAACCGGTACAGAAGCCTATATCTGTGATATAGGGCCGTCTTTCGTATCGATCAATGAGGCAATCCGTAATCTGAAACGCTGGGCAAAGCCGGAAACCCACTTCAGCGGCATCATGTGCTTCCCGAGTATCATCACCAAAGTGTATAAAATGCCCTACGGCACAACACTGCTGATCAGCCCCTATAACTTTCCGATTTTTCTCTCGCTGGGCGTTCTGGTCGCCAGCCTGGCAGGAGGGAATACCGCTGTGATCAAAGCGAGCTCCAAATCCCCCGCCTGTACAGCTGTTCTAAAAGAGCTCATCGGTTCGATTTTTCCCCCGGAGTATGTTGCTGTAGCAGACAGCGGGCACGAAGTTGCAGACCTTCTGTTAGAGGCGTGCTTTGACAAGATATTTTATACCGGCTCGCCGAAAGTTGCTTCCCATGTGCTGTCAAAAGCGGCAAAGCAACTGATTCCCACTGCGCTGGAACTCGGCGGAGAAACAGGGAACTGGTGTGTCATCCGTGCCGATGCCGATTTGAAAGATGCCGCACGAAAAATAGCTTTCTTCAAACTGTGCAACAGCGGCCAGATCTGCATTGATATCAATCAGATCGCAGTGGCAGAAGAGGTTGCAGATGCTTTCCTCACAGAACTGAAGAAAGCCTTTGAAAAACAGATTGGCCTTACTCCGCTGCAAAATGCGGAATATCCCCACCTGATTTCTGCTCAGGCTTATGAAAAATGCAGCGCTGAAGCCTCAAGATATGCCGATCGTATCGTGTTTGGTGGGCATGGCGACCCTGTCTCCCGGCGTTTTGAACCTACAATTCTCTATCCGGTGTCTATAGAAGAAGAGCTTGTACAACATGAGCTGTTTTCTCCCCTGCTACCGGTTGTGCCGTTTCCGGATGGTGAAATAGAACGTGTGATGGATGTGATTGCATCCCGCGAGCACGGCCTGGCCCTCTATCTTTTCACGCGCAACCTTGCATGGGCAAAAAACGTCATGTCCACGCAGCAATACGGCGGTGGGTGCATCAACGAGGTCTGCCTTCAGCTCATGGCGAAAAATGTACCGTTCAACGGCACCGGGCATTCGGGTATGGGAGCCTATCACGGAGAATGGGGCTTCCGGGAATTCACCCATCCTTCTACCGTGCTGATCGGATCCACGAAAGGCAATCTCCCGCTCCGGGAGCACCCTTATACCGGAAAAGGCTCCTGGAAAAAGCACCTGATCCGTATGATTGAAAAGTAACTTTGCTGATTTTTATCCGGATACTATCGATCTTCCCCTATATGACAAAAAGACAAAATCCTCTGCGGCAAATTCAGCCTGCTTTCCGGGATTTTGTCTTTTTGTCAATGCTGTTTGATGTTTTTTTCAGTGATTCCGATAGTAGTTGATCAGGCAGCCGTCCGCGATGATCTGGCGCTCGGCATCCGTCAGCGCACCGACAGAGCAGGGGAAGGGTATTACGCTTCCATCCGGTTTGACTGCATAGGCGGTGATATCGTCCATCTTCTCCAGAATTGCCTTTCGCAGCCCGGGGATAAAGATATAATCACCCAATGCAAAAACTTCGGGATCTTCCACGAGGAAGGGCGTCATCCCCCAGTTGATGCAGTTGGAACGATAGCGCTTGGTGGCATATTGCCTTGCAAAATTGGCAGATGCACCGACAACCCGCTGGCAGGAAGCTGCCTGCTCTCTTGCAGAGCCGTCTCCCGGCATATTCGCATAGATGGTGGAGCCGATGTCCGTCCCTTCGGGGTCGACGGTAAGCCCCGCCTTTTTCAAGGCCGCATAGACCTCCGAGATCTCTTCGCTGAGCCCTTTGCCCGCTCTTCTGTCCCGCTCCGCTTGACGCAGAACCTTGCTGCGGGCAACATACTGCGGGTCACGGCGGCTCAGGGTGAATTCACTCAGCCGTTCCGGATTGGAGCGATAAGAAGAGGCCTCTCCGGAAGGAATCAGTTCATCTGTTGTTGTGACGGCATCGGTGATATAAGAGCAGACCTTTACCAGCAAATCCTCAGTCAGGGCAGGCATCTCCGGCCAGTCTTTGATATTGGGGCCGAACTTCAGCTCATGGTCAGGCTCCGGCTTTCCCCAACCGTTGTATACTCTCTTTTCATAAATGCCGGCATCGTATTCATAATCAGGGCAGGTGTATTCCACTTCCAGATCGGTTGCCGCGGTGAGCTTGCCTCCGTTTGCTGCCGTTGCCGCAATGGAACGGGCGTCCATCCGTGCCACTGCACTGATCTGGCCTTCTCCGGGTTTGGAACCTTCCCGGTTCGGGAAGTTACGCGTCGTATGGCGGATGGAGAACTCCCCGTTGGCAGGGGTGTCTCCTGCGCCGAAGCAGGGGCCGCAGAAGCATTCCCGCAGGACGGCACCCGCAGAGATCAAATCAAAAGCACGCCCGTTTTTCACCAACGCGGACAGTGCTGGCATGGATCCTGGATAAACATTCAAGGAGAACGCTCCGTTGCCGCAGCTCTTGCCGCGCAGGATATCCGCCGCGGCACAGATGTTGTCAAAAGTGCCGCCGGAACAGCCGGCGATCTCTCCCTGCTCCACCCAGATGCCTCCGTCGTGAATCTTGGA
>JAFUGY010000002.1 GCA_017469115.1 Oscillospiraceae bacterium
ACGGTCGAAAGCATTGTGCGCCGCTTTAAAACGGGGGCAATGTCCTATGGGTCCATCTCAGAAGAGGCGCATGAATGCCTCGCCCTTGCAATGAACCGCCTTGGCGGAAAATCCAACTCAGGCGAGGGTGGAGAAGAGGTATCGCGCCTCGGTACGGAAAAGAACAGCGCGATTAAACAGGTCGCTTCCGGCCGCTTTGGCGTGACGAGCCGGTATCTCTGCAGTGCAAAGGAAATCCAGATTAAAATGGCACAGGGAGCCAAACCGGGGGAAGGAGGTCACCTGCCGGGGAAAAAGGTCTACCCATGGATTGCTGCAAACCGCTGCTCCACACCGGGGGTTAGCCTGATCAGCCCTCCGCCGCATCATGATATCTATTCCATTGAAGACCTTGCCCAGCTGATCTATGACCTGAAAAATGCGAATCGGGATGCGCGGATTTCCGTAAAGCTCGTCAGCGAAGCCGGGGTTGGGACGATAGCCTCAGGCGTGGCGAAAGCAGGAGCACAGGTTGTGCTGATTTCCGGATACGATGGCGGCACGGGAGCTGCTCCGCGCAGTTCCATTCACAATGCCGGCCTGCCGTGGGAACTCGGCCTGTCAGAAACGCATCAGACCTTGATTGAAAACGGCCTCCGGCAAAGAGTCATGCTGGAGACCGACGGCAAACTCCTCACCGGGCGAGATGTGGCAATCGCTGCGATCCTCGGCGCGGAAGAATTCGGATTCGCCACAGTACCGCTGATCGCGATGGGGTGCGTGATGATGCGCGTATGCAATCTTGATACCTGCCCTATGGGCATCGCCACACAAAATCCTGCCCTGCGCTGCCGCTTCAAGGGGAAGCCGGAGTATGTGGAAAACTTTATGCGCTTTGTTGCCCGGGAGTTGCGTGAAATTATGGCCGGGCTCGGCGTGAGAACGGTTGATGAGTTGGTAGGGAGGCGTTCTTTCCTTCAAAAAAGAGAAGATCTGAAAGGCACCGGGGCAGATACGGTGCTGGTGGAGCAGCTGCTTGGCGGCTGTTCGGATAGCCCTGTACATTTTAAGCCGGAGACGGTCTATCAATTCGGGCTCGAGCATAGCATGGATGTGAGCGTTCTTCTTCCGGCTTTCCGCGAAACGCTGCAGTCCGGTGCTCCGGTGTCTGTCTCCGTTTCCGTTTCGAGCCAGAACAGAACATTTGGCACCATCCTTGGCTCGGAGATAACCAGAGCATTTCCGGATGGGCTCCCGGATGATACGGTTTCCATCTCAGCTTCCGGCGGAGGCGGACAATCCTTCGGGGCGTTTCTTCCAAAAGGGATGACGATCCGCCTCTCCGGCGACAGTAACGATTACTTCGGCAAAGGTCTTTCCGGCGGCCGGCTGATTGTATCTCCGCCGAAGGAGAGCACAATCAATCCGGGAGAAAATATCATCATTGGCAATGTTGCCCTTTATGGGGCAACATCCGGAGAGGCATTGATTAATGGTATGGCAGGAGAACGCTTTTGCGTCCGCAACTCCGGGGCCAGAGCTGTAGTGGAAGGCGTTGGCGATCACGGATGCGAATATATGACGGGGGGCTGTGTGGTAGTTCTCGGCCCGACAGGGAAGAATTTTGCTGCGGGAATGTCCGGCGGAGTGGCTTATGTTTTGGATGAGTTCCATGAACTTTACCTGAAGCTCAACAAAGAGCTCGTCTCTATGGAGGCCGTAACGGCAAAATACGATGCGCAGGAGCTGTATTCCATGATTGAGCGGCATGTTGCCGAAACCGGGTCTCCCCGCGGGAAGACCATCCTCGCCAACTGGGAAGAAATGCTTCCACTCTTTAAAAAGGTTGTGCCGAATGACTATCGGCTCATGCTGTCGGCAATCAGTCGGTTGGAAGAAAAGGGAATCTCCCGCAAACAGGCAGAGCTGGAAGCATTCTATGCGCTGCAACAGGGAAAGGAGTAAAATGCGATGGGAAAACCGACAGGATTTCTGGAGTATTCCCGGATGGAAAATATGCCGGATGATCCGGCGGAAAGGGCAGCTTCTTTTCAGGAATTCCACAGGATGCTCCCGGACGCCCGGCGCAGAGAGCAGGGCGCAAGATGCATGAACTGTGGGGTGCCTTTCTGCCAGTCCTCCTATGGATGTCCGCTTCACAACCTGATTCCGGAATGGAACGACGAGATTTTTTCCGGAAACTGGAGCCACGCCCTCTCACGGCTGATGAAAACGAACCGGTTTCCGGAATTTACCGGCAGAGTGTGCCCCGCCTTGTGTGAAAATGCATGTATTTGCGGGATGGAAGATATTCACGCTGCCGTAACAGTGCGGGAAAACGAACTTGCCATAGCAGAATATGCATGGGCTCATGGCCTGATCCGTCCGGAAATTCCTGCTGTCAGAACGGAAAAGAAAGTGGCGGTCATCGGCTCGGGGCCGGCCGGCCTTTCCGTGGCGGATCGGCTGAATCGGCGCGGGCATTCTGTAACGGTATATGAGCGGGATGAATTGCCCGGCGGCTTGCTGATGTTCGGCATTCCGGAAATGAAGCTGGAGAAGGCGGTTGTGCAGCGTCGCATCGAAAAAATGCAGGAAGAAGGGATTGTTTTTCAATGCGGTATTGAGGCAGGAAAAGATATCCAGGTCTCGCGGTTGTTGAAAGAATATGATGCTCTTGTCCTTGCCTGCGGGGCAAGGCAGGCGAGAAGTGTGCCTGCAGTTGATCCTTCCGTTCCCGGCGTGAGTTTCGCAGTGGATTATCTTTCCGAGAGCACCCGCGCACTTTTGGAGAAGCGTGAGAGCAGAATAAGCGCTTCCGGGCTGGATGTCCTCGTCGTAGGGAACGGCGATACCGCGACTGACTGTGTTGCCACCGCTTTGCGGCAGGGGGCAAAATCAGTGCATCAGCTCGTTCGAAAGCCGAAAGCAATACCTGACCGTACCTGGCCTTATCGGCCGTCCGGAGAGAGAACCTCTTACGGGCAGGAAGAGGCAATCGCCCTTCTGGGGGAAGATCCGCGCCTCTATGAAGCAACGGTGCAGAAGCTGATTACCGATGAAAACAGCAAACTCCGGGAGGTTCAGATCCGGCAGGGGAAAGAAGAGCGTGTTCTTCCGGCGGGAATGATCCTTCTCGCCTCCGGGTTTTCGGGAGTGGAAAAAGCAACGGTGGATGCCTTTCGGCTCAAGACAGATGAGAAAGGCCGCATCGGCGGTGAGGATTTCACGACCGAGCATCCGAAGATCTTTGCCTGCGGAGATGCCCGCCGGGGACCTTCTCTGGTGGTATGGGCGATTGCGGATGGGCGGGAATGTGCCCGCACGGTCGACCGCTTTCTCGAAGGCTATACAAATCTGTAAAACAGGATGTGTTTCAGCACACAGGTTTTTGACAATAGGAGGGGATTATGTCAGCTTTTGAAAGAATCTGTTCCGGAATTCCTGCGATGGATCTTGCGCTTGACTCGATCCGCCTGGGCGATAATGTGGTCTGGCAGGTGTCGTCGCTGGACGAGTTCCGGTTGTTTGCGGAGGCTTTTGCCGATCAGGCCATTCGGGACGGCAGAAAACTGATCTATATTCGCTTTGCGGAGCATCCGCCTATCCTGAAAGAAAGGGAGGGCCTGCAGACAATCCATGTGGAGTTGTCTCATCGGTTTGAAACCTTTACCGTCAGCATTCATAATCTGATTGAAAAGGAAGGCAAAGACGTCTTCTATGTTTTTGACTGCCTTTCGGAACTGGAAGAAGCTTGGGCAACAGACCTTCTGATGGGTGATTTTTTCCATCTGACCTGTCCGTTCCTGTTTTCTCTCGATACGGTCGCATGGTTTCCTGTTATTCGCGGCAGGCATTCCTTCGATGCCATTGCAAAAATCCGCGATACCACCCAGCTGTTTCTTGACGTCTATCCGGAAGAAGAAAAAGAGAAATCCTGTTTCTATGTCCGTCCGTTAAAGGTCTGGAATCGGTATTCGCAGACGATGTTCAGCCCGCATCGGTTCAATTCCGTTACGGGGGAATTTCGCGTCCTTTCCGAGGGGGTGGAGATCAGCAGATTCTATACCCGCATGAATCACGCACCCAACGAATCCGCAAATCGGAATATCGACAGCTGGGAACGTTTTTTTCAACAAACGGTCATGAAATACGAAAACGGGCTGGATGTTACCCGGGAATGCAGCAGAATCTGCGATATTATGCTGACGAGGGACGAACGCTTACGCCGGCTGATCAAACAGCATTTTGCACCTTCTGACTATTTTGAAATTCACTCCCGCATGATCGGCACGGGGATGATCGGCGGCAAAGCATGCGGGATGCTGCTTGCACGGAAAATTATTGAAAACAACTGTCCTGATCTTTTCCGAAGAATCGAGCCTCATGATTCGTTTTATGTCGGTTCGGATGTGTTTTATTCCTATATTGTGGATAACGGTTTCTGGGATCTGAAAATCCGGCAGCGTACCGACGAGGGGTATTTCACACTCGCAGGAGAATTTGAACAGAACATTATGCAGGGCAGTTTCTCCTCACAGATTGAAGTGCAGTTCCGAAAGCTGATAGAATACTACGGGAATGAGCCGATTATTGTCCGCTCCAGCTCCATTCTGGAGGATGGATTCGGAAATGCATTTGCGGGGAAATACGAATCTGTTTTCTGCAGCAGCTGCGGATCTCCGGAACAACGTCTGGAGGCCTTTGAAAAAGCGGTGAAAACAGTCTATGCCAGCACGGCATCCCTGTCTGCTCTCGATTACCGAAAAAGGCGTGGGCTGGAAAAGCTCGATGAACAGATGGCCATTCTGGTGCAGCGGGTTTCCGGTTCACGGTTTGAAGATTTCTTCATGCCGTCTGCCGCCGGAGTGGGTTACTCTTCCAGCCCGTATCGTCTCGGCCTGCTGCATCCGGAAGCAGGGATGCTTCGCCTGGTCGCAGGGCTCGGCACTGCTGCCGTCGATCGGAGAACAGGTTCTTATCCTCGCATGGTGTCTCTTGACGAGCCGACCAGAATGATGCTGACGTCCGATGCCGAGCGCCATAAATATTCCCAGCGTCTGGTTGATGTTGTCGGTACGGAAAATGAGGTACTCTCCGGCAGAAGGGCAGAAGAGATTTATCAGAAATTGCCGCCGTTTCTTACCAACATTCTTTTCTCGCATGACTGGGATGCCGAGCGCAGCTTCCGGGAGATGGGCCTGCGGGAGGAAGTTTGCTATGTTTCCTGTGATGGCATTGTGAAAAACCGGCCTCTGATGCAAGACATGAAAACCCTCCTCCACACCCTGCAGGAGGCTTATCAGTATCCGGTGGATATTGAATATACCATTAACATTTCCCCAAAGGGAGAAGTTCTCATCGGGCTTTTGCAGTGCCGCCCTCTGCAGCTGACGCCGGAGGGAGAGCCCGTACACATTCCGGAAGAAAGGGATCCTGACACGGTTCTGTTGGAAACGAAAGGGGTATCCATGGGCTTCTCCCGGCAGTATGCTGTCGATCTGATTGTATCTGTCGATGCTGTTTCCTATTACCGGCTGCCTTACCGCGAGAAGTTCTCCGTCCGCGATGCAATCTCGGCACTGAACTGGCAGTGCCGGGACAAAAACATGCACCTTCTGCTTCTGACGCCCGGGCGAATCTGCACTTCTTCTCCGGAACTGGGTGTTCCTTCCTCCTTTGCAGATATCAGTGAATTCAATGCGATTGTCGAAGTTTCTGAGCAGAATGCTGGCTATATGCCGGAACTGAGCTACGGTAGCCATATTTTTCAGGATCTGGTGGAAGCCGGTATTCTGTATACAGCGGTTTTCAAAGACGAAAGCACACTTACCTTCCTGCCGGAGAAGCTGAAGCAGTTTCCCAATGTGCTCGGTCAGTTTCTGGAAAATCCCGATCCGCTTCTGGATGTCATTCAAGTGGTCGACGCCCGTGCCGCCGGGTTCCGCCTTTACTATGATGTGGCAACAGAACATCTTTTGGTAATGAAAGAGGAGCAAAAGTAACCTTTTCCGAATGATTTTGATTCTGTTCCTGTTTCAAAGTGCCGAAAGAGGAGATTGACTTCCTGCATAAACAGCGGTATCATATCACCCGTTGGAGACAACGGCGTCTCGGAGAATTTCCTCCGGATGCCGGGGTCTCCTTTTTATTTTCAAGGAGGTAAATGAAAATGACAGTTGAATTCTGGTTTTTGATTGGTGCTGCGCTGGTATTCTGGATGCAGGCAGGATTTGCCATGGTGGAAACCGGCTTTACCAGAGCAAAAAATGCAGGGAACATCATTATGAAGAACCTGATGGATTTCTGCATCGGCACGGTGGTGTTTTCTCTTCTGGGTTATACCCTGATGATGGGAGAAGACACGTTTTTCGGCCTGATCGGGAAACCGAATCTGAATCTGTTCCTGCATTTTAAGGAGTTTATCGCTTCTCCGGGAGAAGGCTTTACCGATGCATCCTATTTTGTTTTTAATCTGGTCTTTTGTGCTACCACCGCGACTATCGTTTCTGGAGCAATGGCAGAGAGAACAAAATTTTCCGCATACTGCCTCTATTCCGGGGTGATTTCTCTTCTCATCTATCCCGTCGAAGCGCATTGGATCTGGGGCGGCGGATGGTTGTCGAAGCTCGGCTTTCATGATTATGCCGGTTCCTGTGCCATTCATATGACAGGCGGTCTTGCAGCCCTTGTCGGTGCCGTCATTCTCGGGCCGCGCATCGGCAAATACGTCAAAAACAGAGCGGGAAAGGTCATCAAAATCAACGCAATTCCCGGTCATTCCATTCCCTTGGGTGCGCTCGGTGTTTTCATCCTCTGGCTTGGGTGGTACGGGTTTAACGGTGCTGCAGCAACATCCCCCTCGGAACTATCCTCCATTTTCCTGACAACTACGATAGCCCCCTCGGTAGCAACCTGCACCACAATGCTCTTCACCTGGAAGAAAAACGGGAAGCCTGATGTGTCCATGTGCCTGAAAGCTTCTCTGGCAGGGCTTGTGGGAATTACCGCCGGATGCGATGCTTTGGATGCTGTTGGTGCCTGTATTGTCGGCATTGTCTCCGGAGTGCTGGTTGTAGTTGTTGTGGAAGTCCTTGACCTGAAGCTCCATGTGGACGATCCTGTCGGTGCGGTGGCTGTTCATATGGCAAACGGTGCGTGGGGCACCATCGCTGTCGGCTTCCTGGCAAATCCTGATGCGCCGGCCGGGCTGTATGGCCTTCTTTATACGGGGGATTTTCGTCAGCTGGGAATTCAGTTGCTTGGCGTTATTGCTGTTGCGGTTTATGCCGTTGTTACACTCTGTGTCACATTTCTGGTGATCGAGAAAACAAACGGCTTGCGTGCCGATCCTGCAGATGAGTTAGCCGGTCTCGATATCAGCGAGCACGGTCTTCCCAGTGCATATGCGGATTTTGCCCCCGCAGTTGATAAATATGCCGATTTCTCATCCGGAGAAACGATCACGGCTGTAACCGGTGCTGCACCTCCTGCCGAGGCTATTCCGGTAAAGAGAGAGCCCGCTTTTCATGCCGATGGGCATAAGTACACGAAAGTGGAGATCGTCTTTAAAGAAGAGCGTCTCTATGCACTGAAAGATGCTATGAGCAAGCTCGGAATCACCGGTATGACGGTGTCGCATGTTATGGGGTACGGAATTCAGAAAGGTCATGCCGAATACTACCGTGGCGTAGCCGTTGAAACCGACCTTCGTCCTAAGGTGCAGGTGGATATCGTTGTCAGTGCAATACCGGTGCGCGATGTCATCGAAACCGCGAAAAAAGTTCTCTATACAGGGCATATAGGAGATGGAAAGATTTTCGTCTATGATGTGGAGAATGTGGTGAAGGTTCGTACCGGAGAAGAGGGCTATGATGCCCTGCAGGATGTGGAATAGGCACCGGGCTTTGAGTAGGAGAGAATAACAACATGCATGATCGATATGAAAACCCGCTTTGCACCCGTTACGCGGGGCAGGAGATGCAGGCAATCTTTTCTGACAATACGAAATTTACCACATGGCGCAGGCTGTGGCTTGCTCTGGCAGAAGCAGAGCAGCAGCTGGGGGTGCCGATCACCGATACGCAACTGCAGGAGATGCGAGAACACCTGTATGACATTGATTATGACTTTGCTGCAAAGGAAGAAAAAGCTCTGCGGCATGATGTAATGGCACATGTTCACACTTTTGCAGCCTGCTGCCCGGAAGCAGCGCCGATTATTCATCTCGGGGCGACTTCTTGTTATGTCGGAGACAATACCGATGTTATCCAGATGTGGGATGCTCTCCTGCTGATCCGGAAAAAGCTTTTGGCAGTGATGAAGGCTCTTGCTGATCTGGCAGACAAAACAAAAGGTATCCCGGCCCTTGGCTTTACGCATTTTCAGCCGGCACAGCCCGTGACAATGGGAAAACGGGCTTGCCTCTGGCTGCAGGATCTGGAAGCAGATCTCCGTCAGCTGGATTTCCAGCTTGCTTCTCTGAAAATGCTGGGATGCCGAGGCGCAACGGGGACAAGTGCAAGCTTTCTCTCCCTTTTTGACGGAGATGCGGAGAAAGTTCTCCTTCTGGAGCAGCTCATTTTGAAAAAAATGGGCTTCACAAAATGCCAGGCTGTCAGCGGGCAGACGTATTCCCGCAAACAGGATTTTGCTGTTTTGCAGGTTCTGAGCGGGATCGCACAGAGTTCCTCCAAGTTTGCGGGAGATATTCGCCTTTTGAGTCATTTGAAGGAGGTGGAAGAACCGTTCGAAGATTCTCAGATCGGTTCTTCTGCCATGGCATACAAGAGAAATCCCATGCGATGTGAAAGAATCGCTTCCCTTTCCCGCTTCCTGATCTGTGAGGTGCAGAATACGGCAATTACGGCATCTTCCCAGTGGCTGGAAAGATCTCTGGATGATTCCGCCAACCGCCGAATTGTCATTCCGGAAGCATTTCTGGCCTGCGACGGAATCCTGAATCTTTATCGGAATGTGGCGGAAGGTTTGAGAATTTTCCCGGCAGTAATGGAAAACCATCTTCGGGAAGAGCTTCCTTTTCTTGCCACCGAGAATATCCTGATGTACTGCGTGAAAAAGAAACAGGGGAATCGTCAGGTGCTTCATGAAAAAATCCGTGTATATGCGAGACAGGCAGCAGAGCAGATAAAGCAGGGAGGAAAAGAAAACAACCTCTTATCCCTCCTCACGGAAGACCCTGCCTTCTCTCTTACCGCGGAGGAGCTTTCTGCCCTGCTTGCGCCAGATCGTTTTACCGGGTTGGCAGAGCAGCAATGCGAGCAGTATTTGAACCAGACAATTCTTCCGCTTTTGAAGGCTGACAGCACGGAGGCTGAAGAAACGGAAGATCCGATTAACCTCTGAGAAAGGAATGGCTATGTTAACATCGATTGTCGGTATCAACTGGGGAGATGAGGGGAAAGGCCGCATGGTCGATCTTCTCAGCCGTGATTATGATATTGTGGTGCGTTATCAGGGAGGAAACAATGCAGGCCATACCGTAGTCAACGAAAAAGGAAAGTTCGTGATGAATCTGCTTCCATCCGGTATTCTGAGGCAAAACACTGCAAACGTCCTTGCTCCCGGGATGGTGATTGATCTTGAGCATCTATGCGGTGAAATGGAGAATCTGAAAAAGGCCGGTGTTGCAATCTCGCCGGAGCACCTGATCATTAGTTCACGGGCATCAATCTGTTTGCCGTTCCATAGTCTGCTTGACCGGCTGGAGGAGGCAAGACTGGGGGATAAAAAGTTCGGGTCAACGCGTCGCGGGATTTCTCCCGCCTATGCTGACAGATATATGAAAAAGGCACTCCGCATGGGAGATCTTTTCCATCCGGATACT
>JAFUGY010000107.1 GCA_017469115.1 Oscillospiraceae bacterium
AGATTTTTCGCCTGATGAAGGTGAAAAATCGCAGGAATACTTTGTGTATTTCAAGATTTTGAAACAAAATCAGACGGAAAATCTGCCGCCAGAATGCGTGCGGCGATTTATTCAGCGTTTCCCTAAGATACAAAAAACCGTTTCGCGCGTTGGGTGCAAAATAAGGGGACTCTGACCATATCCTGATCGGAGTCCCTTTTTAGTACGGCTGACGGGATTCGAACCCACGACCTCCAGAGTCGGAGTCTGGCACTCTATCCAGCTGAGCTACAGCCGCATAACGAAGCGTATTATAGCATTTTTTTTTGGATTTGTAAATATGGGTTTTCTTTGAATTCATTTTGTGATACAATTCTCCATATGAAAACAAAAAAATGGATGATGAACCTAATAGTTTTGCTGGTTGCCTTCACGCTTGCCCTAACCGGCTGTGAAATGGAAAAACCGCCCGTATACGATGCAGGGCAATATCTGCTCACAGGGGCGGAGCTGGATGGCGAGGAGCTCATTGCTGCTTCTCTCTATCCGGAAGGCGGTTATCTCCTTCTGAGTGGAGACGGCACAGGTCGCCTCGTTCTCGGTGCGGAGGCTTGTGATGTTTCCTGGCAGCTGCAGCAGAATAAGTATTCTGTCAAAATCAATGAGCTCGTAGCAACAGGAGTGAAAGATGGCAGTTCGTTTACGCTGGATCTGGAGGATCTCGGGCTGAAACTCGTCTTTGACGAAGGAGACGCTTCTGCTGCTTTCCGGCAGGAAGTATCACCGTCCGCTTCAGCAACTTCTTCCCGTGATCAGCTCCTCTGGGGAGGGGACTGGGTCGGCCGCCTCTGGTTTGAAGAACCGCAGGGGGAGTGGGCAGATTATGCCGATCAAACGCTTTCCGTTACGGCATCCGTTGCTCTGGAGAAGGACGGGAGTGGAGTCCTGCGCCTGTACAGCAAGTACTATTCAGATGTTTTGCCGCTTGCATTCGTCAACTTTGTGCTGGAAGAATATAAAGTGCATTGCCTGTCGGGCTATATGATGTCATATCCCGTGCCGGAGTGGGGGATGGACCTGGCTCTTTCCTCAGAACGGAAATCTGACATTGAAGATACGATCATTTTTCATCCGGATATTTACGAATACGGGCATTTTTACAATGCCGATCCACCGGTTGACGGCAATGCAAAAACGGATGTCCTTCGTCTCACGGGTTCCTGCAACGATTTAAAAGGTGGGTTTGATTACAAAATTGTCCTTACAAGAGATTCTTGAACGAATATATAATGTAGAAGAAAGAGGAACACAAAATGAACACAGAGCTCCTGATTATGGCTGCCGGAATCGGATCACGTTACGGCGGAGGGATCAAACAACTGGAAAGTGTTGATTCTGCAGGCCATATTATCATCGATTATTCGATTCATGATGCTATCGAAGCCGGCTTCAGCAAAATCGTGTTTATCATCCGCAAGGACATTGAAGCGGATTTCCGCGAGATCATCGGCAGCCGTGTGGAGCCGGTCTGCGCAGCTCATGGGGTAGAGGTCGGATATGCGTTCCAGTCCGGGGATGCAATTCCGGCAGGCTTTTCAGTCCCGGAGGGGAGAACAAAGCCCTGGGGTACAGGGCAGGCGGTTCTTGCTGCAAAGAACCTGATTACCGGGCCATTCGCCGTCATTAACGCAGATGATTATTACGGCAAAACTGCTTTTAAAATTCTGCACGACTGGCTGAGCGTCCCTCGTCGGCCGACGGAATACAGTCTCGCAGGGTTTATCCTGAAAAACACGCTTTCCGAGAACGGTGGCGTAACCCGCGGAATTTGCAGTGTGGATGCCGAAGGATATCTTACGGATGTCCGTGAGACAAAAAACATCCTGAAAACGGCAGATGGTGCTTCCGTCGATGGCGTTCCGATCGATGCCGATTCCCATGTATCCATGAATATGTGGGGCCTGATGCCTGAATTTATTGAGCTGTTGGAAGCTGGTTTTGAAACCTTCTTCCGGGAAGCTGTTCCGCAGGATCCGATGAAAGCCGAGTATCTGCTGCCGATCTATATCGGGCAGCTCCTGCGGGAAGGCAAAATCAGCGTCAAGGTTCTCGAAACACGTGATTCCTGGTTTGGCGTTACCTACAAAGAGGACAAACCCGCTGTCGTGGCCAGCTTCAAAAAGCTGATAGATTCCGGCGTTTATCGGCAGGATCTTTATTCCGATCTTTGAGTTCTGTCCTGCTGAGTATGGTTTTCCTTTCATCTGGTGATAAAGAAGGTTTTCATGGATTATTTAAAAGAATATGCCCGTTGGCTTGAACTGGCAGAGGATAAAGAAATCAGAGCCGAACTCCTCTCAATGAGTGACGCCGAAAAAGAAGATGCGTTCTATCGAGATCTCGCCTTTGGAACCGGGGGCCTTCGCGGCGTCCTCGGCGCAGGGACGAACCGGATGAACCTCTACACGGTTGCAAAAGCAAGTCAGGGACTGGCAAATTATGTGAAAGAGCATTTTCCTGTGCCGTCTGTTGCAGTCGGGTACGACAGCCGCCTGAAAAGTGATGTGTTCAGCAAAACCGCATCTTCGGTTTTTGCTGCCAATGGCATTCAGGTGTGGCTCTACCCTGAGCTGATGCCGACGCCCTGCCTTAGTTATGCCGTGCGGTCTCTTTCCTGCAGCGCCGGCATTATGATAACAGCCTCGCATAATCCGTCCAAATACAACGGTTATAAGGTCTATGGGGCGGACGGATGTCAGATTACGTCGGCAGCCGCATCAGAGATTCTTGCCCGGATCAACAAACTTGACTTGTTTGCCGATGTGAAGCAGGCTGTGTTCGATGAAGCTTTGGCTTCCGGCCTGATCCGGTTGATACCGGAGGAGGTATATACTTCCTTTACCGAGGAGGTGAAGCATCAGTCCGTTCTCTTCGGGGATGTAATCAACCGTGATGTCACCATTGTCTATACCCCGTTAAATGGCACCGGTTTGAAGCCTGTCACGAGAGCCCTGCGGGAATCCGGCTTTACCGATATTCAGATGGTCCCGGAGCAGGAGCATCCGGATGGAAGATTTCCCACCTGTCCCTATCCCAATCCGGAGATCCGTGAGGCAATGGAACTCGGCATTCGGCGTTGTGAGGAAACCGGGGCAGATCTCCTGCTTGCCACCGATCCGGATTGTGACCGCTGTGGGATTGCTGTGAAGGCGCCGGAAGGGTACCGGCTTCTGACCGGCAATGAAGTGGGGCTGCTTTTGCTCGATTATATTTGTTCCCAGCGCCTGAAGCATGGGAAGATGCCGCCGCATCCTGTCTTTGTCAAAACGGTTGTGACGATGGATCTCGCTGAGAAAATTGCTGCACACTATGGGGTGGAGACGGTAAATGTTCTCACGGGCTTCAAATATATCGGAGAAGTGATTGGCAATCTGGAAAAGCAGGGGAGAGCATCCGACTTTATTCTTGGCTTCGAAGAATCCTATGGTTATCTGACGGGCTCCTACATCCGTGATAAAGATGCCGTCGATGCAGCTCTGATGATTTGTGAGATGTTTGCTTTTTATAAAACGCGCGGCATTTCGCTTCTCGAGAAATTGGAAGAACTGTTTCAGACCTATGGATTTTGTATGAATACGCTCCACTCTTATGAATTTGAGGGGAGTGCCGGATTTGAAAAGATGCAGCAAATCATGGCTTCCTTCCGGAAAGGGACAAACTCCTTCGGTAATCTTCAAGTAGAAGGCCTGACGGATTACTCGCTCGGGGTGGACGGCCTTCCCAAATCCGATGTGCTGAAGTTCCGGCTTTCCGGAGGCTGCAGTGTTGTGGTTCGTCCCAGTGGAACGGAGCCGAAGCTCAAAACCTATCTTTCCGTTACAGCTCCTGATGCCAAAACCGCATCTGCCTTGGAAAAACAAATTGCTTCCGATCTGAATCAAAAAATGGTGTAAGGCTCAGGCCTTACACCATTTTGCATACAAATGCATTCCATTCTTCTTCGTGCAGATGCTCCGCTATTGCAAAGCCTGCCTGCTTCAAAGCAGAAAGCACTTCCTTTTCACGCCCGTCAATGATGCCGGAGCAGATAAATGTTCCGTCTTCCTTTAAAAAGGATTTCACCCGCGGAGCAAGTGCGATGATAACGTCTGCAACAATGTTTGCCAGCACAAGATCGTATCCGCTGCCGAGCTTTTTCACCATTGTGCTGTCCTGCAGAACATCTCCCGCATAAACGTGAAACCGATCGGTCCCAATTCCGTTCAAAGCAGCGTTGGCGCAGGCAACATCTGGGGCTTTCGGGTCAATATCCACACCGGTGCATTCCGCACATCCCAGCACAAGTGCTCCGATCCCTAGAATTCCGCTTCCGCACCCAAGGTCAAGCACTTTCGCCTCCGGTGCGGAATACTTTTCCAGCGCGCAGAGGCACATTCTGGTGGTCGCATGGCTTCCCGTGCCGAAAATCAAACCGGGGTCGAGCATCAGCGGCAGCCGCCCGTCTTCCGGGATGGCTTCCCACTCCGGCACAACAACAAGCTTTTCTCCGATTTCAATCGGCTTGTAATATTCACGCCAGTTGTTTTCCCAGTCGCTGTCCTGCACGGAGGAAACCACACACTCGGGATATCTCTCCAAAACGGTTTTCAGCTGGTGTTTTCCGGCTTCATCATCGGAAAAATAAAACTTGATTCTGCTTAACCCGTTGTATTTTGCAGCCAGCGATTCATCCACATAATCCCAGTACTGATGATTGTTTTCCAGAAAAGTCCGAAAGTCTTCCTCGTCTTCGATAATAAAGCCGTTTACTCCCAGCTCTTCCAGTTCACTGCAGCGTAGATCGATTTCTGCCCCGGGCAGATTCATGGTAACTTCGAGATACTTCATGCGTTGCTGTGTCCTGCCTTCTCTTTGTCCTGATAGATCAGAATCTTCATTGCTTCCACAGCAACCTTGACGGAGGAAGACGTATCTTCACTCATTTTCTGGTCCAGCCCCGCAGCTTCCCGTTCCTGATTCCAAACCACATGGAAGCAGGAACCGCATCTGCAGTGCAAGGTATCTGCCACAACAAACAGCGCGGCCGATTCCATCTCGGAAGCTTTTACGCCCAGGCGCTTCCAGGCTTCCCATTTCTCCAGCAATTCATACGAAACCGGCATCCGCCCCGGGCTGTGCTGCCCGTAAAAACTGTCTTTGCACTGCACAACACCCGTGTGTGTGCGATATCCCAGCGCAAGCGAGGCCTGCCACAGGGCGTGAGTGATGCCGAAGTCTGCCACCGCAGGATATTCAATCGGTGCATATTCTCTGCTGGTGTGCTCAAAGCGGATTGCTCCCGTCGCCACCACCACATCGCCTGACTGTACGTCCAGATCAATGCCGCCGCAGGTTCCTGTGCGGATAAACGTGTCTGCGCCGATGTTGTGCAATTCCTCCATTGCAATCGCGGCAGACGGGCCGCCGATTCCGGTTGAGCATACGCTTACTTTTTCTCCGAGCAGAGTTCCGGTATAAATGTTGTATTCCCGGTTCTGGCTTACATGATAGGCGTTGTCAAACAACGCTGCAATAGCAGGGCATCTCCCGGGATCCCCTGGCAGGATTACATACCGGCCGACATCGCCTTCCACGCATTGAATGTGATACTGTTTTTCCAGCTTCTGCATGATACTACCTCCTGCATTGAATCAATTTCAGTTTTCGGGCATGGTGCCCTTGTCTCTTAGAAAAACAAAATCGGATCCCGAAGGGGGTCCGATTTTTCTGTTGGAGCAGGGTACGGGAGTCGAACCCGCCTAGCCAGCTTGGGAAGCTGGAGTAATACCGATATACCAACCCTGCGTCAGCAAAGCGTATTATAGCACAAGTTTTTTCCGATGTCCACAAAATCTTTTCATTTTCATGTGCATTTTGAGGGCGAATAGGGCAAGTAGGGCGAATAGGGCGAGCAGGGCATTTTCAATCTAAAAAGAACCACTCCCCCTTTGTATGCTTGCACATAGGAATGGGGGAGTGGGTGAATGGGGGAGTGGTCCCCCAAGGGAATTAGCCTTTTACAAGCTGTTTCTTTATTTGTTCTTCAGCAAATGGGAGGAGAAATACTTCTTCGTAATTGCGGCAACAGTTCCGGAGAGCATCAGCAAGGCAATCAGGTTGGGGATTGCCATAAGCCCGTTCAGCGTGTCTGCAATATCCCACATCAAAGTGCCCGAACCCATGGCGCCGACGATGCAGACCAGAGAGAAGACAATCTTATAAATCAGCACTACTGTGCTGTTGTTATTGGTGAGATACAGCCAGCAGTTTTCTCCGTAGTACGCCCAGGAGAGGATAGTGGACAGGGCGAAGAACAGCAAGCTCAGCTCAATAATCTTTCCGCCCAGCGTGCCGGGGAGAATGGCGTTGAAGGCTGCTGCTGCCGCAGCGCCTTTGGAAGTGAATGCTCCCAGCCCGCCCTCTGTGCCGAGAATGCCCGAGAGAAGCACGGCGAAAGCGGTGATGCTGCAGATGACGATGGTATCAATAAACACTTCAAACACACCCCAGATGGCCTGCTCGCAGGGTTCTTCGGTAGAGGAGGCAGCGTGAGCAATCGGCGCGGAGCCGAGGCCGGCTTCGTTGGAGAAGAC
>JAFUGY010000003.1 GCA_017469115.1 Oscillospiraceae bacterium
CAACGGCGTCTTCATAACGCGGGATCAGCCAGCTGTCCATTGCGGTACGCCAGTTGTCGGCAACCTCCGTCTGCCGACCGTCGCGGAAGAGCTGCCGGAAAATGCCGAGCTCATAGCAGATGGAATATCCCGTGCCCGTGAGGCCGAGCGTCGTCATGCTCTCCAGATAGCAGGCAGCCAGACGGCAGAGACCGCCGTTGCCGAGGCCGGCATCCGGCTCCGCTTCAAAAATATCGGCGGGCTCGCGACCCATATCCTGCAGAGCACCGATCAGTGCCTCGGAAACGCCGAGATTAAAGGCATTTTTCATAAGGCTTCTGCCGAGAAGAAATTCCATGGACATATAATGAACTTCTTTTTCGTTTTCGCGGGGATCCTTCACCGCAAGAAAGCGGCTCATCAGTTCACGAACGACAATCGCGGAGGCCTGGAAGATCTGGTCGTTGGTGGCGGTTTCACTGGTTACGCTGAAGACGGCACACAGTTTGTCTTCAATAACGGAACGAATTTCATCACGGGTAATAAAGCTGTTGTTCAATGTTGTACTTACTCCTTACTAATATAGGATTCTTCTTCCCGCGATCAATTTCATCACGGGAAGAAGGATTACGCGAGGGAGATTATACCTCTGCCCCTTTCGGCACGACAATGGGAAGGCGCTGGGTGCCCGTTATGGCGAGGTTGGAAGAGAAGGTTACATCCTTATCTGCAATGACATAGTCTAAATGCGTGTCATTGCCGACAACACCGTCTTTCATGATGATGCAGTTTTTCAGCACGGAACCTTTGCCGACATGCACACCGGTGAAGACAATGCAGTTTTCGAGTGAACCTTCAATGATGCAGTTATCAGCAACCAGGCTGTTTTTGGAGACAGCTTCCGTGCCGTAATAAGTGCTCACGCCGCTTTCCAGCTTGGTGCGGACCGGGCGGGAAGCCGGGAAGAGGGAGGCGCGGTTGACAGGATCGAGAAGATCCATGTTGGCGGCATAGTAACCGTCCACATCCTTGATGACGCGGGCATAGGTGCGATGGATGTAAGTGCCCATTTTGCCGCCTTCCCGGAGGAACATGGAGATGGCATCCTGATGGAAGCGGTACTTGTCGAGGGCGCGGCAGCGGTCCATCATCCGAAGGAGCGTATCCTTGTTGATGATGTAGCACTCGAGCGCCGGCATGCTGCCCTGGGAGGAACCCGTGCGGTCAAAGAGGCATTGCATGACATATCCGTCTTCCCCGACAACATAGCGGTTGTGGAGAACATCGGGCTCGTAGTTTGCGCAGACAGCAGTGATCTCGGCATCAGACTGCTCATGGACGCGGCAGACTTCCCGGAGATTGATGTTGGCACAGAGGTTGCCGATCATCAGGACAATGTACTTCTTGGGGATGTCTTCAATGTAAGAGGAAACGGCATTGAGTGCTTCGATGGTGCCGGAATAGTCCCCTCTGTGGTGTGCGGGGAGACCGAACGGGGGCAGCATCCGCAGCCCGCCGGTGCGGCGGCTCATATCCCAGGGCTTACCGGAGCCGAGGTGATCGAGAAGGGACTGATAGTCACGCTGCATGATCACACCGACATCGACAATGCCTGCATTGCGCAGGGAAGAGAGCGAAAAGTCGATCAGGCGGTAACGGCTGCAGATCGGAAGGGAAGCAGCGGTGCGTTCCGCAACGAGCTCACGCAGTTCGGGATAGGATTTGTATGCGAAAATAATGCCATGATAATTATTCATCGTTCAGACCTCCTCGCCCGTATAAACCATGGCACCGGCAGGAACAGCCGCGCCTTCTTTGATCTGGATATCGGGGCCGCAGGTTGCGACACCCCAGGTTTCGGAACCGTCAGGCTCAGCGCCGACGTGTGCATTCCGTTGGATAACGGTTCTTTCACCGATGATGGCATACTCTACCGTGGCGCCATCCTCAACAACGGCACCGGGCATCAGCACGCTGTAAAGGACCGTTGCGCCTTTCCCGACTTTGACGGAAGGGGAGAGAACGGAATTTTCCACACGGCCGTAGATTTCACAGCCTTCGGAGATGATGGAATGCACCACCGAAGAACCTTCACCGGTGTAGTGCGGCGGGCAGACCGGGCTGCGGGAGTAGATTGGCCAGGAAGGATCGTAAAGATTGATCAGAGTGGTGGAGAGCATGTCCATATTGGCATCCCACAGAGAGGTGATGGTGCCAACATCGCGCCAGTAACCGCTGAAGCGGTAGGGCCATAAGCTCTCACCGGCGGCCAGCATGGCAGGGATAATGTTCTTACCAAAGTCTTTGCTGGATTTGGGGTCATTTTCATCCGCAATCAGGTACTCGCGAAGCTTTTTCCAATTGAAGATGTAGATGCCCATGGAAGCGAGATCGCTCTTCGGATGAGCCGGCTTTTCTTCGAACTCGTTGATATAACCGTTGCTGCCGGTGCTCATGATGCCGAGGCGGGTAGCTTCTTCCATCGATACCTGCTGAACAGCGATGGTGAGGGCGGCATGATGATCGAGATGTTCCCGGAGCATTTCGGCATAGTCCATCTTATAAATATGGTCGCCGGAGAGGATGAGAACGTTTTCCGGGTTGTAGTTCTCGATGAACGAGATGTTCTGGTAAATGGCGTTGGCGGTACCCGTAAACCAGGAACCTTTTTCACCTGCCGTCTGATAAGGCGGAAGAATATAGACACCGCCGTCATCAACGTCGAGATCCCAGGGCTGGCCGCTGCCGATGTAGCTGTTCAGCTGCTGGGGGCGGTACTGCGTCAGGACGCCGACAGTATCAATGCCGGAGTTTATGCAGTTGGACAGGGGGAAGTCGATAATTCTGTACTTCCCGCCAAAGGGGACGCCGGGTTTTGCCACATCCTGCGTGAGGGCGTAAAGGCGTGAGCCCTGCCCGCCGGCAAGGAGCATGGCAATGCATGTTTTGCTCATGGTGGTTTTCCTCCGTATGGTTAATTAAATTGGTTCATTGCTTTTTCGGGACCGAGGGTGATATAGGTTTCGATTGCCTGGGCAGCTTTTTCGGCAGCAGAAGAAATTGCTTCGGCATCCCCGTTGCGGAAGGTGGAAAGCACCCAGTCTTTCACATCAAAGTCAGGAGGGGCTTCACCGACGCCGAGACGGATGCGGGGGAAGCTCTCTGTGCCGAGCACGGAAATGATGCTCTTCAATCCGTTGTGCCCGCCGGCAGAACCTTTGGGTTTGATGCGGATCTTGCCGACAGGAAGCGCCATCTCATCCGAGATGACGAGAACATGGTCGGCAGGGAGCTTGTAATAAGAGACCGCCTGCTGTACAGCGTCGCCGGAGAGGTTCATAAACGTCTGCGGTTTCAGGAAAAGCACTTTTTCCCCGCCGATTTCACAGGTGGCAGTCAGCGCTTTAAAACGGGAACGGTTGATGGAGACCCGGTAGCGCTTCTCTGCGGCATCTGCCGTGAGAAAACCGGCGTTATGCCGCGTCCCGGCATATTTCGGGCCCGGGTTGCCGAGAAAGACGACCAGCCAGGTAATTCCGGAAGGTTTGCGAAAAAGCATTGTCAGTTGTTTTCAACCGTGAAGAGAGAACGCTCTTCATGGATGCGGCGGATGCTTTCTGCAAAAACCGGTGCCGTGGTCAGGTAGGAAATCTTATTCAGAGGAGCCGCTGTAGAAGGATAAGGGATGGTATCGAGGAGAAGAAGCTCGGTGATCGGGCTTTCGGCGATTCTGCCGAGTGCCGGACCGGAGAGCACGCCGTGTGTGGCACAGGCATAAATATTGGCTGCACCGCCGAATTCTTTCAGCGCTGCGGAAGCGCCGCAGAGAGATCCTGCCGTATCGACAATATCGTCGAGAATGATGCAGTTTTTGCCTTGCACATTACCTATGATGTTCATGACTTCAGATTGGTTGGCTTTTTCGCGGCGTTTGTCGACGATGGCAAGATTCAAACCAAGCTTCATGGCAAAATTACGTGCCCGGGCGACAGAGCCGACATCGGGAGAAACGACTACATAATCATCGGGAGACTTGCGGATCAGGTTGCGGTAGTGCTTGACAAAGATGTTTCCGCCGGCAAGGTTATCGACCGGAATGTCAAAAAAGCCCTGAATCTGTGCGGCGTGAAGATCCATGGTGAGGACTCTGTCCGCACCGGCTGCCGTAATGAGATTTGCAACGAGCTTTGCCGAGATCGGATCGCGGCTTCTGGCTTTGCGGTCCTGACGGGCATAGCCGAAATACGGAATAACAGCCGTGATACGGCCTGCAGATGCACGGCGGCAGGCGTCAATCATGATGAGAAGCTCCATCATGTTGTCATTGACGTGGTTGCAGGTGGATTGGATGATGAAAACGTCACAGCCACGGACAGCTTCCTGAAGAGAGATGGAACATTCCCCGTCAGCAAACTGGGAGACGGTGGCGCTGCCGAGATCCATGAAAAGATTGCTGCAAATATCTTTTGCAAGATTGGGATTGGAGTTACCGGCGAAGATTTTGAGCTCCTGAGAGTGCGTTGCCATTGCTTCTTTTTCCTCCGTCATGAGATAAAATCACTTTATTATAGCACGAACGTTTGAAAAATAAAAGGAGTTAAGAAAATTATAATAAAGAAAAAACACATTTACAACAGAGAAATTTTTGTGTATAATACCAATCTGCCGATTTATGAAGAAAAAACGGAAAAAGAACCATGATGTAAGGCTGTGAAGAAGAATGCTTGAATTTGAAGAGTACAAAGTAAAACTGAATAACATCCGGCCTGCGCTTGAGGCTTTAAAAGATGCCCTGAAGCTGGAAGCGGCGAGCAAGGAGATTGAAGAGCTGGAGCGGGCCAGTGAGATGGAAGGCTTCTGGAATGATGTGGAGAAAAGCCAGAAGGTCCAGAAGAGGCTGAAGACCCTGAAAAGCAAAACGGACAACTATGCCGCGCTTTGTTCCACCTGGGATGACATGATGGCAATCTGCGAGATGGCCATTGAAGAAAACGATGATTCCATGCTGGAGGAACTGCAGGAAGAGTACAGCTCTTTTGAAAAAGAACTGGAAGCAACGAGGCTGAGCACCCTGCTGACGGGAGAATATGACGCCAACAATGCGATTCTGACCTTTCATGCAGGAGCGGGCGGAACGGAAGCGCAGGACTGGGCTTCGATGCTCTACCGCATGTACAACATGTGGGCAGACAGGCATGGGTACAAAGTGCGCCTGATGGACTATCTCGACGGAGATGAGGCCGGGCTGAAAAGCGCCACGATTATGATTGAGGGAGAAAATGCCTACGGGTTCCTCAAGAGCGAGAACGGAATTCACCGCCTCGTGCGCATTTCCCCGTTCGATGCTGCAGGCAGAAGGCACACCTCCTTCGCGGCACTCGAAGTGATGCCGGAAATCAGCGACGACAGCGAGATTGAACTGCGCGACGAGGATATCAAGATGGATGTGTATCGATCCTCCGGCGCAGGCGGGCAGAAGGTTAACAAAACCTCTTCTGCAGTACGGCTGACGCATATCCCCACGGGAATTGTGGTGGCGAGCCAGGTGGAGCGAAGCCACTTCCAGAACCTGGAAAACTGCAAAAATATGCTGCGTGCCAAGCTCGCCGAGATCAAAGAGCGGGAACATCTGGAAAAAATCAGCGATATCAAAGGCGTACAGATGAAAATCGAATGGGGCAGCCAGATCCGGTCTTACGTATTTATGCCGTATCAGCTGGTGAAAGATCACCGCACAGATTATGAAGACGGCAATATCGACAATGTGATGAACGGAGATCTTGACGGGTTTATCAACGCCTATCTGGCGATGAGAGCCGCCGAGAAACAATAAGGGTAATTCCAGTTTGTTCAGGAATTGTTTCTTTAGATATTTTATCCTTAAAAAGCAGGAAATTTTAAAAAGAAGGAAGTAATCAACATGAGCGCATCAACAGAAAAGAAAGTCCGCCAGGCGGCACGGGAAGCCGGCACGGACAAAAAGACCATTGCGGCACAGGAAGAAGCAAAAAAGCAGGCTGTCAGCAAAAGAAGATGGACCTGGGCGGGGATCGGCATTATAGCACTGATTGTGCTGATCTTTATCCTCAATTCCACGGTTCTTTATACAAAAACGACAGCCGTGACCATAGACGACAGAAACTTCAGCCCGGCAGAAGTGACCTATGCCTATGCCAACCAGTATCAGAGCTTTGTCAACAATTACGGCAGCTATGCAAGCCTCTTCGGGCTTGACACCCAGTACGGCCTTTCCGGGCTCGGCAGCCAGCAGAGCTCCATGGGAGAAGGAACCTGGAAGGATTATTTCCTCGATCAGGCAATCAATTCCCTGAAACAGAACATTGCTCTGGGCAAATATGCCTCTGAAAACGGCATCGCCCTGACGGACGAAGAGAAGCAGGCCGTGGAAGACAGCTTCTCCTCCCTGGAGGAAACAGCGAAATCTTACGGATACGGCAGTGCAGACAAATTTATTGCTGCCAACTACGGCATCGGCAATAATGTCAACAGCGTGAAGAAGTATGCAACCGAACTGGAACTGGCAAGCAAGGTTTACAACCAGGTTGCAGAAGAGAAGAGCGAAGAAGTTACCCTTGAGGAAATCAAAGAGCAGTACCCCACGGTGGCTGTACGGCACATTCTGGTGAAGGCGGAAGCTGCAGAGGACGGCACCTACACGGACGAAGCGAAGGAAGCCGCCAAAGCTAAGGCCGAAGAAATCCTGAAAGAATGGGAAGAGGGCGACAAGACGGAAGAGAGTTTTGCAGCTCTGGCGGAGGAATACTCCGAAGATCCCGGCTCCAACACTAACGGCGGCCTTTATGACAGCGTGATGCAGGGGCAGATGGTGGAAGAATTTGATGCGTTCTGCTTTGACGAAAACCGCAAGAGCGGAGACACTGCTATTGTATACGGAGAGAGCGCAAGCTATGCAGGATACCATGTGATGTACTTCGTGGGAGAAGGAGATCCTGCCAATAACGAGACCGGAAGAAGCTATATTGCCAGCGAAAAGATGAGCGAGTGGCTTACTTCTCTGACCGAAGGAATGGAAGCAACAACGAAGTTCTTCTATCGCCTTGCCGGAAAGACGGCCTGAGATCGGGAATGACATTCCAAAGGCTGCCATGGAAACCATGGCAGCTTTTGTGCTAACAGGTTAAGAAATCTTCACAGAAAAACAGAATGACCAGAGCAAAGAAGGAAAAAGCATGAAAACTTATCGGGCGGGCATCGACATCGGCAGCACAACGATTAAGCTTGCGGTTCTCGATGATCAGGATACGGTACAATACGGAGAATACAGGCGGCATCACGCGGAAATACAGCCGACTTTGTGTGCCCTTCTGGAAGAGGCAAAAGCACAGGTGGGAGACTGCCTCCTGAAAGTGAATATTACCGGGTCCGGTTCCATCAATCTCGGAAAAAGCCTCGGGATCCGTTTCGTGCAGGAAGTTGTAGCGGTCGCTTCCGCACTGCAGAAAGCTGCCCCTCAGACCGATGTTGCGATTGAGCTCGGCGGAGAAGATGCAAAGATCATTTACTTCACCGGCGGGCTGGAAGAACGGATGAACGGCATTTGCGCCGGAGGAACGGGCGCTTTTATCGATCAGATGGCATCCCTCCTGCAGACAGACGCTTCCGGGCTGAATGAGGAAGCTGCCCATTACAAACAGATTTACCCGATCGCGGCACGCTGCGGGGTTTTTGCCAAGAGCGATATTCAGCCGCTGATCAACGAAGGAGCAACGAAGGCGGATCTGGCAGCCTCTATTTTTCAGGCAGTGGTCAACCAGACGATCTCCGGCCTTGCCTGCGGGAAACCGATTCGCGGATGTGTGGCTTTTCTCGGGGGGCCGCTGCACTTCCTGCCGGAACTGAAGCAGGCCTTTATCCGTACGCTGAAGCTGACGGAAGAAACCATCGTCGACCCGGAAAATTCCCATCTGTTCGCAGCGATCGGAGCGGCGTTGGAAGCGAATGACACGGATCCGCGCCCGATCGAGGAGCTGATTGATCGCCTGCGGGAGGGCGTGCCGATGGCGTTTGAGCTGAAGCGGATGGAGCCTCTTTTTGCCAATGAAGAAGAGTATGCCGCTTTCTGCGCACGCCATGAGCGCGCCGTTGTGCCGAAGGCAGAGATTGAAAGCTACCGGGGAGAGTGCTTCCTCGGGATCGATGCCGGATCAACAACGACGAAGCTTGCCCTGATCGGACAGGCGGGAGAACTGCTGTTTTCGTGGTATGACAGCAACCAGGGCTCCCCGATTCAGGCGGCAATGCGGGCTATGGCGGAACTGAAGGAGAAATTGCCTGCGGAAGCAAAAATTGTGCGTTCCTGCTCTACGGGATACGGGGAAAGCCTTCTGAAGACAGCGTTTCGTCTGGATGAGGGCGAGGTGGAAACCATTGCCCACTGCACGGCAGCTTCCTTCTTTGACCCGAAGGTAGACTGTGTGCTGGATATCGGCGGACAGGACATGAAATGCATCCGGCTGAAAAACGGTTCGGTTGATAATATTCTGCTGAACGAAGCGTGCTCGTCAGGGTGCGGATCGTTTATTGAAAATTTTGCCCAATCACTCGGCTATACAGCTGCGGAATTTGCAAAAGAGGCACTTTTTGCACCCCATCCGATTGATCTCGGAACACGATGCACGGTTTTCATGAATTCCAACGTCAAGCAGGCACAGAAAGAGGGGGCAACGGTACAGGATATTTCTGCCGGCCTTGCCTGCTCCGTCATCCGCAATGCGCTTTACAAAGTGATTAAACTGTCCTCACCGGAGGAGCTGGGGAAGCACGTGGTTGTACAGGGCGGAACGTTTTACAACAAAGCGGTGCTTCGCGCATTCGAAACCATTGCCGGTGCGGAAGCGGTCTGCCCGGATATTTCCGGCATTATGGGAGCCTTCGGGGCGGCGCTGATTGCACGGCAGCATTATCACGGGCAGGTGACAACGATGCTGCCGATGGAAGAGCTGCTGAAGCTCTCCTATACCACGGAGACAAGGCACTGCGGCGGATGCGCCAACAACTGCATGCTGACCATTAACCGCTTTCCCACCGGAGAAAGACATATTACCGGAAACCGCTGTGAACGGGGAGCCGGCGGCAGCGCCAGAAAGGACGATGTGCCGAATCTGGTACGTTATAAGCTGGAGCGTATGTTCCGATATCCGCCGCTTAAGGACGCACCCCGCGGAGAGATCGGGATTCCCCGTGTGCTGAACATGTATGAAAACTACCCCTTCTGGGCTACGTTTTTTACAAAACTCGGATTCCGGGTTGTGCTGTCTCCCGCTTCAAGCCATCGGTTGTACGAGGGCGGAATGGAGAGCATTCCCTCCGAATCGGAGTGTTACCCGGCCAAGCTCAGCCACGGGCATGTGCAGTGGCTGATCAACCACGGCATTCAAACCATCTTCCATCCCTGTGTGTTTTATGAACGGCAGGAGAGTTCGGTTGCGCAGAATCATTTCAACTGCCCCATTGTGGTGTCATATGCGGAAAACCTGAAAAATAATGTGGAACCGATCACACGGGGAGAAGTCCACTTTATCCGGCCTTTCATCGCCTTTACCAGCGAGAAAACTGCCGCGGAACGGCTGATTGAGGTTTGCAAGGAAGAGTGGAACATACCGGAAGGCGAGGTCAGAAAGGCAGTGAGAGTTGCCTGGCAGGAACAGGCACAGGCGAAAAATGACGTCAAAGAAAAAGGCCGGGAAGCGCTGCAGTGGCTGGAAGAAAACGGAAAAGCCGGTATCGTCCTTGCGGGAAGGCCGTATCATGTCGACCCGGAAATCAACCACGGTATTCCGGAAATGATTGCATCTTACGGGCTTGCGGTGTTGACGGAGGACAGCCTGCCGATGCTGGAAAAGCCGGAGCGGCCTCTGCGTGTAACGGACCAGTGGGTGTACCATTCAAGGCTCTATAACGCAGCGGAGTTTGTGCGCTCAAGAGAAAACCTGGAGCTGGTACAGTTCAATTCTTTCGGATGCGGGCTCGATGCCGTAACGACGGACCAGGTCAGCGAGATCCTCGAAGGCAGCGGAAAAATGTATACGGTGCTGAAAATTGACGAAGTCAACAACCTCGGGGCTGCAAGAATCCGGATCAGAAGCCTGCTCTCTGCCATGGCACAGCGGCGGGAAAAGGGAATTGTCCCGCAAAAATCGGATGCAGCTTACCACAGAACGATTTTCAGTGAGGAAATGCACCGCGAGGGCTGGACGATTCTCGCTCCTCAGATGAGCCCGATTCATTTCGGAATTCTGCAGCCGGTATTTTGGAAGTATGGCTACCATGTGGTGGTGCTGGAAAACGACAACCGCGCCGCTATTGACATGGGGCTGAAGTTTGTAAACAACGATGCCTGCTATCCCTCCATTATTACCGTCGGGCAGATCATGGATGCGGTGCTTTCCGGAAAATACGATACGGATAAGCTCGCCATTATGATGACGCAGACGGGCGGATGCTGCAGAGCGAGCAATTACGTGGGCTTTATCCGCCGGGCACTGGACAAGGCCGGCATGAGCCATATTCCGGTCATCTCCCTGAATGCAAACGGCATGGAAAAGAACCCCGGGTTTAAACTCTCGATGCCCATGATTGCGGACGCCGGAAAAGCCATTGTGTACGGAGACCTCTTTATGCGCTGCCTTTATCACGTAAGACCTTATGAGAAAGAGGCGGGCGCAGCAAATGCCCTGCACCGGAAGTGGGAGAAGATAGCAATCGACTCAATTACCAAACCGCACATGGGATGGAACGGATACCGAAAGGTCTGCAGCGGAATTGTGAAAGCATTTGATGCGTTGCCGATTCGCGAGGGAGTTCGCAAACCAAGAGTCGGCATTGTGGGGGAAATACTCGTCAAATATATGCCGCTGGCTAACAACCATCTGGTGGAACTGCTGGAAAAGGAAGGCGCCGAAGCGGTGGTTCCGGATCTGATGGATTTTCTGAATTACAGTGTGTACAACTCTGATTATAAGCACAAGTATCTCGGCAAGGGCATGGTATCGCAGATGATTGCGGATGTCGGCGTCAAGATGATTTATGCCCTGCGAAAGCCTGCCCTGGATGCTTTGAAGAAGAGCCGCCGGTTTGCCCCGCCCCCTTCCATCAAGGAAATTGCGGCCATGGCAAAGCCGATGCTCTCCATCGGCAACCAGTATGGGGAAGGCTGGTTTCTCACGGGTGAGATGGCTGAGCTGATTTCCAGCGGCACGCCGAATATTGTCTGTATCCAGCCGTTTGCCTGCCTGCCGAACCATGTGGTGGGCAAGGGCGTCATCAAAGCGCTGAAAACCCGCTATCCGCAGGCGAATGTGGTGGCTGTTGACTATGATCCGGGGGCATCGGAGGTCAACCAGCTCAACCGCATCAAGCTGATGCTTTCCAGCGCCCAGAAGGCACTGGAAGTGAGCTGAACACCATATTTACAAAAAATTATTGGTCGGGAAACGATTCGTTCACAAAAGAAGAATCTTTTTAAGGTATTGTACAGGCAGATGATGAAAGAACAGTTTTTAAGAGCAGGAATGCTCCTCGGCGAAGAGGCATTGGATGCCCTTGCAAAAAGCCACGTAGCTGTTTTCGGGCTGGGCGGCGTGGGCTCCTGGTGTACGGAAGCGCTGGCGAGATCCGGCATCGGCACGTTGACCCTGGTGGACAGCGATGTCTATTCCGTCACCAACATAAACAGACAGTCGGAAGCACTGTGGAAGAATACCGGCAGAGCAAAGGCTGCGGTGATGGAGGAGCGCATACGGGAGATCAACCCGGAGATCCGCCTTTTTCCAAGAGAAGAACTGTACAATGCCGAAAGCAGGGAACGGTTTTTCCCGGAAGGGGAAAAGCCATATGACTTTGTGGCGGACTGTATCGACCTTGTATCCTGCAAGCTGGATCTGATTGAGACCTGCCGGGAGAGAGAAATCCCGCTGATCTCCTCCATGGGGACCGGAAACAAAAAGGATGCTCAGCTCCTGCGGATTACGGATATTTCCCAAACATACGGGGATGCACTTGCCCGCGTGATGCGGAAAGAGTTGCGTGCCAGGGGCATCGAACACCATCCGGTGGTGTTTTCGCCCGAGGAACCGATGGAACCGATGCAGATGGAAGCACCTCCTCCGGGGCGGAGAAGTGTGCCGGGGTCTCTTGTCTGGGTTACGGCAACAGCGGGTATGCTGTTGAGCCAATACATTGTTTGTAATCTCATTTCACAAAAATAAAAAAGGAGATTGGAACCATGAAGCAGACAAAGCGGATTCTTTCAGCGATTTTATGTATCATCCTGATGCTATCCCTCTGCGCCTGCGGATCAGCGAAGAGCCACCAGACAGACGATGGATATGCACCCGGAACTGCTTATCAGGCGAGCAATTACGCCATGTTCGACTATAACGAAGAAGCTGTAGCCATGGGAGATTACGGCGGGTTTGCACCGGCTCCGATGCCAGCTGCAGCAACGTCGGCCAAGGTGGAGAACGGAAGCGGACGGGAGGAAAAGAGCGGAGACACTTCTTCCGATCTGAATCCGGAAAAGATCATCTATTCTGCCGATGCTACGGTTGAGACGACGGAATTTGATGCCACCATTGCAGCGCTGGACACGATGATTGAAACCTACGGCGGCTGGGTGGAGTCCAGCAGTGTGAACGGAGCAAAATATTCCAGCATTTCCAGAGGAAACAAAACGAACCGCAACGCTTCCTATACGGTGCGCGTACCGAACGGAAAGTTCAACAGCATGATGAATGATCTTTCCTCTCTCGGCAACATTCCGTACAGCCATGTTTACACCGAAAATGTAACATCGCAGTATTATGACACACAAGCCCGGCTGGAAACCTATCAGGCCCAGGAGAAACGGCTGACGGAACTGCTGGACAAGGCGGAGACCGTTTCGGATGTGATTGAGATTGAAAATGAACTCACAGAAGTGCGGTATCGGATTGAAAGCCTGCAGACTTCCCTGCGCGGTTGGGACAGACGCGTCAGCTGGTCGACGCTTTATCTGACCATTAATGAAGTGAGCGAGTACACGCCGTCCAAAACGAAATCCTACGGTGAGAAAATTTCCGAAGCCTTCCAATACGGAATTGAAAACCTGGGCGAGTTGTTCGTCAGCTTTGTGGAAGCACTCCCGGTGCTTTTGTTCCTGCTGCTAATTGTCATTGCGGTGATCGCGTTGATAAAAGCGATCTTCTTCAATGCGAAACGCCGGGAAAAACGGAAAGCAAAGAAGGAAGAAAAAGCTGCTGCGAAGGCGGAAAAAACAGAAAAAACATAAAAGAAAAAGAGCAGACCGTGCGGAAAGAAGTTTCGCACGATCTGCTTTTTCAATTCGTGTTTTGGCTGACGAGTACCCGGAAAGACAAAAAGGGATCGTTACCGGTTCGAAAAGATCATTTCCTCTGCCAGGGCGGCGGCGTTGCGGACGCAATCATCACAGGAGCAGAGGACGACGCCGGTGTCGCGGCCTTTCAGATCCTTGCAGAGGGTTGCGCCGCAAGTGTTTGCAAACGCTTTATGAAGGGCAGCAGCGTCACGGCCGAGAGGCTTCCCGCTATAACGGGCAAGGCCTAGAAGCATTTCGGCACCGCAGAGGGCACCGCAGGTGCCTTCCATACAACCCATGCCGCCCCCGAAAGCAGCGCCGACCTGCTTCAGCGTTTCAACCGGAAAACCGGATTCTTCTGCAAAGGCGCAGAGCACTGCCTGTGCACAATTGCAGCCGTTGTGTTTCAGCTCTACCGCATACTCTTTCTTTTCCATAAAAACCTCACATTTCTGCACCCGCAGCACGCAGGCGTCTGCGACGATGAATCATAAAATAGAGCAGCTCAATCACACAGCAGGCAAACCAGCCTACCGGATACCCGAACCCGACAATGCGGGGCGTGTTGGCAATGAAATGCGTGACGATAAAAAGATAAACCTGACGGAGACCGACGAACGTGGAGAGCATGATGATCATGGGCCCTCGGGAGTCACCCCGCCCGCGAAGGGCACCGGCCAGCACATGATTGATACAGTTGAACAGCAGAAACGCCACATTGGTGCGGATGAAAAGAACGCCGTAAGAGATCACTGCGGGATCCGGAGAAAAAAGCCGGACAGCGTTCGGAGCATACAGAATCAGAAGTGCGATAATGACGCCGGTGATTCCGCAGGTCAGGCAAAGGGCAGAAACCGTGCCACGGTCCGCCCGTTTGTCGTTTCCTGCGCCGACGTTCTGGCTGACGAAGGTTGTAGCGGCCATGGCCATGCTCTGCATGGGCAGCATGATGAACTGGTCGAGCTTGTTATAACTGCTCCAGCCTGCCATACAGTCAGAGCCGAAGATGTTGATGTAGCCCTGGACAAAGATGTTGGAAAAAGCTGTTATCACGGACTGGATGGCGGCAGGCATGCCCACGGCAAAAATTTTTCGAAGAATCGGAAAGTCCAGTCGAAGCTCCCGCCAGTTGAGGCGATAGATATCCTTCGTACGCGTCAGAAGAACCAGAATCAAAACTCCGGAGAGGAACTGTGAGAGAATGGTAGCTATGGCAGCTCCGGCAATGCCGGATTTCAGGACGATGACGAAGAAAAGATCCAGCACGATATTCAGGATGCTGGTGAGAATGAGAAAGTAAAGGGGACGGGTAGAATCACCCACTGCGCGCAGAATACCGCTGCCCATGTTGTAAATCAGCAGACCGGAAATGCCGCCGATATAGATCCGCAGGTAAACAGTGGCATCGGCAAGGACGTCCTCCGGGGTGCTCATCAGGCTTAAGAGCGGCCGGACAAGGGCGACACCGACCACAGAGAAAACAACACTTAATAGAAAGGTTGCAGCCATTGTGGTTTCAATGGCGCGATGGAGCTTATCCATGTCCCGTGCGCCGAAATATTGCCCGATCGTCACACCGGCTCCGATGGAAAAGCCGTTGAAAAAGAACACCATCATATTGGTGATCATCGTTGTAGATCCGATGGCGGCAAGGGCCTGCTTGCTTACAAAATTGCCGACAATGATGGAATCGACCGTATTGTAAAGCATTTGGAAAATATTGCCGAGCATGAGCGGGAGAGAAAAGAGAACAAGCTGCCCGAAGATCGAGCCGACCGTCATATCCCTTGCTGTTGTTTTTTTAGGTTGCTGAACCACCATTTTATCAAGCTCTTTCGATTCATAAACTATCATACAATATAGAAGGAATTCTAAAACAAAAGGGTGCGGCTGTCAAGCGGCGTTCTTCTGCTTTCAGACCAGGGAAGAAAAAGGTTTTTTGAAAAAAAGATTGTGATAACTGTGCTGATGTGGCATAATAAAACGACCAGAAGGAGGGAAGAGGTTTGAAGAGAGAAATTGATTTCAGCCGGAGCAACCTTTCTGTCTTTGCTTCGTATATTAAACCGCATCGGAAGGCATTTGCCCTTGATATGGCGCTTTCCCTTGCCGTTGCACTGGTTGATCTGGTGTTTCCTTATGTCACAAGGCATACCATGAACACACTGCTGCCCGAGAAGCAGTTTCGGACATTTTTCCTGATCATGGGATTGCTGTTTCTCTGCTATCTGTTGCGGGCGTGGTTCCAGTATCTGGTGACGATTATCGGGCACCGGATGGGGACGCTTGTGGAGGCGGATATGCGGCGGGATGTCTTTCAGCACATGCAGTCGCTATCCTTTTCTTTTTTTGACCGGAATCGGACAGGCGTGCTGATGGCGCGGGTAACCAACGACCTGTTTGAAATTGTGGAGCTTGCTCATCACGGGCCTGAGAATCTCCTTACCTGCGGAGTCACTCTGCTCGGTGCGATGGTGATTCTGCTGACCATCAATGTGAAGCTGACGCTGGTGCTGATGGTGCTGCTGCCGATCTGCGTGATCTTTTCGATCCGGCAGCGGCTACATATGCAGCAGGCAAACAAAGACGTAAAAGTGAAGACAGGAGAGATCAACGCAGCGATTGAAAGCGGCATTTCCGGCATCCGCACCTCAAAGGCTTTTGCGGCAGAAAAGGCGGAAGACGAGAAGTTTGATCGCGCCAATGAAGCCTTTAAAAAGAGCAAGGTCCGCTACTACCGGGCCATGGGATTGTTCAACGCGGGAATTGAGGCAACGGTGGGAATGATGCAGGTGGCTGTCGTCAGCTTCGGCGGATTTTTGATTATGCGCGGGGAACTCGGCTTTGTCGATCTGTTGACGTTTACTCTTTACGTATCGGCATTTACATCACCTGTGCGGAAGCTGGTACAGTTTATGGAGGTGTATGCCCAGGGAAGCGCCGGTTTCGCACGGTTTGTGGAACTGATGAGAACGAAGCCGGAGATTCAGGACGCACCGGATGCCGAGGAACTGCGGGACGTAAAAGGAGACATTCGTTTTGACCATGTCAGTTTCTCTTATGTGGAAGGGGTGCCCGTGCTGGAGGATGTGCAATTGCATGTTTCTCCCGGGGAGACGTTTGCCCTCGCAGGGTTATCGGGAGGAGGAAAAACCTCAATCTGTCATCTGATTCCGCGTTTTTATGATGTGACGGAAGGCTCGGTACAGATTGACGGGAAAGACGTGCGATCACTGACCCAGGAAAGCCTGCACAGGAACATCGGAATCATCCAGCAGGACGTCTTCCTTTTTGCGGGGACAATCCTGGAAAATATCCGATACGGCAGGCTGGATGCGACCGACCGGGAAGTGGTGGAAGCTGCCATTCAGGCTGAAATTCATGAGGACATCCAGCGCATGCCGGACGGTTATCAGAGCTTCGTGGGAGAACGGGGTGTTGTGCTCTCCGGCGGGCAGAAGCAAAGGATTTCCATTGCCCGGGTTTTCCTGAAAAATCCTCCGATTCTGATTCTGGACGAAGCAACTTCCGCGCTGGACAGCGTTACGGAGCAAAAAATCCAACAGAGTCTTGACCGGCTGAGCCGGGGGAAGACCTGCGTGGTGATTGCCCACAGGCTTTCCACCATCCGAAATGCGGATCGTATTGCGGTTGTGGAAGATCGGCGCATTGTTGAACAGGGAACCAGAGCAGAGCTTCTCGCCAGGGGCGGAGCGTATGCCGCATTGGAGAAAGCACAGAGAACGGAGTAGAAGCGAAAAACGGAAATTCCCGGAATTTTTATTGACAATCTTATGATAATTGTTGTAAGATACGGGCATTATCCAGAAAGGGATCCCGCATCATGCGGGAAAATGTCATTTTTCTGTTTCAAACGCCTTCGGGCTTTGAAAATATAACCATTTATTAAAGGAGAAAGAAAATGAAAAAAGTCTCAAAACTGTTTGCTGTCGCACTCGCAGTGGCAATGTGCCTGTGCTGCGTTGTAAGCGCCAGTGCAGAAACCGTGCTGCAGTTTGGAACGACCGTTAACGAGCAGGACTCTTTCCAGGTCGCGGCAGAGAAGTTTGCCGAGCTGGTGAAAGAGCGCACCGGTGGAGAATATGTAATTGAAATCTATCCCAACGGTACGCTCGGCGGCGAAGCCGACATGCTGGAGAGCATGAGCATGGGTATGCTGGATATGGGCATTATCACAGCCGGCCCGTTTGTCAACTATTCCGCCATGATGGGCGTGCTCGATATGCCGTTCCTCTTTGCCAACGGCGAGGAAGCTTACAAGATTCTTGACGGTGAGATCGGCCGTGAGCTGCTTGACACGCTGGAAGACGCCAACCTGAAGGGCCTTGCCTATGCAGAACGCGGATTCCGCAACATCACAAACTCTGTCAAACCCGTAACCTGCGCCGCTGACGTGGCAGGCCTGAAGCTCCGCGTGATGGAGAACGAAGTCTACACTGCTACCTTCCAGGCACTGAACGTCAATGCCGTTCCGATGAACTGGCAGGATACCCTGACGGCTCTGCAGCAGGGAACCGTAGAAGGCCAGGAGAACCCGATCAACGTGATCTGGTCCTATAAAATGTGGGAGTATAACCAGAAGTACGCCGTGCTTGACAGACACTCCTACTCCACTGCCATCATCACGATGAGCCTTGACCTGTTCAATTCTCTCGATGCCGAAACTCAGCAGATCTTCCTTGACTCTGCTCAGGAAGCCGCAGAATTTGAACGCGCATGGGTTGCCGAGAAGGAAGCCGGACAGCTTCAGGAAATCAAGGACAACGGCATTGAAGTGGTAGAGAATCCCGATGTCAACTCCTTCCGTGAGGCCGTGCAGACGGTTTATGATGCTTATCCCCAGTATGCGGAGTACATTGCCCGCATCCAGGCTGAGCTTGCATAAGAGAGTGTTAAACCTGTTTTCCGTCTGATTTGATACACAGGGCATTGAGAGCTGCCGATCCCGGCAGTCTCAATGCCCTCAACCTCTACAATGGGAGTCGAGATTCAATGAAAGTCCTACAAAACATTGGCAAAGTGCTCGATGAGATCTGCGGATTTCTGATCGTGCTCATGATCGGGGCAATGGTGATCATCACAACGGCACAGATTATCTGCCGTATCTGGTTCACGGCGCTGTCCTGGTCGGAAGAAGTAACCCGCTTTCTCCTGATCTGGTCCACCTTCCTTGGGGCAACCTGCGTTTACCGGCGGGGAGGGAATATTGCCATTACGGCGGTACAGGGGCTGTTCCCGGAAAAGGTTCAGAAAGTGTTGCGGGTTCTGGTGCACATTGTATGCTTCGTTTTGTTTGCGGTGCTTCTCTATTACGGTATCCTGTACTGCAACAAGCAGGTGCGTACGGCTGCAGCACTGCCGATCAAGATGAAGTATATTTACATGTGCCTTCCGATCGGTCTGGGAATCTGCATGTACCATGCATTTGTGATGGCTCTGGAAGAGATCTTTCAGAAAAAGGAGGCATAAAAGATGGGTGTAATCCTTTTCGGAGTATTTCTTTTTCTGCTGATCATTGGAGTTCCAGTGGCATTTTCCATCTGCACGGCAGCAGGAGTGACGGTTTTCACCGGGCTCGGGCAGGCAAAGCTGCTGATTCTGATTCAGCGCATGTTTGAAGCATGCAACTCCTTCTCCCTGATTGCGGTTCCGTTTTTTATCCTGGCAGGAGATCTCCTCTCAAAGGGGAAAATTTCCAAGCTGCTGGTGGAATTCTGCGAGTCGCTGCTTGGTGTGATCCGGGGTGGACTGTCCGTCGTTTCGGTGCTGGCAGGTATGTTCTTTGCGGCTATTTCGGGGTCCGGCGCTGCAACAACGGCAGCGGTCGGCGGAACGCTTGTGCCGGAGCTGAAGCGGCGCGGTTATCCCGAGGCTTCCGCTGCAGCTCTGATTGCCGCGGCCGGAACAATCGGCGTTGTGATTCCGCCGTCGGTTCCGATGGTGCTGTATGCCGTGATTGCGGAAGAGAGCGTCAACCGGCTCTTCAAGGCAGGGTTTATCCCGGGCGTGCTGATGGGAATTGCACTCATTGTCATTGCTCTTGTGCAGGCCTATCGGGAAAACTATCCCAAAGGAACCGGGTTTTCGTGGAAGAATGTTGCCAAGTCGTTTTTCCGGGCAATTCCGGGCATTCTGATGCCGCTGATTATTCTGGGCGGGATCTTCTCGGGCTACTTTACGCCTTCCGAAGCGGCTGCGGTGGCGGTTGTCTATGCTGTGCTGGTATCGGCGTTTGTCTACCTGGATCTGACTCTCGCAGGCCTTTATGAAATCATGAAAGGTTCGGCACGCACCAGCGCGGTCATTATGATTATCATTGCCTGCTCCGGACCGTTTGGCTGGGTTCTGGCAAACTGGAAGATTCCGGAAGCAATTGCCAAAGCAGTGCTCTCCATCTCCCAGAACAAGTATATCATTATGCTTTTGATCTCTGTGATCATTCTGATTGCCGGTGTTTTCATGGAAACCTCATCCGCCATCATTATCCTTACCCCGGTATTCCTCCCGCTGGTGCGGGCTCTTGGGGTGTCCACACTTCATTTCGGAATTCTGTTTGTGGTTGGGATTGCCATCGGCATGATTACGCCGCCGGTTGCCATCAATCTGTTTGTTGCCACGGGGATTACAGGGCTTCCGATCGAGAAGATTGCGAAAGCGGTTATCCCTTATCTCATCGGATTGATTCTGGTGTTCCTTTTGATTGTTTTTATTCCGCTGATGATCCCGGGGCTGCTGTAAGCGGTTCGGGCAAAAGCGGATTGATCCTGAAAAAGAAAAATGGAGATGAAAAAGATGCAGTCTGACCTGATTAAAAAAGGAGTGGAGCGGGCACCGAACCGGAGCCTTCTCTATGCTCTCGGCTATACCGATGAAGAGATTCAGCGCCCGTTGATCGGCGTTGTCAGTTCGTTCAACGAGATTATCCCAGGGCATATGAATCTGGACAAAATTGCCGATGCCGTAAAAGCAGGAGTTTCCGCCGCCGGCGGAACGCCGGTGTTGATCCCGGCAATCGCCGTGTGCGACGGGATTGCCATGGGGCACGTTGGGATGAAGTACTCTCTTGTCACGCGGGACCTGATCGCCGATTCCACGGAAGCAATGGCGATTGCCCATCAGTTTGACGGGCTTGTAATGATCCCGAACTGCGATAAAAACGTTCCCGGCCTGCTGATGGCAGCAGCGCGCCTGAACATTCCGACCATCTTTGTCTCCGGCGGCCCGATGCTGGCGGGGCATCTGAAAAACGGAAAGCGGAGCTGCCTCAGCCACATGTTTGAGGCCGTCGGGGCCTATTACGCCGGCACGCTGGATGAAGCCGGGGTGCGCGACTATGAAGAAAACGCCTGCCCGTCCTGCGGCTCCTGCTCGGGCATGTATACGGCAAATTCCATGAACTGCCTGACCGAGGCCATCGGGATGGCACTTCCCGGAAACGGGACGATCCCGGCACCCTATTCCGCGAGAATCCGGCTGGCCAAGCATGCAGGGATGCAGATCATGGAGCTTGTCAGAAAGAACATCCGCCCGCGTGACATTATGACGCCGGCAGCATTCCACAATGCGGAAACAGTGGATATGGCCCTGGGCTGCAGCACCAACACCATGCTGCATCTGCCTGCCATTGCCCATGAAGCAGGGGTCGAGATTGATCTCGACATGGCAAACGCCATCTCTGCCAACACGCCGAATCTCTGCCACCTCGCTCCGGCAGGGGATACCTTTATGGAGGATCTGGACCGGGCCGGCGGTGTGTATGCCGTGATGAATGAGCTTACCAAGAAAAATCTGCTGGATCTCAGCGTGATGACGGTGACCGGGAAGACCATGGGCGAGAATATCGCCGGTGCGGAAAATCTGGACAAAGAGATTATCCGGCCTGTGGAAGCACCGTATTCCGCCTCCGGCGGGATTGCAGTGCTGCGTGGGAATCTTGCGAAGGACGGCTGTGTGGTGAAACAGTCAGCCGTGGCTTCCGAGATGATGGTGCATGAAGGGCCTGCACGGGTATTTGATTCGGAAGAAGAGGCCATCACAGCCATTTACGGGCGGCAGATCCAGCCCGGTGATGTGGTTGTCATTCGCTATGAAGGGCCGAAAGGCGGGCCCGGAATGCGCGAGATGCTGAACCCGACCTCTGCAATCGTCGGGATGGGGTTGGGATCCAGTGTGGCGCTGATTACCGACGGGCGCTTTTCCGGTGCAACGCGCGGCGCGTCCATCGGGCACGTCAGCCCGGAGGCCGCTGCCGGCGGCACGATTGCACTGGTGCACGACGGCGACCGCATCGCTATCGATATTCCCAACTGCAAGATCGAACTAAAGGTGTCGGAAGAGGAACTTGCCCGGCGCAGGGCAAATTGGGTATGCCCCGAGCCGAAGATCAAAACCGGGTATCTCGCCCGTTATGCCAAGCTGGTCAGCTCGGCAGACAAGGGAGCGATCCTGCAGTAATCCCGGCACAAAACAACAAAAAAACAAGGGCAGAAGCAAACAGCAGCTTTTGCCCTTGTTCTGGTTTTGTCAGAAAATTAAAGAGTCTTTTTGGCGTTGGCCTTCTTCACAAGAAGAATCCCGATCAGCAAAAGAATGGGGAAGACAATGCTGGAGAGAATCCCGCGCTTCAGATCATCTCCGAGAGCACTGGACACCAGCCCGACAAGCGTCGGTCCGCCGGAGCAGCCGATGTCACCCCCCAGAGCGAGCAGGGCAAACAGCGCAGTGCCGCCCCGCGGCAGGGATGCGGATGCTTTGCTGAAGCTGCCCGGCCACATAATCCCGACTGACAGCCCGCAGAAAGCGCATCCGATCAGGCTGAGAACCGGGGAAGGGGAAAGGGAGATGCAGAGGTAGGAGAGAATGCAGAGTACGCTGCTGCCGATCATAAAACGGTTCAGGTCGATGCGGTCTCCGTATTTGCCGTAAAAGGCACGGGAAGAGCCCATCAGCACGGCAAACGCCATCGGGCCGGCGAGATCTCCCGCCGTTTTGGAGATGCCAAGGCCCTTTTCGGCAAAAGTGGAAGCCCACTGGCTCACTGCCTGTTCGCTGGCGCCGGCACAAATCATCATGAGAAGGAAGAGCCAGAACAGCTTCTCCCGAAAAAGCTCCTTCAGGCTCATACCCGAGTCTCCCTCTGCCAGAAGCGGGGCGATGGGCACGCGGAAGAAAACAGCCATGTTGCACAGCGGAACGAGCGCCCAGATCAGCGCCATGATCTTCCAATGGGAAATACCCACCAGCGAAAAGAACAGCGTGGAGAGCACCACGACCCCTACAAGCCCCCAGCAATAGAAGGAATGCAGCATGCTCATGGCCTTTTCCTTATTTTCCGAAGGGCAGGCTTCGACGACCGGGCTGACGACGACTTCCAGCAATCCTCCGCCGATGGCATAAAGAATCACGGAGCACAAAATTCCCAGAAAAGGATCCGGCAGAACACCGGGCAGAACCGTCAGCGAGATCATGCCGGCAGCAGAGCAGGCATGTGCGAGAATCATGGAGGCGCGATAGCCGATTCTGTCCACAAAGGAGACGGACAGCAGATCCACCAGCAGCTGCACGGCGAAGTTGATGGTTACCAGAAACGTGATTTTGGCAAGCGGAACCTGATAGGTACGCTGGAAGGTTAAAAACAACAGAGGCGTAAAATTGTTGACGATCGCCTGCACAATATAGCCCACAAAGCAGGCAACGATGGTTTTGTTATAATTCTTTTCCATAGATCCCTCACGGATAAAAGCTGCCGATATGATAATACAGCCACAGAGAAAATGCAA
>JAFUGY010000108.1 GCA_017469115.1 Oscillospiraceae bacterium
ATGGACGGAACACCGGAGGAAGTTTTTTCCGAACCGGAAAAAATTCGTTCCCTTGGGCTTAATGTTCCCCAATCCACGCAGATTGCCCTTGCTCTCAAAGAGCGGGGAATTGATCTGAAAGAGCCTGTTTTTACGCATGAGCGTCTTCTGGCTGCCATCCTTCATGCAAAGGAGGCTGCCGCATGCTGAGAGACATTACGCTCGGGCAGTATTTCCCGGGGGATACCATCGTCCACCGTCTCGATCCGCGCACCAAGCTGATTCTGGTCGTGGTTTATATCGTTGCCCTTTTTCAGGCCCAGAGCTGGGCTTCCTATGCTGCAGTTCTGCTGGTTTCGGTGCTGTGCATGGGGCTTTCACACATCAAACCGAGCAATCTTTTCAAAGGCCTCAAACCGATGCTCATTATCATCGTGTTGACAGCGCTTCTCAACATTTTCTATACCGAAGGCACGCCGATTCTGCCCGGCTGGATTATCACCTGGGAGGGTATCTTCCGTGCAGTCAAAATGATTCTCCGTATTGTTCTCCTGATCATGGGTACCTTCCTCCTCACCTATACCACCAGCCCCATTGCGCTGACGGATGGGCTTGAGATTCTTCTCAGTCCCCTGAAAAAGATAAAGTTCCCTGTCCATGAGATGACGATGATGATGAGCATGGCTCTTCGCTTCATTCCCACCTTGATTAAAGAAACCGATAAAATCATGTCTGCCCAGCGCGCAAGGGGGGCTGATTTTGAAACGGGCAGTCTCTTAAACCGCGCAAAGGCCTTGATCCCTGTTCTGGTCCCGCTGTTTGTTTCTTCCTTCCGCCGGGCGGACGATCTCGCTGTCGCCATGGAATGCCGTTGTTATCACGGGGGAGAGGGGAGAACCAGAATGAAGCAGCTTCATTTCGCTCTGGCTGACCGCGTTGCACTCGTTCTCGGGTTCCTTTTCCTGGCAGGAGTGATTGCCCTGAGAAAACTGGGAATCTGAATCATGAGGAATATTGCTCTTCGCCTGCGATACGATGGCAGTCGTTACCACGGTTGGCAGGTCCAGAAAAAAGATATCACCGTCGCCCAGACCATGGAAGAAGCGCTTGAAAAAGTGTTTGGTGTCAGAACCAAAATTACAGGCTGCGGGCGGACGGATGCGGGGGTTCACGCGCTTCGGTATTGTGCCAACTTTAAAGCCGATACCGCCATCCCGACGGATAGAATCCCTCTCGCCATCAACTCCCGTTTGCCGGATGATATAGCGGTTGTCTCCGCCTGTGATGCGCCGCCTGAATTCAATGCCATCTCCTCCTGTATCAAAAAGGAGTATGTTTATAAAATCCTGAACAGCCGCATACGCGACCCCTTTCTGGCCGAGAGAGTCTGTTTTTGGCCGCAGCAGCTCGATATGGAGTTGATTTCCCGTGCGGCGGAAGCTTTTATCGGGACCCACGATTTCAAAGCAGTCCGCAGCGTAGGCACCGAAACCAAAACCACCGTTCGTACGGTTTATTCCTGCCATGCAGAGAAGTCCGGAGAGATCATCACCATCGCCATCTGTGCCGACGGTTTTCTCTATAATATGTGCCGTGCCATGGTCGGCACAATGGTTTATGCAGCCTACGGCAAGCTCCTCCCCGAGGAGATTCCGGCCCTTCTTGCGAAGGGTGACAGGCGCCTGACCGGGCCGACGATGCCTCCGCAGGGCCTGTATCTCAATCGCGTCTGGTATGATGATCCCGTCGGAGCCCTCTTCCTGACCGATTAGGACTTGCTTTCGTAACAATGAGTAAAGATGAGGTGATACCATGATAAAACTGATTCTGAATGTTACCTTGATGGTAATTCTCGCTTTGTGTATCTGGGGCGGCTTTAAGCGTGGCCTGATCGGCGGAATTGCAAGCTTTCTTGC
>JAFUGY010000109.1 GCA_017469115.1 Oscillospiraceae bacterium
AGGTATCGCAGGCCAGCTTTCTTCCGGTGACGCCGGAATCCGCAAACGGGCCACCGATCGCAAACCGACCTGTGGGATTCACCAGAATCTTGAAGTCTGTGTTCAGCGCAAACTCAGAAGCCACATCTTTCATCAGATGAGAAACCCTGTCATAGACTTCCTTTTGATCTGCCTTCTGGCTGTGCTGCACAGAGCAGAGGAAAGTGTCGATCTCCCATTTGTCATAGTTGAAGCTGACCTGGGCTTTGGCATCTGCCCGGAAGATGCCTTTCTCTTTCTTCAGCTTTTCCAGCAGTTTCGTGGCCAGGACAAAAGGCATAGGCATCAGCTCGGGAGTTTCATCCGTTGCATAGCCGAACATCATGCCCTGGTCTCCGGCACCGCCTACATCCACGCCCAGAGCAATATCCGGGCTCTGCTGGCTGACCAGAATCTGGACGTTGAAGAGCTTTGGATCATAGCCAAGGCGCTTCACACCGATACGGTGGAAAACTTCAGCCACGATCTCCTCATAATCCGGCTCATGGCTACTCGTCAGCTCCCCCGCAATCACAATGTCGTAGTCCTTAATCAGGACTTCAATTGCTACACGGCTGTTGCAGTCATGCCGCAGGCAGTCAACTACTACTGCATCCGCAATCTGGTCGCAGATCTTGTCGGGATGACCGTTGCTTACCTGTTCACAAGTGATAATGTTACTCATATTGTTTTCCCTTTCTGCCGGGGTTTCCTTTCTCCCGGACTTTTCATTATTTTCTCAGGAGTGTCAGCAATTTCAAATGCTGCAAGCAGCGCAACTTTAAAATCCGTTATTTCTCGGCCGAAATATGTGTAAACACGCTGTTTATCCACATAGACCTGATATTGCAGCGGCTTTGCAGTTTCTTTCAGTCGACTGAGCAAATCGCTGTTTGGGTCATAAACCGTGATTATTTTTAGTTTCTGACCATGGTATATTCTGGTATGAACTGTCCTTTCTCCGAGGCGCTTTTTCCATTTGTGCTTCATGAATGTTTCTCTTCGTTTTGATCTGTTTCTTACTATCCGTTCCCGCTCTTTGGAGGCCAACACATCCCCTTCCATGACGCCGGCACAGATACAGCCGACGTCCATGGTTTTTGGATAATCCGGATGCCACATGTGATGAACAAACCGTACGCTATCATAGCCGCAGAGGGCGCAGGACGAAAACATTTCGGAATTTCCATCGGCTTGCATGTCTTCAACATCAGAGCAATGCCAGCCTTCGAGTGGCGCTCCCATTTCCTTCAACGTTTTGAGACACCTTGATGCATAAGCTTCGCTCACCTCGCCGACCACAGTGGCTTCCGCGGCTACAGCATAATTGTTCCCGACGAAAACTATGTTCCTAAAAAGCGGGTTCAGCATGAAATCAACTCCTTTCTTATTGCGGAACCCATGTCAATCACAGGAGGGATTTTCCTTTTGTGCACTCTGTGCACTCTTCAATAGTTATTGTCCTTATAAAAAATATAAAAATAAATTCCATATAAATGTATAAGTGATACTATAAATAGACTGCACGGTCTGCACACACGAAGCAGAGAGGCCCCTGCTTCCTTAGCTCCCGCTCAAAACGGAAGCTCTGAAAACTCCGGCACCAGCCCATCTTCCGCTTCTTCATCCGGCATCCAGGTGATATCGTTTACCATCACAGCAGGATTGCCGCCCTCCTCGTTCCAAAGCCGCCGACGCTGGTAAACGAACCCCGCTGTCTCCATCTTCTTGCGGAAGTTGGAGGCATTTTCATACCTGTATCCGTTTTCAGAGCACCAGTCCTTGTAGCGCGAATACACTGCCTGCGCTCTCAGCTCCTGGCCCTTTTCTTTCTTCACGCAGTGCGTTGTAAACATGGAAAGGCGGTCGGACTGCTCCCGATATTCCCGCGTTGCATCCAGAACAGACTTTGGTGGTTTCAGCCCTTCCTCCTGGTAAAGCCGGAATCCTTCGAGACACCAGTTGAGGATGCCGGACAGATTCTCCGGTTGCGCAAAGAAACTCTTCAGATCAATGTCCCGCTCTTCGGCGCTGAAATGCCGATTGAACGGAATGACCACAATGCGGTCAGATTCGAACAGCGTCATATCACTAATCTGCGGCAGGTGGTTGGTATCGATGAACAGCTTGAACTGCGGTTTGAATTCGAAAGAATTCTCTCGAAGAAAACGTG
>JAFUGY010000009.1 GCA_017469115.1 Oscillospiraceae bacterium
AACAAAATGGTCCGGATCCTATCAGTTGAAAGATATTGAGCCAATGGCCTTTTCTGAAGATGTTCTTAATGGCAAGAACCGCATTGTCGTCACTTTGCCAACGAACACAGAAAGGAGACCACAAACGAATGAGCTGCAAAAAAGGTGATATCATCTTCGTAAAGGACTATATCCATGAAGGAAAGCATTTAAAGGGACATCCCTTTGTCGTACTGTCAGACGAACCCGGGCAAATATACGGAGTAGATTTCAATTTGGTTGCTCTTGTGATGTCTTCATTCAAGAATGAAGAACAGCGAAAAAGGAAACTCAGCTATCCCGGAAACTTCGCTGTAAGCGCGAGTGAAAAGACGATATCTGGAAAAGAGAATAAAGACGCTTTCATCAAAGCTGAACAACTCTATTATTTCGACACAGAGAAGCTTGATTATACAGTCATAGGACAACTCTCAATTGATGTTTGGGAAGCTCTGCTTGACTTTATGGACGACTTAGCTGAAAAAGGAATCGAATTCAAAGATATTGTTGACAATATACAATGAGCTACGTGCCGAAGGCAAATTTGAGTTTTAAACGAGTTCTCAGAAGCCTTCGGCATTTGCCTTATTTCTACATTGCAGGTAGTGAAAAATGCGAAATACAAGCAAAATCAGAAGTATCAGACACTTTTTCGGAAATCACCAAAAAGGTGCCGAAAACCTTGAGTTACTGACAATCGTGAGCATGCGGGATGCGATGTTCATCTCATGAACAGAATCTTCAGGCAGAAAAGAAACTCACAGGAGAAAGATGATGTATAAACTGATCAAACAGGAAGGCCATGCCCGGAGAGGAACATTTGAAACACCTCACGGGACGGTTCAGACGCCTGTTTTCATGAATGTGGGAACGCAGGGCGCCATCAAAGGGGCTCTTTCGGCTGAGGATCTGAAGACAATCCGATGCCAGGTAGAGCTTTCCAACACCTATCATCTGCATGTGCGCCCGGGAGATGAGCTGATCAAAAGCCTCGGCGGTCTGCATCGTTTTATGACATGGCAAGGTCCGATCCTGACGGACAGCGGCGGATTTCAGATTTTTTCCCTTGCATCGCTGCGGAAAATCAAAGAAGAAGGGGTTTCCTTCAACAGCCATGTAGACGGACGCCATATTTTCATGGGGCCCGAGGAGAGCATGCGCATCCAGTCAAACCTCGGGTCGGATATCGCGATGGCCTTCGATGAATGCATCAAAATCCCTTCCCCGCGGGAGTACGTGGAAAAATCCTGTGCCAGAACCGTAAGATGGCTGGAACGCTGCAAAAAAGCCAACGCGGAATTCAACGCGAGAGACGATGCGGTCAATCCCGGTCAGATGCTGTGGGGGATCAACCAGGGCGCTGTTTTTCATGACGTCCGGATTGAACACATGAAACGCATTGCGGAGCTGGATCTCCCCGGATATGCCATCGGCGGCCTGGCAGTAGGGGAGACGCATCAGGAGATGTACGATACCATCGAGGCTGTTGAGGAATATATGCCGAAAGACAGGCCGCGTTATCTCATGGGCGTCGGTACACCGGGGAACATCATCGAAGGGGTTTATCGCGGGATAGACTTTTTCGATTGCGTCATGCCCGCCCGAAACGGACGCCACGGGCATCTCTTTACCTGGAACGGAATCATCAATATCCGCAATGAAAAGTATCTCAAAGATGAAAGCCCGATTGATCCGGAGTGTGACTGCCCGGTTTGCCGGCGTTATTCCAGAGCGTATCTGAGGCATCTCTTCAAGGCGGAGGAAATGCTTGCCATGCGGTTTTCCGTGATGCACAACCTGTATTTCTATAACCGTTTGATGGAAAAAGTCAGGGCAGCACTGGAGGATGGATCGTATGAAGCATTTCGCAACAGATATTCTTCCGTTCTGGATCAAAGAATCTGAACTTCCTACTTGCAAAGTTTGCATGCGTTAGGTATAATAGAATGAATCTTTTTTGGAGGCAAAACTATGTTTCAAATTTTAACTGAAAATGTTGCCGCAGGAGCAGCAGGCGGCGGATCCATGATCTTTATGATCGTGATTATGTTTGCGATTTTCTACTTCTTTATTATCCGTCCGGAGAACCAGAAGAAGAAAAAGACGGAAGAGATGAGAAATTCTCTCTCCTTGGGCGACGAGATTACGACCATCGGCGGCATTACCGGAAAGCTCGTTCAAATTACCGAAGATACCATCACGTTCGAGACCGGTGAAGACAGAGTCAGGATCCAGACCAAGAAGTGGGCTATTTCGACGACAGCCAAGATGGAAGCCGAAGAAGCAGCCAAAGCGAAAACCGGCGGCGGCTTTTTTGGGGCCAGAAAGAAATAAGCGGCTTTCCGTAAAAGCTGAGACATAAGCGGATTTCCATAAAAAAAGGGAAAAAAGCAGGAGGCCAATGCTTTCTGCTTTCTTCATTTTAGACTGTTGACATAAAAATGAAAAAATATTTTTATTTTTATGTAAATTCCTCTTGCTTTTTTTACGATTTTGTAATATATTGTTACTACTAAATTATGTTAAGCAAGATTCCTTGCTGCAAGAGGGGTGCAGACCGTGCAAAACACAGAAGTAATGGAAATTTTCGAGAAGTATCTGAGAAACGATAAAAAAGCCTCAGAGAACACTTTAAATTCCTATCTGCGTGATATCAGGCAATTGACAGAGTATCTGCAGACGGAAACCGTCCACGGTCTCATCGATGCGGATGAAACGGATCTTGACGGCTATATCCGGTCTTTACGGGACGCGGGGAAGTCGGTTGCAACGGTTTCGCGCGGGATTGCTTCGATCAAATGCATGTATCAGCATCTTGTGATCAAGCAGTATATCAAGCATAACCCCTCGCTGAAGCTTGTTCCGGACAAGGCAACCCAGAAATTGCCGGAAATCCTCACCAATGAGGAGATCAATACGCTTCTTTCCCAGCCTCAGTGCATTGACGCAAAAGGCTATCGGGATAAAGCCATGCTGGAGCTCCTGTATGCTACCGGAATCCGCGTGACGGAGCTGATTGATCTGAACGTATCGGATGTAAACCTTTCCGGTGCAGTGGTTCGCTGCCACAGCCGCGGGAAAGAACGTTATATCCCGATGTATCAGGCGGCCGTTAAGGCGCTGGATGAATATCTGCTTCTGGTCAGGCCTCAGATGATTGCTCTTCCGGACGAACAGGCGCTGTTTGTCAATGTTTCCGGAGAGCGGATGAGCCGCCAGGGATTCTGGAAGATCATTAAGTATTATACGAAAAAAGCCGGAATCGAGAAGGATATCACACCCCATACGCTGCGCCATTCCTTTGCTGCCCACTTGCTGGAAAACGGAGCGGATATCCATGCCATTCAGGAAATGCTCGGGCATGCTGATATTTCATCCACACAGGTCTATTCCAACCTTGTCAAAAAACAGTTGAAGGATGTATACAACAAAGCGCACCCGCGTGCGTAAGGAGAACCATGATTATCTTGGGGATTGACCCCGGAATTGCGACGATTGGGTTCGCCGCACTGGATTTTAACAAAAATCGATATCAGCTCCTGCAGTGCGGAGTGATCACCACGCCGGCTCATATTCCTCTTTCCGAGAGGCTTGACATGATCTACTCTGACCTCAACGAGCTGATTCATGCATTCAAGCCGGATGTGGTGGCGATTGAAGAGCTTTTTTTCAACACCAATCTCACAACCGGCATTTCCGTTGCTCACGGGAGAGGTGTGATTCTGCTTGCCTGTCATCAGGCCGGGTTAAAAATCTATGAATACACACCGTTGCAGGTAAAGCAGGCGGTCGTCGGATACGGCCGGGCGGAAAAAAAACAGGTGATGGACATGGTAAAACGCCTTTGCGGGCTGAAAGCTGCTCCCAAGCCTGACGATGCCTCCGATGCCGTTGCTCTGGCGCTCTGCCATGCGAGAAGCTCTACATCGCTTCTGTACAAAGGAGAAAACAAAGAATGTTCTACCACTTAGAAGGAACTGTTGCAGAGTTGTCTGCCGATTCTCTGGTTCTGGACTGCAGCGGAATCGGGTTTGAGATCACCATCACACCCAACACGGCATCTGCGCTCAAAATCGGAGAAAAAGCCAAAGTTTATATTACGGAATCGATCGGAGAGAATAACTTCGATCTATTCGGTTTCCTCACCGGAAGGGAAAAGCAGTTTTTCAAAATGCTTACCTCTGTCTCCGGCATCGGACCAAAAGCAGCGATGTCCATCCTTTCCTTTAACACACCGGACGCGCTTATAATGGCGATCGTCAATGGGAAGGAAGCGGCACTCACAGCGTGCCCGGGCATCGGGAAAAAGACTGCCCAGCGTGTGATTTTGGAGCTGAAAGATAAGATTTCCAAAACGGTTTCGGTTTCGGAAAAAGCAGTCACCGGCATGGGCGCTCCTGCATTACCGATCAACGGAGGCACCGCTTATGACGACGCACTGACGGCACTCTCCGTGCTCGGGTACAGCACGGCCGAAGTTGTGCCGGTGTTGCGGCAGATTAACACCGAAGGGATGACCAGTGAGGAGATCATCAAAGCGGTCCTGAAATTCATGATCTGACGGAAGGGGAGAAACGGTTATGAGTATCACGCTTTCTGAAGCAAATAACGAAGAAGTCATTACCACCTCCGCCAGTATTCCGGAAGATGCAAATGAAGGATCTCTTCGCCCGAAAAACCTCGCCGATTATATCGGGCAGGAAAAGGCGAAAGGAAATCTTGAAATCTTCATGCATGCAGCCAAGATGCGCGGGGAACCGCTGGATCATGTGTTGCTGGCCGGGCCTCCGGGGCTGGGAAAAACTTCTTTGTCTTTTGTGATTGCCAACGAAATGAACGTCAATATGCGCATTACCTCAGGGCCGGCAATCGAAAAACCCGGCGATCTGGTAGCTCTTTTGACGAATCTCAACGAAGGGGATATTCTTTTTGTCGATGAAATCCACCGTCTGAACCGGGCTTATGAGGAAATCCTGTATCCAGCCATGGAGGACTATGCGATCGACCTGATTATCGGAAAAGGTCCCTCAGCGAATTCCATTCATCTGGATCTTCCGCATTTCACACTCATCGGGGCAACAACACGGTCCGGTCAGCTCACGGCTCCGCTGAGAGACCGGTTTGGTGTTTCTCTGCGTCTGGAATTGTATACAAAAGAGGAATTGATGAAGATTATCCTTCGCTCCGCGGCGATTCTCGGTGTTGCCATCGAAAACAGCGGCGCCCAAGAGATTGCATCCCGTTCCAGAGGAACACCCCGTATTGCAAACCGGATGCTCCGGCGTGTGCGCGATTTTGCACAGGTCAAAGGAAACGGCGTCATTACAAAAGAGATTGCGGACACAGCCCTTTCCAACATGGAAGTGGATAAGCTCGGGCTGGATTCTCTCGACAGGCGCATGCTGCGTACCATCATCGAGTATTATAACGGCGGTCCGGTCGGGCTGGAGACGCTTGCGGCAACCATCAACGAGGAAGCCGTTACGCTGGAAGACGTTTATGAGCCCTATCTTCTGCAGATCGGAATGCTGACGAGGACGCCGCGGGGGAGATGTGTGACCCAGAAAGCCTATGAACATCTGGGAATGATCTATCCGGGAGGGATTTCTGGTCAACAGCAGTTGGAATTGTGAGATTTTTTTCTCATGAAAGTCATAAAAAAGGTTGACAATGCGACGACTTGATGTATAATATGATTAATTTTATAGATGGAATAAAAAAGTATGAGTGATTATTCCATGTGTTCCGATCAGGATCTGATTCTCAGATCTCATGCAGGTGACAGAGATTCTGAGGAGGAGCTGATCAAAAGGTATCGGCAAAAGGTTCGTATCTGCGCGAGGCGGTTTTATCTCCTCGGCGGAGATGACGAGGATCTTTTGCAGGAGGGGATGATCGGCCTGCTGCATGCAGTGCGGTCATACAACCCGGAAATGGGCACTTCCTTCAACACGTTTGCGGAGAAGTGCATCAAGTCAAGACTGATAGACGCTGCTCAGTTTAAGGGATATGTCGAATTCATTTCTTCTGAGGATCTTTCCATGGAGGATCCCGCGGACGAAAATAGCAACCCGGAGACGCTTCTGATCAAGTATGAGCAATATGAAGAGGTTGTTTCTCAGCTCAGGCTGAAGCTTTCACGGTATGAAAGTTCAGTTCTTGACCTCTATCTGCATGGCTTTTCCTATCCGGAAATCGCAAAAAAACTCGGTAAGTCTGACCGAAGCATTTACAATGCCGTTCAGCGAATCCGGACGAAGCTGTCAGAGTTCCTATAACTGTGGCGAAACCAGCTTGACTGCTGTTCGCAAATAAATCAGCCCGAATAGGCATTTTTCAAAAGAGAGGATTCCAACATGTACGAAGACAAGACCTTAGTTTGCAAAGAGTGTGGTAAAGAGTTCGTGTTCACCGCCGGTGAGCAGGAGTTCTATGCAGAGCGTGGCTTCCAGAATGAGCCGCAGCGCTGCAAAGCATGCCGTGATGCACGCAAGAATGCTGCTCGCGGTCCCCGGGAGTTCTTTACTGCAGTCTGCGCTGCATGCGGCGGTGAAGCAAAGGTTCCGTTCGAGCCCAAATCCGACCGTCCTGTTTACTGCAGCGAGTGCTTCGCTAAGATGAGAGAGCAGGCCTGATTATTCACCCTGCCTGAGAAAATGGGGCGCTTGCAGCGCCTCATTTTTCTGTCATATCATAAGAAAACGGGAGATTATCAATGGAGATTTCTGAGATTACAAAAGAGACTTTGATCGGAGATATCGTGCAGTACTTCCCTGAGGCGATGCCGGCATTTCAGGCAATTGGAATGCACTGCATGGGCTGTGCCATGGCATCAGGCGAAAACATTGAACAGGCATGTGCCGTTCACTGGGTAGATGCAGACCAGTTCCTTGTTGACCTCAAGGCATATCTTGAAAGCCTTTGATCCAAAGAAGCCGGGTTGATACCGGCTTTTTTGCTGTTTTCCATCTTATGTTTTAAGGAGTTAGGGAATGAAAAGGCTTGATACAATTCTCTCCCTGATCCATTCCAGTGTCGGGGTTGCAGATGTCGGAACCGATCACGGTATAGTGCCGGTTACTCTGGCTTTGAATGGATACAGCGGGAATCTGTATGCAACCGATGTGCATGCGCCTCCCCTGGAAGCAGCCAGGAGACAGGCGGAAAAAAACGGAGTAGCTGCGAAAATCCGTTTTTTGCTGACGGACGGTCTTGACGGAATAGACCCGTCTCAAATCGACAGCATTGTGATTGCCGGGCTGGGCGGTGATGTGATTTGCTCTATCGTGGATCGTGCAGAATGGACGATGGATTCGGCCTATGAACTCCTTTTGCAGCCAATGACCAAGGCGGAAATCCTGCGATTCTGGCTGTGCAACAACGGTTATGAAATCCGGAAAGAGCATCTTGTGGAGGAAAACGGCAGGCTTTTTCGGATTTTGTCAGTCCGTTTCAGCGGGCAGAACACGCCGATGACGGATGGGGAACTCTACCTCGGAAAACCGGAACTGATGCAAAGCAGGAATCTGTTCGGAAAGCTTCTGCAGCAGGAGAAAAAACGGATGGAAAAGAAGGTAAACGGGTTGCTTGTTTCAGAAAAAAACGAAGAGGCAGCTTTTTTCCGGCAGATTTTGGATGATTTTACCGGAATCGAAGAAAAATGGGAACCTTGGAAAGGGAAGTGCTGATATGGCCAGACAGAGAACCGTTTTCGTCTGTACAGATTGCGGAAACGAAACAGCAAACTGGGCGGGCCGCTGCCCCAAATGCGGATCCTGGAATACCCTGAAGGAAATCACCCCGGATGCTCAGCCCAGAGGAGGGCGGGTAAAGTCTTCTGCAGCACCTGCAGAGAGAAAACTGCCAAAAAAGATTTCCGAACTGGATGTGACGGAGGAAATACGTTTCAGCACGGGTATCTCCGAGTTTGACAGAGTGCTCGGCGGCGGCGCGGTGGAAGGCTCGCTGGTTCTGGTGGGAGGTGCCCCGGGAATCGGCAAATCCACCATCCTGCTGCAGATGTGCGGGCAGGTCAGCGAAGAGAAAAAAATACTCTATGTGACGGGTGAAGAGAGTGAGAGACAGCTGAAGCTCCGCGCCAATCGGCTGGGAGTTAACAGTAGCTCACTTTATGTACTGGCTGAGACGGATATCGGTTCCGTCATCAACTCGATTGATACCGTTCAGCCGGATCTCGTTATTCTTGATTCTATTCAGACGATTTCGGACTATGATAATGATTCTGCCCCCGGCAGCGTCAGCCAGGTGAAGGAATGCACCATGCGTATTATGCGCGTGGCAAAAGAACGGGGCTTCACGGTCTTTATTGTGGGCCACGTCAATAAGGAAGGCAGCCTTGCCGGACCGAAAGTTCTGGAGCACATGGTGGACTGCGTGTTGTACTTTGAAGGAGAACAGAACACCGCTTTCCGCCTGCTGCGCGCTGCAAAAAACCGTTTCGGTTCCACCAATGAAATCGGCGTTTTTGAGATGAATGAAAGCGGACTTTCGTCGGTCGACAACCCGTCGGAAATGTTATTGTCCGGCAGGCCTGAGAACACACCGGGAACATGCGTCACCTGTATGATGGAGGGCTCACGCCCTCTGCTTGCCGAGATTCAGGCACTGCTGACGACAGGTGGATACAATGCATCGCGCCGCTGCAACGGTCTGGATTATAACAGAGCTGCCATGCTACTGGCTGTTGTGGAAAAACGCGGCGGTCTCAGCGTAATCGGATGCGACACCTACATCAACGTGATCGGCGGGCTCACCCTGGATGAACCCTCTGCCGATCTGGCAACGGTGCTGGCAATTTGCTCCAGTTACCTGGATCGCCCCCTCGGGCAGGATCTTGCTGCCATCGGAGAAGTCGGCCTTTCGGGAGAAATCCGAAGCGTCAGCGCCATCAATCAACGGCTCTCTGAAATCGCGCGGCTCGGTTTTAAACGCTGTGTGATTCCGGCCCACATCAAAGGAGAGATCAAAAAAATCACCGGTCTTGAAACAATCCCGGTGAAAAATGTGTATGATGCCATCCGTACGGTATTAAAGAAACAGTAATTTTCCCTGATAAGATTAATCATTCCCGTCATTTTGCGGTTTTTCATGTTTTCTGCGGCCGATCGGATTGGCCATGGCAGCTTCATGAAGAGCCGCATTGTCGATATGGGTGTAGATCTGGGTGGTGGAGAGGTTTGCATGGCCCAGTACTTCCTGCAGGGCTCTGGTGTCAACGCCGTTTTTCAGCATCAGAGTTGCCGCGGTATGGCGCAGCTTATGGGGAGAATAGCGGGAGGCATCCATCCCGGCTTCGAGGAGCTTTTTCTCCAGCATCTGCTCAATCCCTCTGGCACCGAATCTGCCGTTTTTCTGGCTGATAAACAGTGCATTTTTGGCATCCGCATGAATTTTGCCGTTGTCTCGCACCATCAGATAATCATCCAGTGCCTCCCGGCATCCTTCACCGAAATAGACGATTCGTTCTTTATTACCTTTTCCGAGGACACGAACGTGATCTTCGTAAACATCCGTGAGATTTAAAGATACCAATTCCGAAATTCGTAACCCACAGGACATAAAAAGCATTAAAATCGCGTAATCCCGGTACATATAGGAACCTTTACAGGAATTGAGCAGTTTTTCACATTCCGATTCTTCCAGATATTTCGGCAAGGAAGCTTTGCGCTTCGGCATGTCAAGCTCCTGGCAGATGTTATGATCGAGCAGATGGCGTTTGACCGTCAGATAGTTGAAAAAGGATTTCACCGACGAGGTACGCCTGCAGCGGCTGGCTGCAGAAAGAGAACCTTGTTTGTCCGGAGAAAAGGATTGGTATCGATACAGTTCTTCAATCCGGATTTTTTCGATGAAATCCAGATCTACATCCATGATATCAATTTCATCGAACGGAACGGAAGCATCCACAAGATGACGGCGCCGCTTGAGAAAACGGAACAGTATTTTTAGATCAGTATAATAAGCCATAACGGTTTTATCAGAATGGCCGCGCACGGTGGAATGGTATTCGAGAAATTCCATCAGAAGATCCGGGGCATCCTGAATGGTATCGAGCGTCATGAAAACACCTCCAAGGATTCGGTGTTGACATAATACCACATTCATATCTTTTTTTCAAGTATAAATCTCGTTAAATCTGTATTATGCGAGATTTTATGGATTCCGGAAAAAGAGCAGCTCAGAGAAAGTTTTTCCTGTCCTGCCCTTTTCAACGTTCCGGTTTTGAATAGGATGACCGGCGCAGTCGTCTTTATTTATTGAAAAAGATTTTGAAAAGAGATTTTGTGGTGACGCGGTTTGCGTTCATTACCGTAGCGAATGCAGCCGCCATGTCTACGGATATCGAAATCCAGAGATTGCTGTAACCGATCAGGCTCAGAAACACCAGCAGCGCTTTGATACCGAAAGCCAGAATGGTATTCTCCATTGCAATTTCACGAATACGGCGTGAGAGCGAAAACAAAGACGGAATTGACATGAAAAACTGCGGGAGTGTTGCGGCATCCGCATCATCGATGTTTTCCCCTACCCTGATCTCCACATCCGCAACGCTTCGCTCATCAAAGGTTACAGAGCGAACACAGAGAGTTTTGATGTTGTTTGCCTGACAGATTTCATTGATCAAGCCAAGACGATTTTCTGTACTTACGCCGGCAAAAACATCGTCAAAATCTGATTTTGATGAAAAATCAGAAACTTCTTCAGCACTTTCAGAGCTTAAAAGGACACAGCGGTTCACGCCGGAAAAGCGCATATCGTGCACAAGATCGGAAACATCCTCTTCCCTGCCTTCCGAGAGAAGGATTTTTCCTCCGTACCGGCCGGCAAAATAGAGATAATAGGGTATTCCCTTTTCTTCGCCGGATTCCGGCGGATTGATGCCCATACCGTTGAGGTAAGAACGCGTCCCGAAATAACCCTGACTCCCGTTGATCACCGCTTCTACGCCGCCCGGTGCTTCGGAAAAATCGGAAATCAGCTCCGGCATCATGCGGGAATCGGTGCTGTCCAGAATCGTAAGGGCGAAAGACTGCTCGGAACCGTTCAGAAGATGCCGGACAAGCATGAGAAAGGTATTGTCATCCAGGCCGGAAGAAGAATAAGAAAGGATTCTGGCAGGCTCCGGTTCCGGAAAACAGGATTTTTCCAGGATGACGGTTTTGGTGCCATCCAGTTGCTCCAGGTCGGAGGCACGGCGAAATACGGTGCCGTTCACAGCGGCCTGGCCAAGGCTGACTCTGCCGATCACCGGCATCCCGACAAGAATGGAATACGGCGTCAGAATCACGATCATGGTAATGGCACGGTGAATAGCCACCCGGATGTTATAGTGCATCAAGCCGGCCATAATCAATGCCAGCACAACGGCGGCAGCCATGGCCATCAGGAAAACGGGTCTGACGCTGCTTTCAATCACGGAAGCAATGCGGATTTCCGGTGCGTCTTCCCCACGAAATTCTTCCTGCGCCAGAAAACGAAGGTTCTCTTCCCTGCTGTCAATCCTGTCCAGAATTGCGTTGCTGTTTCTCTCGGCAACCAATGTGACGACCATTTTCAGCGCCTGAAAGAGAATGATGAGCGCAAGCCCTTCCACTCCAAATCCGATGGGAAACGAAGCAAGCGCTGCAAAGAGGACAACAAGAGAGCTCTCTGTGAAATCACGCTGCAAAGCAGAGCGATAGGCAGTGATTGCAAGGTCATAACCGGAAATTGCACAGCCGGCAAGAAGCAGAAGCACGTCGGCATAGGACGGAAGCGTGCTGATCAAAACAAAGGCAAAAATGGCAGCAGAAACCGCAAGGCGAAAAATCAGCAGCTCATAATTGTGAAAACTGGAAGCTTCTCTGTTCAGAGAAGCTTCCTTCTTTTTTCTGCGTGATTTTTCAGGCCGTTCCGCTGCCTCATCGCCGGATCTCCGCCGTTTTTTCGGGGGATCCATCGCAACGAAAAAGGAGCGGTTTTTGCTCATAAAGTCAAACTTATGCCTTTCCGTCGGAACCGAGGACGTAAAGAATCTTGTGAGCAACCATGTCTTTGACTGCCTGGCGTGCCGGCTTGAGATACTGGCGCGGGTCAAAGTGATCCGGATGCTCTGCAAAGTACTTGCGGATGTTACCCGTCATGGCAAGGCGAATATCGGAGTCGATATTAATCTTGCAGACAGCGAGCTTAGCAGCTTCGCGGAGCTGATCCTCAGGAATGCCGATTGCATCAGGCATATGGCCGCCGTAAGTGTTGACCATCTTGACGAATTCCTGGGGAACGGAAGAAGAGCCGTGCAGAACAATCGGGAATCCGGGCAGACGCTTGATGCACTCCTTCAGAACGTCGAAACGGAGGGGAGGCGGAACAAGAATACCGTCTGCATTGCGGGTGCACTGAGCAGGCGTGAATTTGTAAGCGCCGTGAGAAGTGCCGATTGCGATGGCCAGAGAGTCACATCCGGTTCTGGTGACGAATTCTTCCACTTCGTCCGGATGCGTGTAGGACTCCTTCCCTGCTTCGACGGAAACTTCATCTTCCACACCGGCAAGAGTGCCAAGCTCGGCTTCAACAACAACACCGTGGTCGTGAGCATATTCCACAACCTGTCTCGTGAGGGCAATATTGTCTTCAAAAGACTTGGAGGAAGCGTCAATCATTACAGAGGTAAATCCGCCGTCAATGCAGGATTTGCAGAGTTCAAACGTATCGCCGTGGTCAAGATGCAGTGCGATGGGGATTTCGGGGTTGAGCTCAACAGCTGCCTCAACAAGCTTTACCAGATAGGTGTGGTTGGCATAAGCACGGGCGCCTTTGGAAACCTGAAGAATAACCGGGCTTTTCAGTTCGCCTGCAGCTTCAGTGATGCCCTGAACGATTTCCATGTTGTTGACATTGAAAGCGCCGACTGCATATCCGCCGTCATAGGCCTTTGCAAACATCTCTTTTGTAGTTACGAGTGCCATATTTTTTCTCCTTACATGAAAAAATTTGAAATTTTGTGAAAATCACATCTTTACAAAATCGCTTAAATATTATATCCTTTTTTTGCTCTATATTCAATAAAAAAGAACATAGAAAAAAGAAATTTTTTAAAACATTTCATTTCGGAGGTTGAATCAATGAGTGAAAAATTAGTCGGTGCATGCATTTTCGGACAAAGCGGTGGTCCGACGTCTGTCATCAATGCCAGCGCTTACGGTGTCATCCGTGCCGCTCTCGATGCGGAAGAGATTACCCATGTCTATGGGGCAGCCCACGGCATCAAGGGTGTTCTGGATGACAAACTTTATGTGATGGAAGAGGAAGATCCGGAAGAGCTCCGTCTCCTTCTCAACACACCGTCATCCGAGCTTGGCAGCTGCCGCTACAAGATTGCCGATCCCGATGTGGATGACACCGATTACAAACGGATTCTTGAGATCTTCAAAAAGTACAACGTCCGCTATTTCTTCTATAACGGCGGAAATGATTCGATGGATACCTGCAACAAGATCTCCAAGTATATGCAGAAGGTCGGCTATGAGTGCCGCGTTAACGGCGTTCCGAAGACCATCGACAATGACCTCTTCGGCACGGACCACTGCCCGGGATTTGCAAGCGCTGCCAAATACATTGCCACATCCTGCATGGAAATCAACAAGGACGCCCGCGTTTACGACACCGGCATGGTGACCATCGTTGAGATTATGGGCCGTCACGCAGGTTGGCTTGCTGCAAGCGCCGCTCTCGCAACGGAATTCGGTTCCGGCCCGGATCTGATTTATCTCCCGGAGACGGATTTCGTCATGGATAACTTCCTTGCCGACGTTGAGAGAATCTACAAGGAAACCGGTAAGGTCCTCGTGGCAGTTTCTGAAGGCATCCACTATGCCGACGGCAGCTTCGTCTCCGAAGCCAAGACCTCTGCCACTGACGGGTTCGGCCATGCTCAGCTTGGCGGTCTTGCCACCCTTCTGGCAGAAGTAGTCAAGAATAAGCTCGGATGCAAAGTCCGCGGTGTGGAGCTGAGCCTTCTGCAGCGCTGCGGCGCCCATCTCGCTTCCGCTACCGATATTCAGGAAGCACAGGCCGCGGGTGCACAGGCTGTCAAGGCAGCTCTGGAAGGCATCACCGACAAGATGGTTGCTTTTGAGCGCTCAACCGATGAAAACGGCAACTACGTCTGCGGCATGAAGCTCATTCCGCTCTCCGATGTTGCAAACTATGAGAAGAAAGTTCCTCTCGAATGGATCAATGATACTCATAACGGTGTAAAGCATGAATTCATTGATTACGTTCTCCCGCTGATCCAGGGTGAACCGGAGCTCCCGAGAGAGCATTCTCTCCCCCGCTACGCAAAGCTCAAGAAAGTGCTCGCAAAATAAGACCCTTTCCTGATTTCAGACCTGCCTTACATCCGTGAGGCAGGTTTTTTGAATTTGGATTAATGGATTTCAGTTTAGGATCTTCTTCTTTTGATGAATTGGAAAAGAGCATAGATTCCGTAACCGATCACAACTCCCGCTGTGTTTAAGATCAGGTCATCGATGTCGGATGCCCGCACGCTGAAAGGCAATTGCAGAATTTCAATGCAGAGAGAAAGCCCGGCTCCTGCGAGAAGCACTTTTCCGAACGTGTTGAGCTGTTTGTAAACAACCGGTAAAACAATCCCACTCGGAATAAACATGGCCACATTCCCGATGATATTCAGATAAAAGTCTTTCCTTCTGGCAAAATCAGAAAGATGCACAAAAGGAGTCCAATTGATCCAGAACGGAAACACTGCTGAAGGATTGAATAGCAGAGGACGGACATGACCATTCACAAGGGACATTGGGAAAAAAGTAAAACGGATGATAACTGCCAGATTGATATACATGAGCAGAAGGACCGCTTCCCTCTTCCAGTCGATTCTTTTTTGCTGAAGCCAAACGACAATTCGGCATAAGATCCAGACCGCTGTGAAAATACCCTCGGTCAAAAGAAATGGAATTTTAATCATGGAATCTCCTGTCAGAACGAATTTTATCGCTGTAAGTCCATTCGTCTTAAAACGATTATAATCCTACCTCCCATATCTTGTAAAGAAGAACCATCTAAACGATCCTTGCTGCCCTGATTATAAAAGCAGAAGTGGACAGCCTAACGAAACTATGGTATGATAAAAAACATCTTTCATAGAACGGAAAAGGAGAAACGGATGAAAAGAATTTCGGCTTTTCTGCTTTTCATGTTGCTGCTTCTGCTCTCCGCCTGCGGGAAGGAGGAGCCGAAGCAGGAAACGCTTGTGAACTGGACGCTCCCGGATGTGACTTCTTTCGAAGAAAGCTATACTTCTGAAAAAGAAACCGTTGCAGCAGAGAGCGAAAAAGAAGAGGAACAGAATACCCGCTGGAAGCCCCACGGCGTTTACACCTACGTTTATGGGGCAAGCGGAGAGAACGGAAGCTGGTCAACGGCGCTGTTTAAAATTGCAACGGTGGACTATGAGAAGCGTTGTGCCGTCGTCACGTATACGGTAAAAGACAACTACGGTTACTCCCTTGCACAGCAGGAGGAAAAGAATCCGAACAGGGATGATTACTTCTTTGAATCAGGCGGGGAGAAGGTAGTCGGGCTGGAGGAAAAGGAAGAAGCTGACGGATCGAGAACCGTAATCCTCTATCTCTCCAAGAAACATGCGCTTGAGTTTACAGGCAGCGGACGCATTGAACAGGCAAAATACCGGTTTGCCAACCATACTTATCGATTGAAATATGAAGGGTAATCTCCTTTCTTTCCTGTGCATAAAGAAAAATCCGCCGGACGGTTTGACGTTCAGCGGATTTTGTCTTCGTTGTCCGGTTTCGCCTGATAAGCGTAAAGGCTAAGCAAGCTGGCCGTGCAGTTTGGCAAATTTGCCGGATGTTTTGTCCAGCAGGGCGAAACTGCTTTCGTCCGGCGTGTCATTCTTACCGGATTCCAGATAATTGCGCAGCACCCCTGTGAGAATAAACGGCCGCACAAACACGGAGTGAAGAATATTCCAGAGAATGACGGCGGCGATAAGGGAAGCTGCAAGCATAGCACCCTGCGGGGTGGCGAAGAAGGAAGGAATTTCTTCTCCGCTTTCTGCGAGTTCGGCAGAGAGGGTTGCGAACTGTTCCGGGAAGAGGTTTGCAATGCCGTAGAAGATGCCCGTAAACACTCCGCCGATCACGACGAAGGATGCAAGGCCCATACCGAACACACGGCCGAGATTCTTGGCAAGGGTTTTCCCGTGCTTGAAGAAGATCACTGCGCCTTCACAGGTGGCTTTGGCAGAGCTTTCATTTTTTCGGAAGAAAACCCAACCGAGGCAGCAGTCGCTCAGATAACTGACAATGACCTGAATGACCGAGGAAATGGCACTGCCAACGGAATCGCCTTTGGAACCGCCGACGGATCTGCCGACGTTGATAATCACTTTACCGATTTCATTGAAAATTCCTTTGATGATGCGGGTTGCAGCATAAAAGGCTGCGACCGTGAGGAAACGCTCTTTCACGATGCGGATGCCTTCGGAAACTACATTCCCCTCCACATCACCTTCGGTAAGGAAACGGGTGATCATGGCAATCTGACCGGCTTTGAACGCATAGGATACGTAGCGCAGGACAAAGACGGCAATTATGATGCCGATAAGGCTTCCGATCAGAAGGCCGATCATCCCTTGATCCGCAGATTTTTCGGTGATGACAAAGCCAATCAGCCCCAGAACAGCGATGGCCACGAATGCCAGCACATCGAACAAAAGCCTGCGAAGCGAGAAGCCAAGCGTCTTGGAATAGATCTCTTTGTTGCTCATTGGCAAGCTCCTGTCAGACGTAAATCAGCCGTTGGAGCTGGAGGTGGTGGTCTCGGTGGAGGTTACGCCGTTCTCGGTGGTCGTGGTGGTTGTGGTGGTTTCACCGTTCACAGTGGTGGAAACGGTAGTAGTGGAGGTGCTGGTAGTTTCACATGCTGCAAGAGCAAAGACCATGACACAGACAAGCAGAAGAGCGATAAGTTTTTTCATTTTTTATAATCCTTTCAAAAATGTGTTCTTTTTCGCCGATAACATATCGACGTATGCTTCTTAAAAAGCGCAATTATTATAGTCTTTGATCAAAGGAATTTCAAGAAAAGATTGAAAAATTATTGAAAAACAGAAAAAAAGACGGAAATAAAGTTGAAAAACTCATTTTCCGTCTGTTTGTATTATGTTTTGTTCAAAATCGGTCGAGAACGGGATAAATCTCATCTTCGTTTCAGAATACCCAGCAGACGAGGAGGGCGATGACAGCGCCGAGGGTCATGCCGACGAGAACCTGCAGTGGCGTATGGCCGACGAATTCTTTCAGCACAACTTCCAACGATTCTTCGCGCTCGATGCTTTTGAGCAGCTCATTGAGGACAACGGAGTGTTTGCCGATTTCACGACGGGAATTCATGGCATCGTGGCAGGTGATGGCTGCAAAGAGAAAGGCAATGGCGAAGATGGCGGAATCGATGCCGCAGACAACGCCGCAGGAAACAGCCGCAGCCGTGACGGTTGCCGAATGGGAGCTGGGCATGCCTCCATCCCCTCTGAGGCGGGAAAGATCAAGATGATGAAAGATAATAGCATACAAAACGGTCTTGCTGACCTGAGAGATACACCAGGCAATCCCGGCAGAAAGCAGAATTTTATTTTGCAGAAGAAGATTCAGGGTGTTCATTCTTTTCTCCTTGGGAACTGTTGTTTGCAAAAACGGCGTAACTGCCGGGTGGAAGGATGCATTTGCCCCCATCGGTGAAGGCAGCGCCGCGATAGGAAAGCAAGAGAGAAGGAGCTGCGCAAAAAACGGAACAGTCGGCAACTGCTTCGTGATCGGAGGGATTGAGGGCGATGAGGAGATCTTCGTTCTCATCCCAGCGGCGATACAGGAGCGGGACGCCTTCTCCGTCAGAGAGGAAGGCGAAGAAAGCGTCACTCCTGAGGGCAGAGTGCGCTTTGCGAAAAGCAATCAGACTCTGCACATGGCAAAGGAGGGAGTTATTATTCTGCCACTGCTCTTCCACGGTAGGCCTGTCATCGGAAGCATCCAACGGGAGATAGAGCTTTTGCGGGGCAGCGGAAGAAAAGAGGGCATTATAGCCTCTTCCCCATTGCATGGGTGTGCGGGAGCCGGTGCGCTCGTAACCGCCTTCTTTGGACTTGAGGCCGTGAACGTAGCGCATACCGATTTCATCCCCGTAATAGAGGAATGGACAGCCGGGCATGGTAAGCAGAAAAGCAAAGGCAAGTTTGCTCTCTTCCATCGTCAGGGTTTCGCGAAGGCGGATCATGTCGTGATTGCCGGAAGGGATGCAGATGAGGCCCTTCCCTTTCGTCTGTTCGTAAGCTTCCCGATAATAGGAAATAAAAGCGGAGAGATCGTGGCTGCCGGAGGAAGAGAAATAAGGATTTTCACGGAAAAGGTCCATATAATGAGTGGGGCCGTGGTGCAGCAAAAAATCCATGTGGAAGCCGGCTTCCAGCGCCTGCAACGGATTCCCCCATTCGGAAACGAGCACGGCATCGGGATAGTTTTCGTTCAGAAAAGCACGGACTTTTTGCCACAATTGGATGGTGCAGGTCCTGTTTTCGTCCTCCTTGACGAGGCTGCCGGCCATGTCGACACGGAACCCGTCGCACCCCAGATCGAGCCAGAAGGACATGATGTCCTGCATGAGAAGACGGGTTTGCTCGGCCTCGGGAGAATCCCAGGAAAACTGCCAGGGTTCGGTGACCTTCGCAAAACCGTAGTTTAAGGCGGGCTGGGTGGAAAAACAGTTAAAGGCTGCCATGCCGGGGCGCTCCGAAATGCCGCTGAGGAAGCCGGCAATGCCCTGATAACCCTGCCGGCGGGGACCGCCGACGCGCCAGATATAACGGTTGGAAGAAGGCGTCGGCTCGTCGAGGCAGGACTCGGCAAACCACGGATGGTCGATGGCCGTGTGGCCAGGGACGAGATCGAGCAGGAGGTGCATGCCGTGATCGTGCACAGCCCGGAGAAGATGGCGAAGATCTTCATTGTTGCCGTAACGCGGCGCGACGGAATAATAATCACGCACGTCATAGCCCGCATCGAAAAAGGAAGAATCGAAACAAGGGTTCATCCAGATGGCATTGACGCCGAGTTTTTCGAGATAGGGCAGCTTTTGCTCGATGCCGCGGAAATCACCGATACCGTCAGCATTGCTGTCGCAAAAGGACTGGGGATAGATTTCATAAAACACAGCGGTTTTAAGCCATTCTGTCATGAGAGGACTTCCTTTTTATGGGGATTTTACGTCGTTCCGAGCGCAATGCAAGGTGCTCGCGAGACAAGATGACACCTCGATTTTGGTGCACGCCGCGGTGAATAAAAGGTGTGCTTCACCGTTGGACTTTCATGCGGGGTGGAATTAAATCAGAATATTAAATCATACTTCTCAACAGACAAGTAAATTTGGCGGTCGGAGGAGAAGGTAATGCCGTCTGCCGTGAGGGGTGTGTAGAGCGTGGCGGAGGCGGCCTGCTCCCCGCCGTTGACAAAGAGCTCAAAGCTCCATTTGTCGAGAAGAAGGCGCAGATCGATTTCTCCCTCCCGGAAGGAAACCGGGAACTCCCTCACATGGGCAATATCACGGGGGAAGCCGCTGTGGGAGCGGTCGATGCGGATGGTGCCCTTTTCGGGATAACAGGTGAGCTCGGTATACATGCCTTTTGCGGAGGCAAACTTGATGGTAAAGGACTGATACAACGCTTCTTCACCGGGGCGGATTTGCAGGGAAAGATCCAGCACGCGGCCGGAGACCTCTGGGAGGCTTTGCTCGTCCTGAATCGGCACATCGCTGCGGATCACCGGGTTTTGCCGGCAGGCTTCAATCTCACGAACGGGCCACTGGCAGAGGCGGGTTCCGGAGAGGCGGAGCTCCCGCGGGAAGGTCATCTGCCCGATAAACTGCAGATTCTCAGGGGGATAGACGGAGCTGTCCCAGTTTTGCATCCAGGCAATCATGATTCTCCGATTGTCGAGGGAAAGAAGCGTCTGGGGGGCATAAAAGTCGAGCCCGTAATCCACGGTCTGGATGGCTTCCTCGGTAAAGGCGCAGGTTTGCCGATTAAACCGGCCGATATGGCAGACCGTGCCGTTGCCGGGATGGAACTCCAGCCCGGAAGCCTGCATGGCGAGAGCGCTGTGCATCAGAACGTGCTTTCCATCCAGAGGGAAGAGATCGGGGCATTCCCACATGGGGCCGTTTTCCTCGGTGCAGGAGGCAGGGATACCGGCAAGGTGCCAGTGGATCCCGTCATGGCTTTGATAGAGCAGCACCTCTCCCCTGCCGGATTGGTTCCTGTTGGCGGCAACGGCATAAAAAGTGTCACCTTCGCACCAGACCTTCGGGTCGCGAAAATCCCAGGTGCTGTTGCCGGGAGGCAGGAGAGGTGCGCCGATAACGGGGTTTTCCGGAAGTTTCTGATAATCCAGCCCGTCGCCGATGGCAACGCACTGGGTTTGCTCTACACGCATGCTGCCATCATCCAGTTGATCTTTGCGTACCCCCGTATAGAGCAGGAGATGCCGGCCGTCCGGCATTTCAACGGCACCGCCGGAGAAACAACCGTCCCGATCATATTCCTGATCGGGAGCGAGAGCCGCCGGGAGAAATTTCCAGTGGATAAAGTCTTTGGTTTTGACATGGCCCCAATGCATTGGGCCCCAGTGCTTATCGTAGGGATAATACTGAAAGAAAAGATGGTATTCTCCCTTGTATGGGGCAAAACCGTTGGGGTCGTTGATCCAGCCGCAGCCGCCCGTCACATGAAAGCGGGGCAGCTGCGGGAAGACTTCTTTCCGTTTTTTGTCTTCCGTAAGGCGTGCTTTTTTCAGAAGGTTACTGTGCATTTGATTCTCCTGTGCCTTTCAGATTATTGGAAATCATCCAGAGAAAACCGTATCCCGGGAGAGAAACGGATTCTCCCTGCACCGGCTCACCCGTTAACAGGTCGTACGCACCGTTGGCGGGATTATAGACATCCTTCGGAAACTCCGAGAAGTTGAAGAAGCCTGTAAACAGCTCATGGCCGAAGCAGCGGCGAATGCCAAGGACCTGATCTCTGCCGGTGTCGAAGACTTCGGCGGCGGCATCGGCACGAAACGCAAGATGAGAGGCGCGAATGGTCTCGAGCCTGCGGAGCGCCGAGAAAAGCCTGCCCTGAACCGACTGCGGATCAACGCGGTTTTCCGCCAGATCCCAGCGGAACCGGCCGCGATGGACATAGCGGCTGTCGGAACACTTTTCAGCATCGTTACGGTAGGAGTAATCATTGAGCTGGGCAATTTCATCTCCGCTGTAAAGCACAGGAAGGCCGCTCAGGCTCAACATCATGGCATGGAGCATTTCATCACACTGCAACGCCTGCGTGATCTCCTCGGGGCTCTCAGCCGTCTCCAGGCCGCAAAGAGAGGCCGTTGTGCCGCAGAGGCGGGCATCGCCGAGGCGCGGATCGTCGTTATAGAGCTCACCTCTCGAGGGGCTGCCCGGCCAGGCGCCGGTGAACCAGTCGTTCAGGTATTTTTTATGGGGCACTTCGTGATTGCCGAATTGCAAAAGCCAGGGATAATCGAGACCCCAGCCGATATCATCGTGACAGCGGAGATAATTCTGGAAGAGATGGTGGCCCGGCAGGGAGAAAACCTGCTCGAGCTGGCGGCGCAGGAGACGAACATCCCGTGTGGCGAGGGTATGCCAGGTGGTGCACATGGTGGTGACGTTATAGAGCATCTGGCATTCGGGTTTGTCGGGCGTGCCGAAATAGGGCGCGACTTTCTGCGGCTCCATGACGACTTCGCCGAGAAGAAGCACACCGGGGCAAACAATATAGCAGGCGAGATTCATCATGCGCGCAAGCGTATGGACCTGCGGGAGATTACGGCAGTCGGTGCCCAATTGCTTCCAGATATAGGGAATGGCATCGAGGCGGATGACATCCATACCGCGGTTGGCGAGATAGAGGAGGTTGTCCGTCATGTCGTTGAACACCATGGGGTTGGCATAGTTCAGATCCCACTGGTAGGGATAGAAAAACGTCATGACGATTTTTCCGCAGTCATCCAGATAAGTGAAGTTGCCCGGAGCGGTTGTAGGGAAAACCTGCGGAACCGTCTGCTCATACCGGTTCGGGAGATCCCAGTTATCAAAGAAGAAGTAGCGGCTGCGTGCAAGCGGATCGCCGGCACGGGCTGCTTTTGCCCAGGGGTGATCTTCACTTGTGTGATTCATCACAAAGTCGAGACAGAGGCTGATGCCCTTTTCATGGCAGACATCGGAAAGCTCTTCCAAATCTTCCATAGTGCCGAGTTCCGGCTGCACGGTGCGGAAGTCTGCCACGGCATAGCCGCCGTCGCTCCGCTCCTTCACGGTTTTGAGCAAAGGCATGAGATGGAGATAGTTGACGCCGCACTCCTGCAGATACGGGAGTTTGTTCTGAACACCCTTCAGCGTTCCGGCAAAACAATCGACATACAGCATCATCCCCAGAAGAGAGTTGCTGTAATACCAGTCGGGATCATGGAGACGCTGTTCGTCCAGAGCGCGCAGGGATGCCTTTCGCTCGGTAAAATTACGGCGCAGCATGCTGACAAAATAGTCAAAGGCTGCAAGGTCGTTATGATAAAGCTCGCAGTAGAGCCATTTGAGCTCGTCATAGCTCTCTGAGAGACGCTGTTCCATTTTTTCCAAATCAGTCATAGTACATTCCTTTATGAAAGAGAATCCGTCTCTTTCTGGTTATCTTCCAGTTTTTGAAATACAACACCGAGGAGCAGACAGCAGACATATCCCGGCAGGCTGAACCCGAACATCCCGAGAACAGGGGCCAGAATGCGCACAAAGGTAAATCCGGCAAGCCACAACCCGATGGTGAACATGAGCATCAAAAGGGTGCGGGGAAAATAGGCAACGGCCAGAAGAGCCGCGTTTTTGACGGTGGTGAGCAAAGGATTTTCATAGCGGGCAATCAAGGGAAAAACATACTGCGAAAGCGCGAGGAGAAGGATGGCAATGGCCGCAATGCCGAAGCGGAAAACCGGCACAAAAGCCAGCGCAGCCTGATAATCATACCACAGCAGAAAGATTGCGGCAAGCAGAAAAAGGCCATAGATCGTCCCTTTTTTAAAGTTCATCCGGAAGGCGCGGAAATACTCCTTCACAACCGAACTCCCCTCTCCGCGGATGAGGCGGATGCAAACGGCGTTCATGGCCGTGACGGCTGCGCCGATCGTAACAACCGGCAGGGAGCACAGAAAGGTAAGGACATTCAGAACCAGCAGATCCGCTGCAACGGCAAGGCCACTCATGATGGGGCTGTCCATATCAAAGAATTTTTTCATAAAAGTTACTCTCTGATCTTATTGATTTGCGTCGCTCTGTGTGCAAAGCAGGCTGCTCGCCATTCTGTGCACTTCGATTTAATCAGCGTTTCCCTAAAAAAAGCCCCACCCCTGAAGGGGCGGGGCGACCGAAATTCGGTATGGAACCTTTTATCCCTTGACAGCGCCGGAGGCAACGCCTTCGACAATGTAACGCTGCAGGAAGACATAGAGGATGAGAATCGGCAGCATGGCCAGCAACAGCGCTGCCATCACAAGGCCGATATCGGTGGAATAGGTGCCGTAGAATGCCTGTGTTGCAATAGGAATGGTGTAGAGATTCTTCTTGGTGAGCACGAGGCTCGGGAGAAGATAGTCATTCCAGTAAGCCATGGCATTGATGATGCCGACAGTTGCGATGGTGGGCTTTAAGAGCGGGAAAACGACTTTCCACCAGGTCTGCCAGCGGGTGCAGCCGTCGATGGTGGCGGCTTCTTCCAACGCGACGGGGATATTGGTTTTAATGGCACCGTGGAACATAAACACAGCCATGGAAACCGAGAATCCGACGTGCATCAGAATCAGCGTAATGCGGTGGTTGAGAACATTGAGAATACCGCCGTAAACCGACACCAGAGGAACCATCAGCACCTGGAACGGGATAACCATAGAGGCAATCATCAGGGAAAAAATGAAGGTGCAGAACTTCCAGTTGCCGTTACGGACGATGACAAAGCTCGTCATGGAAGAGACAAGAATCGTCAGCACGGTGGCGCAGGAAGTGATGATGAGGGAGTTGCCGAACACCGTCCAGAACTTCATCTTCTTCATGGCTTCGGGGAAGTTATTGAGCGTGAAACCGTGAGCACCGATCAGAGCAAGCGGATTCTTCACGATATCGGCCTTGGTTTTAAACACGTTGATCACAACCATGATGAACGGGAAAATGAAGCAGACGAACAGGATCAGGAGGACGGCCCACATAATGGCGTGGGAAATCTTTTTCTGCCTTGCGGCTCTTTCGTTTTCAGTCATTATGCTTCCACCTCTCCTCTCTTACCGACCATAACCTGAGTGACACCCACAATGGCGCACACCAGGAAGAGAATGACAGCCTCTGCCTGGCCGAGACCGTAGTTTTTATACGTAAAGGCCTGGTTGTAAACGTGCATGGCTGCCATGACGGAGGATCCGAACGGCTCGCCCTTGGTCAGGGAGAGGTTCACATCGTAAACGACGAAGCATCTCGTGATGCTCAGGAAGATGCACTGCACGAAGCTGGAGCGCATCAGGGGGATGGTGACATTCTTCATTGCCTGGGAAGGCGTGCAGCCATCGATCATGGCAGCTTCCTGCACGTCCTTGGAGACGCTCATAAAGCCTGCCACGTAAATCAGCATCATGTAGCCGGCATATTGCCAGACCGATACCAGAATCAGGCAGAACATGGCTCCGTTCGGCGTGGAAAGGAGAGAAACCGTAGTCCCGCTGCTGATGGCATTGCCAATGGCGACAAAGGCACGGTTAAAGACGAACTGCCAGATATAACCGAGAACTATACCGCCGATCAGGTTCGGCACGAAGAAGCCTGCGCGGAAGAAGTTCTGGCCCTTGACACCGCTCGTTACGAGATAGGCAAGAGCAAATGCCACAATGTTGATGAAAACAACTGCGAAAATGGAGTAAATCATGGTGCGGCCCATGGCATGCCAGTAATCGGCATCTTTAAAGGCTGCAGCAAAGTTTGCCAGACCCACAAAGGGCTTGGAAAGGCTGGTGCCATCCCAGCTGGTCAGGGTGAGGTAAAGGCCGTAAAGGAACGGCACAATCACCACAGCGAGGAAGAGGATGGTTCCCGGACCGGCAAACATCAGATATTGCTTGATTTTATAAGAGGTCGTATTTTGCTTCACAAAGAATTCGCTTCCATTCTGCCGCCTGATTTTTCACGGTACGGTGCGGGCGGCTTCGGGCACCGTACATGGGAAAAACCGGGCATCAGAGGCATCCGATGCCCGGCATAGACTTGCTGGAATGAATCAGTGAGCGCCGACTTCTGCGGTTGCCCAGTAAGCGGTGATTTCGTCAGCAAGGCCTGCACGGCCAATCTGGCCGGCGAGGTACTTCTGGAAGGAGATACCGTTCTTGGCATAGTGATCATCGGGAGCGTAACGATAGTCAGCAATGAGGGATGCGGTATCGGCGTAGGACTTGACGGATGCGCCGAGAGGATCGGAGACAGGCAGCGTGATGTTGGCAAATGCCGGAACGAGTGCGCAGGTGTTGACGAGGAATTCCTGGCCGGCTTCATCAAAGACGAGCCAATTCAGGAAGTCCTTTGCAGCCTGCTGCTGCTCTTCGGAAACGGTATTGTCGATGAAGAAGTACTTGGAGCCGCCGCCGACGAGCTTGGTGTTGTACTCGTCAAGAGTGGAAGGAACAGGCATCATGCCCATATTCTCGCTGTAGTCAAAGGCGCTGATGTTGGCCCAGTCCCAGTTGCCGCCGAACTTGAATGCGATTTCGCCTTCAGCGAGCATCATTTCGGTGTCTTCACGGACTGCGGAGAGCGGAGAGCTCTTCATCCAGTTGTTGTCCTTCATGACATCAAAGGTGTCCATCAGGGCGTTGAATACGGGATCTTCTGCGAGCTTCACAGAGCCGTCTTTAATGCCGGCAATGAAAGCATCGGGATCCGGCTGCATCTCATAAACCTGCTGGAGGTAGTGTGCACCGAGGGACCAGTCTTCCTTCTGGAGACCGGTGGGAGCTTCCATACCGCCGGCAATCAGCTTGTCGATGAGAGCCTGGAACTGCTCGGTGGTTCTGACAGAAGCAGGATCAAATGCTTCGCCGGTCACCTTTTCGATGGCGTCAGCATTGTAGAGAATACCGCGGGCTTCGACGCATACAGGGAAACCGTAAACTTTGCCGTCGATGGCAATGGCCTGAGAGGTTTCTGCAACCCAGGGTTCACCGGAGACATCAAGAGCGTGGTCGGGGCCGAGGGAGAAGATGTCCTTCGCATCGACCATGGAGAGAACGTACGGGTCGTTGGAGGCATACTTGGTGGACATGTGTGCTGCGACAGTATCGCTGGAGTAGTAGACTTCAACGTCTACATCGTGGCTGTCGGAATACTCTTCAGCCATTTCTTCCATCTGGCTCTGAATTTCCATCTTGGAGTTGAAGATGGTCAGAGTCACTTTCTTTGCTGCAAAGGCGCTGCCGCTGCAGCATGCAAGAGCGACGATCATGGTGAGCGTCAGGAGGAGTGCGATTGCTCTTTTTTTCATGGGTTTTTCCTTTCCGTTTCCATTTTTAATTTTGAGCTGTTGCAGCGTCTTCCGAAGCGTTTTTCCGGAACAGAGAATTCGGGATACGCCTGAGAATGAAACGTTACACAACTTCTGATAACAAGGTAACACATCTTTTTTTTGATGTCAAATCAATTTTTCAAAACGCTTTGTTTTTAGTCATACCGCACAAAAACAGCAATCTATTTTTGTATAGATTGCACAAACGAGAAATTTCTCAAAAAAGGAAGAGAACGATAACCAATTGAACGAAACGTTTCATAAAAACTATAAAAAAGAAAAAACGGATGTGCCCGAAAATACTTGCATCATCCGGAAAAGTTGATATAATGAAAGAAATGAAACAAACAACCATTTTCTGAAAGGATGTGTCATGCTGTTTTGAAGAAATCCGGTCAACCGACGATGAAAGACGTTGCACGGGAAGCAGGCGTTTCTCTCGGAACGGTTTCAAAGGTGATCAACGAGATTCCCGTGGGAGAAACTTATAAAAACCGGGTAGAGAGCGCCATCCGTAAGCTGGGATACCGCGTCAACAATTATGCACGGGGGCTGAAAACCAACAAAACCAACTGTGTTGCCCTGTTGATGCCTTCTCTGACCCATCCTTTCTTTGCTTATCTGACGGACGCTCTTACCGAAAGCCTGATGCGCCATGATTATCGTGCGATTCTGATGATCACCAATTATGATCCGGAAGCTGAGACGAAGTGTCTCCTCCTCGGGCAGCAGAACAAAGTGGACGGCGTGATAGCCCTCACCTATCACCCGAATCTGGACGAGATAGATGATTCCATCCCGATTGTCACCATTGACAGGCACTTTCCCGGCAGGATCCCATGCGTCTCTTCGGATAACTTTCGCGGAGGAGAACTTGCCGCGGAAAAACTTGTTGAGCTCGGCTGTAAAAAGCTTTTGTATCTCGGCACCGGCCCGGAAATTCTCGGAGAGGCCGACAAACGAGGCCCCGGCTTTGAAAACGCCTGCCGGAAAGCCGGTGTTGGTTACGACCGTATTTCACTCCACGGAGGGGACTCGGATACCGCCATTTTTGACCTGATCCGGGAAAGAATCAAAAACGGAGCCTTTGATTTTGACGGAATCTTCTGCAAGGCGGACTGGCTTGCCAGAAAGGTTCTGAATTTGCTGCAGGAATACGGCATTCAGGTCCCGGAAGAGGTTCAGATCATCGGGTATGACGGTATCATCGATTATGCAACGGGGCTTTATCCCTGCTCTACCATTGTGCAGCCTCTTGCCATGATGGCAGAAGCGGCGGTGAATCTTGTTTTGCATGCCGATGAAGATCTTGCACCGGTGAATCTCTGCCTTCCGGTCACCTATGTTTCGGCGGGAACGACAAAAGACAGCCTGTAATAATTGGCAGGATAGGAGGTTTGCATGGAACTGAAACGATATCAGAAAGATGAAACCATCTTCCGGCAGGGAGATGTCAGTGAGTGTATGTACCGGATTCAGGACGGGAAGGTCGGCATCTTCGTCGATTACGGCGGAGAGAGCCAGCGTAAAATAACGGAACTGACTGCCGGACAGTTTCTGGGTGAGATGGGGCTGATGGATCAGTCTCCCCGTTCGGCAACGGCAATTTCTCTGAGTGATGACACGACTTTACAGTTAATCGACGAAGAAAACTTCAGCCGAACCGTTTCGGAGGAACCGGAAGAGATTTTGTTTCTGCTGCAGCAAATGAGCACGCGGCTGCGCCGCATCTCCAGGGATTATACGGAGGCGTGCCGCACCGTCAGCGAGGTGACGGAAGCAGACAAATCCGGAGCGGAAAGGAGCCCGGCGCTGCAAAACCGGATTGCCAAGACGCTGGCCGGATTTGAATCATCCGAACCGGAAGAAGAAACCGGAGGGCAGGAAGCATGAAAACAATTCGCTATTCTTCCGGCGAAGTAATCTTTCGCGAGGGAGAAGTAAGCTTCACGATGTTTGACATTCTGGAAGGAAGCGTCGGCATTTATCTGGATTATGATTCCGACCGAAAGCAGCAGCTCACCGTTTTGAAGGAACATCAGCTTCTCGGAGAAATGGGGCTTGTGGAAAGCTGCCCGCGTTCTGCCACGGCGGTTGCCCTGGCGGACGGAACGACGCTGCAGGAAATCGATGAGGCTGAATTCTACGATTTCTTCCAGAATCATCCGGAACGCCTGCTGCAGATCATGCGGCAAATGAGCGCAAGAATCCGGGAGAACACGGAAAAATTTCAAGAAGTCTGCCGGACGCTGTACGAATATGAAGAGGCGGAGAAGAACGGCAGGACTAAGAGCAGTGAACTGAATCAGCAGCTGCAGGAAATCAGCGATACCGCCAAAAAAAGAAAAACAACGTATTCCGGGTTGCACTCCGCTTTCTTTAACTACGTGCAGGAAGATCTCGAGGCCTATGAAGGCAAGCGGGAAATCGTACATGCGAGCTTTGTGGAGCGGCATTTCGTCAAACGGATTTCTCCGATGGAGATGCACGTCAACCCTGACGATGAGTTTGCAGACCCCGCCGTAGGCCCGAGCGACCGGATTATCAACGAATACGTGCATGAAATTCCGCGCCTGCGGCGCTATGATGAGGAGATCTTCCCTACTCCGGTTATTGTTTATAAGCTGGCTGCCGACGGATATTTGATTTTAAACGGACATCATCGGTGGGCAGCCGCTCTGAAAAGCGGCCTGGGCAAGATTCGCGCCACGATCACGAATCCTCCGAAATAAAATACAGAGAGGAAATCCGAAAACAAGATGAGAATTTCCTTTGATCTGGATGATGTGCTGTTTGTATCACCGGAGCGATATGAAACAGAACCTGTTCCGAGATTTCTGCCAAAACGGATCTTTCAGGAACGCCTGAGGAAGGACACGCCGAAGCTCATCCATACGCTTCAGGAGCGCGGACATGAAGTTTGGATTTATACATCGTCCTTTCGCAGCGAAAGATATTTGCGCGCACTGTTTCGCGCTTACGGAATCCGGTTTGACGGAATCGTCAATGCAACACGGCACAACCGCGAAGTGCAGCGTGACCGCAAAGATCGGCTTCCGCAAAAAATGCCGAACTACTACCGGATCGCACTGCATATCGATGACGAAAAAGCAATTCATGATAATGCGTTCCGGTACGGGTACAGGACGATGCGCGTTTATGAACCGGATGAGCACTGGGTGGAAAAGGTTTTGCAGGAAGCCGATCGCGTCGACCACCTTCTCCAGAAGAATCCCACCTGAAAAAATACTTCCTTTTTGTAAAAACTCTCGACGAAGAGAACCTGCTGTGTTATAATAAAAACAGCAGTAAGCCATACCGGCTCTGAAACGAAAAATTTACAGAAAGGATGTGTACAAAAATGGTAATCCCGACCACGCATTTCCGCAGTGATGCCAGCAGCATACCGCTTCGTATTGCAAAAGGCCATTTTGCAACAAACCACAGCCATCTCAATTATTACATTGACATGACGTACACCAAGCATCGCCTGGCAGAAGCACAGCAGGCAGCGAAAGAACTGGCGCTTGAATTCAAAACTTCTACCGTTGTTGACACCGTTCTTTGCCTGGACGGTACGGAAGTTCTCGGCACATGCATTGCAGAAGAATTAACCTCCGCCGGCATACGGAATTTGAACAAGCACGAAACCATTTATGTTGTTACACCGGAGCGGATCGGAGGAGATCAGCATATCTTCCGCGAAAATACCGCGCATCTGATCCGAAACAGGCATATTCTGGTGCTGGCTGCCTCTGTTACCACCGGAAAAACGGTACAGGAGGCCATTGAGCTTCTGCATTTTTACGGCGGCATCCCGGTAGGGGTATGCAGCATTTTCACCTGTCTTGAGGAATGCGAAGGCTTCCCGATCACGGCAATCTTCCACTCCGATGAATTGGAAGACTACCAGTGCCTGCCGATGAACCAGTGCCCGCTGTGCAAAAACGGCGTGAAGATTGATGCACTGGTCAATTCCTACGGTATCTCCAGCTTCTGATCATTCTAAATTCACCAAAAACAGCCGTCCGTGTGGGCGGCTGTTTCATTGATAGGAGTTTATTTTTTTTGATAGATCTGCTCTGCACGCTGCTGCAATTGGGAAGCATACAGAAAGAAGCCAAGACGATCAAAAGTCGGTGCACATTTGGAAATGGTGAAAGCATGGTATCCATCCTGTTTCAGGCCGGTTGCATTGAGAAGATCCCATGCACGCTCCAGGCAGGCTTCAATACGCGGGTCTTCGGGATTTTGAGCGTCGTAGAGTTCCGCAAGATTGCATTGCGTAACCGCCTGATCGTTTTCCGTACCGGGGCAGTGCTCCAGAACATGTAAGGCCATGTTGTAATGAGTTTCTGCAGAGAGCAACTCCCCTGCGTCGGCAAAAGAGAGCGCCATGTTGTTATAAAGGCCTGCAAAGCGATAGTCGGAAGGATCCAGATGGTCGGCATAGACGCGGGAAGCATGCCGGAAAAGCGGAATGGAGTCCTTCGCACGGCCGAAGCATTTCATCGTTGTAGCTGCATTGAGCAGGATGGTAGCACCTGAAACCGTGCTGCCGAGATGGTGGATTTTTAAAAGGTCCAGCACCGCATTGACGGTTTGTATGCCTTTTTCCGCATTCCCGGAACGACGATACTGACCGAGAAGTTCATTGCGCAGAGAGAGCTCTGCCCGCCAGTCTTTCCGGGAACAGGCTTCCTGAAGCCATTGCTCCAGATAAGCTTCTCCTTCCGCTTCCCTGCCGGTATTGTTGAGCACATCCAGCCCTTCAATGATCTCAGGGACGGAAAGCGGATTTTCAACAGGTGCGGTATCCGGCACGCCGATATACCGGGAGGCATCGAAACAGCAGCAGGGTTCCAGTTCATTGATCATGAGTGAACCTCCTCCTCAAAAACCTGATGAGGCAGCTTTCTTCGGTTTGACCGGAATCTGAACCAAAAGAATTGCTGCAAACATGATGATGCAGCCCAGCGCTTCCCGCGGAGACATACGCTCGTGCAGAATCACGGCACCGCCCAGAACGGCGAAAACAGACTCCAGGCTCATGAGGAGAGAGGCAATCGTCGGGTCGGTGTACTTTTGGCCGATGAGCTGCATCGTATAGCCGGCTCCGGCAGAGACAACCCCGCAATAAAGAATCGGGATGACGGCAGATGTGATTTTCTCCCAGGTCGGTTCCTCAGCAAGAAAGGCAATCACGGTGGAAATGAGAAACACCATCGTTGACTGGATGGCCGCAATGCGGACAGGATCGCCGTTTCTGGTGAAATAATCACAACAGAGAATATGCCCCGTAAATAGGAAGGCGCAGATACAAACCAGTGTATCGCCGTGGGTGAGATGAAACCCGTCTTTGATGCAGAGGAGATACATCCCGACCACACCGATCAGCACTCCTGCCCAGACGAGAATGGAGTTCCTTTTCCGAAAGAGAATAAAATTGAAGATCGGAACCAGCAACATATAAAGGGCAGTGATGAAACCGGCTTTCCCGGCGGTAGTCGTCACCATGCCGATTTGCTGAAACAGGCTGGCTGCCGTGAGAAAAATGCCGCAGCAGATGCCGCCTAAAAGTGTGCTCTTTCGACGGAGTTGTTCTTCTTCCACGGAACGCTTCGGAGGATTTTTTGCTTCTCTCCGGCCGAGGAGAAATGCCACCAGCCAGATTGCAAGAGAGGCAAGTGACATTCTTGCAGCCGTAAAGGTGATGGGCTCAATGCTCTCCATCCCCACACGCTGGAAAGCAAAGGAGGTTCCCCAGATTATGGCAGTCAGTGTGAGGATCATGCTGCCGAGGGCATTGTTTTTCTGCATCAACGGTGCCTTAATTCTTGTTCCGTCAATCCGGCTGACGGCCGCTGCAAAGATAGAAAATTGCAAGCAGGCCGGGCCCGCAGTGAGCTCCGATCACAACACCGAGAGAAGAAATCCGGATGTCGCCGAAATCGGGATAGGTTTTCTTCACATTGTCACGAATGTACTCAGCATCCTTCAGACAGTCGGCATGGAGAATGAGCATTTCCCTTCCGGTGGTGTCAACTTTGCTGAGATCATGCAGAACACCGCTGAGAATGGCTTCCAGCGCCTTTTTACGGCCACGGGCTTTTTGCACCACATTCAAGGTTCCTTCATCCGGAACATAAAGAACCGGCTTGATATTCAAAAGAGAGCCTACCAGAGCAGAGGTGTTGGAGACACGGCCGCCTCGCTTGAGATAGTTCAGATCGTCCACCGTAAATCGATGGGCAATGTTGAGCTTATTCTCCTCTCCCCAGGCAATCACATCTTCAAAAGAGACGCCGGCTTCCATCAGAGAAACGCAGTTCATGACGAGTAGACCCAGCCCGCCGGAAATGCAGCGGGTATCCATGACATAGAGCTGCCTGTCCGGGAATTCAGCGCGGATGATTTCCGCGGCATTCTGGCAATTCTGGTATGATTTTGACATTTTTTCCGACATATCGAGAAACAGCACATTTTTCCCGGTTTTCAGAAGATCGCGGAAGAATTCCTCATATGAATAAGCATTGATCATGGATGTGGTGAGCAGATCACCTTTCCGCATACCGGCATAGATGGCAGCACGGTTTTCTTCCCGGCAGTCATCCACGGCGGCAGTTTCATTAATCGTAAAATTATAGGAAAGGAACGGAATCTTATGCTCGTCAAGATACGTCCTCGGAAGGTCGGAGGTAGAAGTGGTCGCAATGATATAATCTGACATGTTGGCGTAGCTCCTTACTGTAAATCAAGTATTATCGTTTGAAGATTTGATAGAATTCCCGGGCAAATTCCGATGGAGACAGATCAAACAGACGCTCTGCTTCTTCTTCGGCTTCCTGGATATTGTCCATCATCCCAATGGCGGTTTCGCGGAAATCGTTGAACAGTTCCCTGCCCATTTTTCGAAACTTTTCATGATCTGCCATCCGCTGGGCAGTCATGGAGACGAGATAATCTGTGGGGAGTTTTCTCTTTTTGGGCAAAGTTCCGGCCTGTTTCTGCTCCAGCACAACCTGATAACGGTCGTAAGCGGCAGATACACAGTCTTCCCAGGAGAGATATATTTCCTGCATGGCATTTTCACCAACCTCATGGAGGTGATTCAGATCTTTGCATACCTCCTGCAAAAGCGCAGCCATCGACTCCGGTGTTTCCTCAATCAGAAAACCGTTATGCCCGTCGCAAATCCCTTCTGCCGCACAGGAATCCCTGATCAGAACGCTTGCAAGCCCGCAGGCTGCCGCTTCCCGAACGACAAGGCCGTTGGTATCGAAGGTAGACGGAAACAGAAAGAGGTCAGCGCGGGTATTCCAGGCACGAAGCAGCTCACGGTCATAAATCGGGCCGGTGAAAATGCACTTCTCACGAATGGAAAGCTCTTCCGCTTTCTTTTCCAGCAGTTCCTGATCAGGACCTTTCCCGATGAATACCATGCGGAAGTCCCGGCCTGAATCGGAGAGAAGCTTCAGTGCATCCAGAATCAAAGGAAGACCTTTGTATGTCATCATTCTGCCGACAAAGAGCAGCACCGGAATACCTGCCGGCAGGTCATATCCGGCTGTCACCTTGGAGACGATTGCATCATCGACGCGGCCTTTGGCAAAGTCAACACCGTTGTTCATCACATGATAGTCACCTTCAAAGCCAAGCGCTTTCAGGCTTTCCCCTGCCCCACGGCTGACAACCCAGATATCATCACACGCTTCGATGTTGCTGACCATCAGGTGGATCCCTTCGTCCGCCACCGGGCGAAGTTTTACCGTTCGGCGGATGTCGATATCATATTTGGTATGATAGGTGAAAACAACAGGCGCATCTACTTTCTCCCGCAGAATCCGGGCAATGACGGTAGCCGAAGCAGGACAATGGGTATGGATAATGTCAGGATGAAACTCCGTCAGAGAAGCTATTGCTCTTTCCGCAAAGGGATTCCCGGCACGATACCCGCTTGCAACGGCCGTTGTATCAAAACTCTGATACGGAACAACCCGATACGGATATGACTGATAATCTGCCCCTGGATAGTTCGGTGTGCCGACGACTACTTCGCAATCATGATCCTGCTGCAGATAGGATGCATAATTCATCACAACATTGACAACGCCGTCGATCACGGGCGGAAAAGAATCATTGAGAAGACAGACCTTCATGCCTAAAAAACCTCCTGCTGTTCGCCGTGTTTCTCAAACTAGGAGAGTTTATCACAAAGGACAAAAATGTGCAACAAAAACATGCCAAGTATAAATATCCTTATCAAGAAACCTGCTTCCCATGTCATACTCGTGTTTGTGCTAAAAAAAATGAAAATCTTATCATCATTATTGACATCATTTGTGCAGAATGCTAAAATACGTATCAGAGTTTATGCTCAATAAATCTTCACAGGAGGGTAACAAAAATGAAAAAAACCATCGCATTGTTTTTGGCAGTCGTGCTGATTCTCAGCTTTGCTGCCACAGGGGCCTTTGCAGATGACAAAGTAACGCTGACCTTCGCCGAAACGATGACTTCGCCGGAGAGAACGCTTGTCCTGGAAAAGGCAATTGAAACCTTTGAAAACGAACACCCCAATATCAAGGTTGAACTCGTCTCCCCACCGTACGAATCTGCTGAGACGAAAGTTGCCTCCATGCTTGCAGCAGGGCAGGAAGTAGATATCGTTGAAATCCGTGACAATACCGTCGGTTCCTGGATCAACAATGGCTTCCTCTATCAGCTGGATGAGCTTGTAAAGGATTGGACAGGAAAAGATGAATTGATCGATGCAGCACTCTTGGCCGGCGCTTCCATGGGCGATGCCACCTATTTCATTCCTCAGTACCTGTATGTGAAAGCATTGATGGTCAGAACCGACATTCTTGAGAAGCTCGGTGTGACGGAGATGCCCACTACCACAGATGAATTTCTTGCAGTGTGCAAGCAGATTACAGATGCTTCTAAAGGCCAGTATGCTTTCGCTCTGAGAGGTATCGGCTCTCCCTGCAAAACGACGGATATTATGTGGGCAACAGAAGTACCAAACCTTCGCTTGGATAACTTCTACCTGACGGAAGACGGCACGTTCTATATGGATACGGAAGGCGGCCGTAAGGCACTGAAAGATTATTACGAGCTCTTCACCGAGTGCTGCCCGCCCGATTCTGTCAACTGGGGATACAACGATCAGATCAACGGCTTCGTTTCCGGTATTACCCCGTTCCTCGTACAGGATCCGGATGCTGTCGGTTCTGTATCCGGTTCTCTTTCTCCGGACCAGTATACAGCTATCCCAATGCCGCTTGGTGCATCTGGAACTCGTTATCTCGATTATGGCTATGCAGGTCTTGCGGTAGCTGCCAACTCAGAGCATCCGGCAGAAGCATTTGAGTTTATCAAATACATGATTTCAGCCGAAGTGAATGCATCCATCTGTGAATTCTATGGTGCTCTGCCTGTCAATAAGGGTGCTTATGAATCTTCCGAAATGTTTGAACTGCCGGTTTATAAAGCATGGGCTGACGAGATGGCAGACGAGCACACCGTGTTTACAAAGTTCCCGCTGGAGGATCCGCGGTTTACAGAGTATTCTTCCACCGTGCATCTTGCAGCAATCCAGAGCTATCTGCTCGGTCAGTCTTCCGCGGAAGACATGATCAAGACCTGCAAAGATTTCTGGGGCTATTGATCCCTGAATCAGAATAAGAAACGTCAGGGGCTGCGGGAAAACCCGTAGCCCTTTCTTTGATAAGTGAAAAAGAAAGGAGGCTCTATGAGAACCGATCGATGGTATCTTCTCATGATACTGCCTGCACTTGCCTTTATCTGTTTTTTTATCTTCTATCCGCTGTTTCAGGGCGGGGTTATGGCGTTTCAGAACTATAATCTCTTTAATTTGAAGGACATTCGGTTTATTGGGCTGGAAAACTTCAAATCCATTTTTTTCAATAAAAATATAAGCTTCGGTCTGATTCTATTCAATACGCTGAAGTGGACGATTCTGTCACTTGTGCTGCAATTTCTCCTCGGGTTTCTTTTGGCTATGATGTTGAGAAAGCCTTTTAAAGGCAGAAGTGTCTATTGCGGCTTTGTTTTTTATCCCTGGGCACTTTGTGGCTTTGCGATCGGTTTGATCTGGTCATGGCTTTTTAATGGGCAATTTGGTGTGATCAATGATCTGCTCATGAAAGTGGGTATTATCAAAGAAAACATCGGATGGCTTTCCAACCCTAAAATTTCAATGTACAGTGTGGTCATCTCCAATGTGTGGTACGGTGTCCCTTATTTTGGTATTATGCTTCTGGCAGCACTGCAGTCGGTTCCGAGTGAATTATATGAGGCCGCCACACTCGACGGATGTTCAGGCTTGCAACAGCTTTTCCATGTGACAATACCCTACATCAAGCCTACTATTATCAGCACTGTGCTTCTCAGAAGCATGTGGATTGTGAACTTCCCGGATTTGATTTATGCAATGACCAACGGCGGACCAGTCAACAGCACACATATTCTGGGAACCATGATGATCAACAAAGTATACAAGGAATTTGACTACGGGCAAGGTTCCGCTTACGGTGTCATTATCATGGTGCTGCTGCTGTCGTACGCAGTAATTTATCTGCAGCTGACTAAATCGAAAGGTGAGGACACAGTATGAACACGAGAAAAGTGAAAAGAACCCTGGGAACCGGCGTGCGTGTTCTCATCCTGTGCTGCTTCCTGCTCTCTGCAACGCTTCCCCTCTTCTGGATTTTCGTTACCAGCATCAAAAGCGGGACAGAGCTTTATGCAATTCCCTTGGTCTACTGGCCGAAAGAGCCTACACTGGCCGCTTATAAAAGGCTTTTTACCTATAGCAATTGCGGGCAGTATTTTAAGAACTCCCTTTTTGTAACATTAACTTCATCGGTTGTAGCAATGATTCTTTCCGTGATGAGCGGATTTGCACTTTCCCGCTTTCGGAAAAAAAGATTGAAAGGCATTCTTGAAATTCTGCTTTATTTTACCCAGACGATTCCCTCCTTTATGATTATGCTGCCTCTTTTTATGTTTTTTTCCAAGCTGAAGCTTGTGGACAATTTGCCGATACTTGCTGTTATCTATGTTGCAACTGTTATTGCGTTCAGCACAATTATGTCGCGAAGCTTTTTTGACAGGATCCCTGTCAGCCTGGAAGAAGCAGCAAAAATTGACGGTTGTAATCTGATCCAATCGATCATCCATGTGGTTCTACCGCTCACGCTACCGGGGATTGCAGCAATTTTTTGCTTTGCATTTGTAAACATCTGGAATGAATTATTTATCGCAGTGATGATGATCAACAAAGCTTCCAAATACACCGTCCCGGTTGCGCTGAACTCCTTTATTTCAAAGGCGGGCGTCAGTTGGGATTTGATG
>JAFUGY010000110.1 GCA_017469115.1 Oscillospiraceae bacterium
ACCATCTGCGGGGCATACAGCCACCGCATGAATGTTGTGAAGAGGAACGGCTGATGGCAATCGAGCGCAATTATTATACCATCGATCCGGAAGGAAAGCTGCAGTGCGTGAAATGCGGCGTCCCGCTGGAAAAGGGAAAAGCAAAATTTATGTATCTGGACAACGGATTTCCCGTTGAGCTGCCCGTCTGCCCGGTGTGCGGGTTTGTCTACGTGCCCGAAGAGCTGGCGCTGGGAAAAGTGGCGTCGGTAGAGCGCGCGCTGGAGGACAAATGAACGCCCATCCGGGAGGAAGTGCTCACACGCAGCACATGCTGGAAGCTGCCGCCCTGCCGGAAGGCGCAAGGATTCTGGATCTTGGGGCCGGAGCCGGAGAGGCTGTTGCCATGATGCGTGTGCGGGGATATCAGGCTGCGGGGATCGATCTTATGCCCCGGGCTGATTTTATCCGTCCGGGCGACCTTTTACATACCGACTTTGAAAGCGGTTCCTTTGATGCCGTGTTCAGCCAGTGTGCCTTTTTTGTCTCCGGAAATGCGCCCCAGGCGCTTCGGGAAGCCCACCGGCTTCTGAAAGAAGCGGGGCTCCTGCTGCTTTCCGACGTGTTTTTTGAGCCTCCCGCTCAGATGCTGCAGGAAGCAGGTTTTGAATTGATTCTGGAAGAAGACCTGACTTCCCAATGGAGAGACTATTATCTGGAGGCACTCTGGCGTGAAGATGTTCTCCCCTGCTCTCTCCCCGGCGGAAAATGCCGCTATTCATTTGTGATTGGAAGGAAATGCTGAAAATGGACCTTTTTGACCGCATTATGGAACTGAGCCAATACGGTTATTTCTGTTCTCAGATTATTGCGATCCTCATGCTTGAAATGACCGGCGAGGAAAACCCCGGTCTTGTCAAAGCCATGGGCGGGCTGGACGGCGGCGTCGGTTACACCCAGGGCTGCTGCGGCTGCATGACGGGCGGGGCATGCATGCTGTCATACTTCACCGGAAAGGGTGAGGAAACCGGCTTTGAAGCTCCCTGCCACAAGCCCGCCATGGCGGAATTCACCCGCTGGTTTGAGGAAGAGATGACGGCAGAGTACGGCGGGATCGACTGCCGTGATATCACAGGCGGCAACCCTGCCAAACGTGTGGAATACTGCCCGCAGCTGATCGCAGCCAGCTTTGAAAAATGTGTTGAGATTCTGCAGAATCAGGGGGTTCTCTGATGAAAATCTCCCGTCTGGATGCACTCATTTGCGAGCAGGAACATCTCTCCCGCCTTTCCCGAAAGGAAATAGAAGCGGTTCAGCTTCAGAAGCTGAACCGCCTTCTTCTGCGCGAAAAAGAACGCGCCGGGTTTTACCGGGATCTGCCGGATCACCTGGATCGGCTCTCCGATCTGAAAAACCTCCCCTTTACAACAGAGGCCGATCTCAGCCGGAATGCCGCTTCTCTGCTTCTCACCTCACAGGCTGATATCTCCCGCATTCTCTCCGATGCCACGTCCGGCACCACGGGGCTTCCGAAGCGCGTGTTCTATACCGACAGTGATCTGGAAAACACCGTCCGCCTCTATATGGCCGGGCTTGGCGAGCTGATCTTCCCGGGAGATCGGGTGATGATCTGCTTCCCCTTTTCCGGCCCCAACGGGCTTGGGGAGCTGATTGCGGAGGCCATTGACCGGCTCGGTGCAACCCCTCTCAAGCTCGGCACTGCCCTCTCCTATGGGGAACTGTCTGCCGTGATGGATACCGAGCAGCCTGCAGCCTACGTCGGGATGCCCGTGCCTCTGCTGGGGCTCCTCCGCTGCTGCGGGAGAAGGAGCCTTCGCCGGGCACTTGTCAGCGGCGATGCCTGCCCCGAAAGCGTTCTTACGGCCTGTGAAGAGCTGCTCGGCTCCCGGCTTTTCCCCCATTACGGTTCCCGCGAGATGGGGATGGCCGGCGCCGTTACCTGTCAGGCTCACGCCGGGATGCACCTGCGGGAAAACCACATCATTGCCGAGATCATCTCCCCAGAGGGGATTCCGCTGCCTCCCGGTGAGGTCGGAGAACTGGTCATCACGACAATCGGCATGGAAGCTCTGCCCCTGATCCGCTACAGAACCGGTGATTATACCTCCATTCTCCCGACTCCCTGCCCCTGCGGGAGTGAAACGGTGCGTCTCGGCCCCATCCGGCGCAAAAACGAAGGTTTTGATCTATGTGACATCGATGAAGCGGTGTTTGCACTCCCTGAGGTGGTCGACTGCAAGGCTTTTCAGACGGAAGATTCTCTGCTCCTGCAACTTCTGACCACGAAAAATGCGGATGTGCAGCACATCACATCCGCTGTAAAAGCACTTTTCCCGGGAAGGAAAATCTCCGTCTCTGCAAGATGCGTCTCCCCGGCCGACACAACGATGTATCCGGGCAAACGAATCCTTCTTCCGATAATTCCCGAAGTCTCCTTCTGAACAATTTTGATTCGATTTTTATCTTATCCGCCGATCTGGTTCATATTGCGGGCAGCATGACTTGGCTCATAGTAGGAGAGCTCTCCGTGCCACTGCGGTTTCTCCAGAATGGCGGTTTTTATGGTTTCTCGCATCTGCTCCTCATTCATGCCTTTGATGGAAATCTCGTCAGAGGAATGCAGGCATGGCTTCACCTTTCCGTCCGCCGTGATCCGAATGCGGTTGCAGGTCGCGCAGAAGTGAGCGCTCACGGGGCTGATCAGCCCGATATTCCCCCGGGCACCGGGCAGGCGATAGAGCCTGGCAACACTGCCGTCAGCCGGCAGAGCTTCCAATTCGGGCAGTTTCTCGAGGACGACTGTGTTTGGAACATAGGCCTCCGGGCCGAACTCCCGGCTGTTCCCGATGGGCATCAGCTCAATAAAGCGTACATCCACCGGAAATTGCCTTGTGAGTTCCGCCAGCGCTGCAATTTCCTCCACATTGAAGCCGCCGATCAGCACGGTATTGATCTTAATTTTCCGAAATCTGGCATCCAGCGCTGCATGGATTCCTTCCATGGCCTCGGCGAGTTCTCCGCCTCTCGTAATATGTCGGTACTTTGCTTCGTCCAGCGTATCAAGGCTGATATTCAGCCGATCGACCCCGGCCTCCTTCAACAGCTGCGCAACTTTGGGCAGAAGCGTTCCGTTCGTGGTGAGGCAGAGTTCTTCAATGCCTTCCGTCGCTGCCGTCTCCCGGCAGAGGGAAAGAATATTCGGCTTGACCAGCGGTTCTCCTCCGGTAATCCGTACTTTGCAAATCCCGAGGGAGGCACACACCCGAACAGCAAGCAGCATTTCCTCCTGCGTCAGCATGTCCTCATGGCGTTTTTTGCACACGCCTTCTTCCGGCATGCAATAACGGCAGCGCAGATTGCAAAGTTCCGTCACAGACAGGCGCAGATAGGTGATATTTCGTTGACAGGAATCGAGCACGGACAATCCCTCCTCCCTTTTGGTGTTTCCGGTTTGACATTGTAAATACAATACCATTTTTCCGCCCGATTGGCAATCCTCATTTTTCAAACTGCATCGGCAGAAGATTCCGGACTGCTGACGGCAGCTTGCCTTCGACCTTAACATAATGAATGGCGGACATCGCCGGACATTTCAGGACAAGATTGTTTCTTCCTTCCTTAAAACTGATCTTGATGATTCTATCGATTATTCCGAGGAATCTGTTTCTGCGAAGATCTTCATCTTGCCTTCCTCATCACTTTAGCAATCCTGACTCAGCAATTCTCCTCACCGCTTCAATTGCCACATCGTATGGAATCTGTTCTTCCAGAATTCTTGTTGTGACATTCTCATAGTCAGATTTATACACGTCCCGCTCTATGATCTTTTTCAGGACTGCGGCTACATCTACACCAGGCTGCGCTGAGTGACAGATGCCAACATTTTTTGCCCTGATCTCCCGCACCTCCCTGAAGAGCTTTCCAAATCCATCATCCAAGGGGACCATGGGGAGCAGCTTATAAATGTCGTATATGTGTCTTGAATGCCTGCGCACATCGCCTTTCATATGATAATCGCATATGGCGAACACCTTGTCGATCAGTGTCCTGTCAATTCCCTGCACCTTCATTTCATAGGGCAACAGGCCGAAAGGCTCAACCATTTCCGGGGCCTCTGTCTGCATCATATCTCCAATGTAGCTGTGGACTGGCATCATCACCGTTGGAAAGGAAACCTCTGCAAATGAAGTTTCCAGAATAACCATCGGTTGAAGATCTTCGTTCAGCTTTTCTGTGACCGTTTCGTAGGCCAGCAGGTATTTGTTGTAGCTTCTGCGGCTCCGGGTTTCGTCAATGTTCGGAATGGTTATCCCCAATTCCTCTGCAACCTCTTTTATTGCATCCTTGACTTTGCCCATCTGCCCTTGGGGCAGTTTGGTGTCAATGGTCACATCGATGTCTTCGGAAAAGCGTTTGATCACCTTGTGGCACTTTGACAGCGAGGTTCCGCCTTTGAAAACGATAAATGGCAGTCTCTCTTTCAAGCCCTTCAGAATGAATGTCACATAGTAATCCTTCTCTACCGTAGCGGGGGTAAGCCGGTTTTGATCTGCTGCAAAAAGGACTGCATTTTTGAATTCCTCTTTGTTTTCATGTAGCCACGCCATTTAACAATCCCACTTCATACATATTTCTGTAAATTCGATCCGGATAATATGGAAGGTAAGGCTTCATGGTGTCAAAGCCCATGCCGTTTGCTTTCATATATCTGAGAAGCCGGTCGGTAAGTTCTGTTCCATCGAGTTCTGAAATGTCGCTGACCTCTTTCATCAGATCAAGGAACTGTAGAACACTGGCATTTTTATCGTCTACTTCTACATACGGACGCCTTATGATCACGCGAAGGTTCCCAAGAGTCGTATCGCGGTAATCCGTCGTCGCTTTATTGGTGTACACCTCATACACCATAGGAACCTGTGTAGTCAGCCCAAGTTGATTTGCAAAAAGAATCCCGCTCAGATAACCGCAACGGCTGCCATCTTCCATCAGATACTTCTTTCGAATGACATCATCTACCGACAGCATAGAACCAAAACGGAATATGGATTTCTTAGGGATAAAATAAATTCCGGTATCAAACCGCTTAATTCTGCCATCCTCTGTCAGTTTTTTCATTTGCTGACGGACTGTCCCCTCTTTTACTCCCGGAACGTTGATTTCAGCCAGGAAGATGGGCTCATTCTCCTGATAATTCTCGCGCAGGTACTCATAAACGGTATCGATCATTGCCATTGCTCTCATCTTCTCCAAAAAACTTTTAAGAAATTCTAATTTCTTGTTTGTTATTATACGTCATTTCCAGCCCCCTTGCAAGAGGAATTTTGTAAGAAACCGGGACGTTCTTCTTATAAGGCTCCTGATACGAACAAAGAAAGAGCGCCTCTTCATGAAGAAAAGACGCCCGTGGAAGAAGAAATAATAACCGTCCCGGTTTCCTCTGGGGAGGGTTTCAGGTTCCGTTTCGTAAAATGTTTAAACACAGTCATTTAGATTTCTGTACATATGGATTTGAGGATTTCAGAGACTTTTTGTCTCTGATTCGATAAATCCACATCAGATTTAGTTCCAACAGGCCATTTTGACACTGCATTTTGCGCTTTTTACTGTTATTATC
>JAFUGY010000111.1 GCA_017469115.1 Oscillospiraceae bacterium
GCATCCAGCACTCTCATGCCGGGCAGAGGCTCCGCCATTTGCACAGAAAGATACGCTGCGCGATCCTGTACATAGGTCTCGCCTTCCCGAAACCCGGGATGCTGATCCAGAGGCGGTTCCGTATTGTTCGCTCTCAATAGCGCTTCGGTAAATTCAACGCCGTGTCGTGCAATCATGATTTCGGTAAACCACTTCGGATGGCTGTAGCGGATGGAAAGGTCTTCCGGCATGGCAACTTCTCCGGCGGAAAGCTTTCGCAGCACCGCATTGACAAGCCCGCAGGCACTGGAAAATCCGCTTTTCCGGCAAAGCACCACGCTTTCATTCACAGCGGCACGTACCGGAATTCTGTCGCTGAACAGAATCTGATAAGCACCCAGGCGGAGAATATTCCGTACGGGAGCATCCAGCTTCTTTCTGCCGGATAAAAGGGCATCAACGCTGTAATCCAGAAGCATATAATTCTGTAAAACCCCCAGTGCGAGCCGTGAAGCCAAGGCGGCTTCCCTCTTATCCATCCCGTTTACAGCGCTGCTGATCGTCTGCTGTGACCATGCACCGCCGGAAAAGCACCGGTTTAAAACAGTAAGAGCGGCAGATCGTGCGTCCGGCATCAGAGTCTGTGCCCCCGCAGATAGTCTTCTGCCCGCATCCTTTTTTTACCGGGAGCCTGAACTTCCGTAATGAGAACGGTCTCCCCGTCTCCGCAGGCAATCTCAATACCGTCTTTCCCGGTTGAAACAACAGTTCCGGGCTCTTTCCCGGTAGTGTGGCCGGTGAGAAGTGCGGAAAAGATCTTCAATGTCACACCGCCCAATTCAGCCGTAGCAACCGGCCATGGCTGCAAGCCGCAAACCCATTTGACAACCGCCCGGGCAGGTTTCGTAAAATCGATCGGAGAAAGGCTCTTATCCAACATCGTGACATAGGTAGCTTTTTCATGCTCCTGCGCTTTCCGCGGAGCACAGCCATTTTCAATGTCCCGAACGGTTTTAATCAGCAGCTCTGCCCCCATCTCTTTGAGCCTGTCATAGAGTTCACCGGAGGTTTCATAGGTTCCGATTTTCGTCTCTTCGGAATAGATGATATCGCCGGCATCCATCTCGGTTGCCAGATACATCGTGGTAACACCGGTTTTCTCATCGCCGTTCAGAACCGACCACTGGATCGGTGCAGCACCGCGATACTGAGGGAGGAGGGACCCATGTACATTGATGGTGCCGAGAGGCGGCACGGCCAGCAGATCGTCCGGCAGAATTCTGCCGTAAGCTACTACCACAACGAGGTCCGGCTTCAGACTCTGCAGCGTGGCAAGTGCCGTTCCGTCCCGCATCTTGGCCGGCTGAAAAACCGGAATATCATGGGAGAGGGCTACGGTTTTCACCGGAGAGAACGTAACCTCCATGCCTCTTCCGCGGGCTTTATCCGGCTGGGTAAATACGCCGGCAACCTCATATCCGTTTTGAATCAGCGCTTCCAACGACGCCGAAGCGAATTCCGGCGTACCCATAAAAACAATCCGCATGTTATCAGAATTCTCCGCTTTGAATTTCTTCTTCCGTCAGCATCCGCTCAGCAAGTGAAGTAAACAGAATGCCGTCGAGATGATCGATCTCATGGCAGAAGCATCGGGCTGTGAGCCCTTCTCCTACCCGTTCAAACCAGTTACCGTTTCTGTCCTGGGCGCGGACAGTAACCTTCTCCGGCCGTCTGACCAGCCCGAATTGCTCCGGGACACTGAGGCACCCTTCCGAGCCGCATTGTTCTCCTTCTGCAGAAATGATTTCAGGGTTGATCAGCTCCAGAAGGATTTCTTCCTCCCCTTCCGGGACGTTGGTTTCCACAACAAGAACTGCCCGGCGGAGGACACCCACCTGAGGTGCTGCAAGCCCGACACCGTTTGAGGCACGCAAAGTCTCTGCCATATCATCCAAAAGGGTATGAAGACGCTGGTCAAACTTTGTAACCGGGCGTGAAATTTTGTAGAGGGCCGGATCCTCTTCTGTCAGAATATTCCGTAAAGCCATAGGGTTAAAGGATTCCTTTCCCGGTGCATGGGATTTCAGAGATCGGGGTCATGATCCGCATAAAAGGACAAGCCGCGAAACCGTTTATCCGTGCTGCATTCCGTTATAATCGCCGATACCGCGTTGCGAACTGCGGAATCGGATGTACATTTTATGATTACTCTGTATCGAAAACGATACTTCACCCGGACCACTGCAAGAGGCGTCGGCCCGAGCAGCTCCGTATTTTTTCTGCCTCTCAGCAGATATTCCAGTCTGCTCTTTACGAATCGGCAGGCTTCCACTACTGCGCGTTCATTCTCTCCTGAAACAGTGACACAAAGGAGATCGGAAAACGGCGGAGAATCCTGGAGCTTTCGCATAACAATCTCCGACTCATAAAAAGCATCATAATCCTGCCGGGCAGCCTGCCGTATTACTTCGTTGGAAGGTGTGAATGTTTGTATCACCGCACGGCCTGCCTTCTGCCCCCGTCCGCTTCTTCCGATTACCTGTGTGATCAGAGAGAATGTCTTCTCCGCTGCCCGAAAGTCACCGGAGTACAGGCTCTGGTCAGCAGAGAGCACCCCGACCAGTGTGACGTTTTCAAAATTAAGCCCTTTTGTCACCATCTGCGTTCCGATGAGGATTGGAATGTTTTCTGAGCGAAAGCGTTCGAAAATCTGTTCGTGGGTAACGCTGCCGGTGAGAACATCGGCATCCATGCGCAGTATCTCCGTTTCCGGAAACAACACATGCAGCTCCTCTTCCACGAGCTGCGTCCCAGCACCGACATACTTGAGAATACCGCCGCAGTCGGGGCATGCCACATCCACTCGACGCGAATACCCGCAATAATGACAGACAAGCCTCCTGTTGACGCTGTGATAAGTCAATGACACACTGCATCTCGGGCACTTGTAAACAAAACCGCATTCCCCGCAGGTTACAAGTTTATGTGCTCCGCGCCTGTTCAGGAAAAGAATGCTCTGTTCTCCGTTGTCCAGATTCGTCCGGATTTCTTGTCGCAAAACGGAACTGATGCTCCCGTCATTCCCTGCCCGAAGTTCGTTTTTGAGATCGACAATTCTGACCTCCGGAAGCTTCATTTCGTTGTAACGTTTACGCAAGACGAAGCGGGAATAACGTTCGGTTTCCGCATAATAGCGTGTGGAAATATCCGGTGTAGCAGAGCCGAGGACCAGCAGCGCGCTGCTTTTATAGCATCTGAATTTGGCAACATCCCGGGCATCATATCGTGGGTTATTTTCAGAGCGATAGGTATCTTCCTGCTCCTCATCGATAATCACGATTCCGAGATTGTCTACCGGAGCAAAAACAGCACTCCTCGTTCCGATGGCAAGATGGGCACGGCCGGACTTCAGGCGTTTCCATTCATCATATCGTTCACCCGGAGAGAGAGAAGAATGTAAAACGGCAATATCATCGCCGAAATAAGACGAAAACGTATGAAGCATCTGAGGCGTCAGTGCTATTTCAGGCACAAGCAGAATCGCGGTTTGCCCCCGATGCAAAACAGATTCGATGAGGCGAATATAGACGCTCGTTTTTCCGCTTCCCGTGACACCTTCAAGCAATGCTACCGATGCCCGCTTGGAATCTGCCAGGGCATTCAACCCCTGAAAAGCAGCCATCTGTTCTTCATTCAGCACCGGCATGCTCTGTCTTTCCCCCGCTTTGAAAGCGGGGATTCGAAAAACCTCACGGGTAAACTTCTCCACCAGCCCGGAAGCGATAAGCTTGTTCAACGTCGGCCTTGTTGAACCGGTAAAGAGCAACAGCTCTCTCACTGACATTTCTCCGTACGGAGCAAGTTCTCTCAAAAGCCTTGCCTGCGCCGGTGTTTTCCGAAGCATGGTGTCACAGGCTTCCAACGCCTCCTGAGCCGGTAACATCAGGCGAACGGCTTCAACCGTTTTATCCTGTACGCGCCGGCGTCCTTCCCGGTCGAACCACAGACCTACCGGAAGCATTGAACGTACTGCATCATAAACCGTGCAGAAAAATCTCTCACGCATGAAAAGCGCAAGCTGAATCTGCTGCTGATCGAGCACCGGTTCTTCATCCAATAGTTCGGATATGGTTTTCAGCTTTTTATAGTCAGACCTATCCGTCAGTGCGAGGACGATTCCCTCACTGCGACGGTTTCCGCCGGAAAAAGGTACTGTCACTCTCATTCCGGGCTTGATCTTACCGCTCAAGGTATCCGGAACCAGATAGTCATACGGTTTGTCGATCCAGTATGTGGCGGCGGAAACCGCTATTCTTGCTACTGTATCCGCCATTCCCTGAGAAAATCAGCCTTCGGCCGAATTCTGTTCCGCAGCTCCCGAAAAAGCTGCCGGATTCTCATCAGTTTCCGTTTTTGTCGACGCTGAAGCAACTTCGGCCGGTTTATGACCGTCCGACATACTTGCTGTTTTATGCAGGCTTTCTCCGTCATTCACAATGGTAAGGCGTCCTGTATAAACCTCATCGATTGCCTCAGATACCGGCTTCCGATCGGATGGAATTTCGCCTTCTTTGGTGATGGAAAGTGCTCTGGCTCTTCTTGCAACAAGATTTACAAGCTGATAGCGGCTGCCAACCTTTTCAACAAGTTCAGCCACTGGTGGATACAACATCATGATTCGTACCTCTCCTGACTTTCAGTCAAATAATTTTTTCTGTCTTCATACAGACAGTGGGACGCGGTAACAATAGCAGAAAATTCATCTGCCGCAACCGCAAGATCATCATTTACAATAATATACTGATAAAAAACGGCCTGCTGATATTCTTCTTTTGCCCGCTGAAGCCTCCCCCGGATTTTCTCGGGGGTTTCTGTTCCTCTTAGCGTCAGACGCTGTTCCAGTTCTTCCAGAGAAGGCGGAACGACAAAGATCATCACAGCTTCCGGCATCATCTCATGCACCTGACCGGCACCCTGTACCTCTATATCAAGCACAACATTGAAGCCATCTTCCCGCTTTTGTTCGACATAGGCACGCGGTGTGCCATAATCATTGCCGACATAGGAGGCATGTTCCAGCAATTCTCCAGCCTCAACCATCCGGGCAAATTGTTCGCGGCTGATGAAAAAGTAATCTTCCCCGTCTTTTTCACCGGGTCGTGCTTCCCGTGTCGTAACCGATACGGAAAAACAAAAATCATTCCTTTTCTCCATTGCCTTCGCGATCAGGCTCGATTTTCCCACGCCTGACGGCCCGCTGACAACAATCAATTTTCCTTTTTTGCTCACGTCTTCTCCTTTTCCTCTTCAACGGTTTCTTCAAGTCTGGAAGCAAGCACCTCCGGCGTCAAGGCAGACAGGATAACATTGCCGCTGTCTGCAATCAAAACCGACCTGGTGCTTCTCCCAAAAGAGGCATCTATCAGAAGCCCTTTATCTCGCACCTCCTGAATCAGGCGTTTGATCGGAGCGGAATCCGGACTTACAATTGAAATCAGATGGTCCGGTGATACATAGTTTCCAAAACCGATTCCAAGCAGTTTCATATTACCCTCATTCGATATTCTGGATCTGTTCACGGATTTTTTCGATTTCCGATTTCAGATCAACAACTACATGAGCCAGGTCTGAATTCTGGCACTTGGAACCGATGGTATTCGCCTCCCGATTGAATTCCTGAATCAGGAAATCAATCTTTCGTCCGATCGGAGAAGCCCCGCGAATCATTTGATTCAACTGTGCCATATGACTGCGCAGACGAACGGTTTCCTCATCTACTGCAATATGATCGGCATAAATGGCGGCTTCTGCGAGGATCCTGTCTGTCTCGATCCCGGCTGTACCGAGCACTTCCGCCATTTTCTTCTCCAATCGCTGCCGATAACGATCTACCGTTGTGGGAGATTCCTGCTCAACACGTGTAACATAACCATCAATTGTTGCAAGGCGTGAGAGCACATCAGCACAGAGTTTTTCCCCTTCCCGCTCTCTCATCGCATCGAAATCATTCAAAGCCTCTTCCAGCACGGTACAAATCCCGGCGGAAATAGCCTCGGAATCCAGATCATTTCGCTCCACCTGGAGAACATCCGGAAATCGGGCTGCACTCAGAGCACTCAAATCCTCGGCCAGGCCATATTCCTCCGCAATTTTTTTCACTGCTTCCATATATCCTTTCAGCAGTGATTCATTCACGGTAACCTTCACATCATCAACGGAAACCGCGTTAATGTTGACAAAAACGTCAACCTTTCCCCTGCTGATATGGCGCTGCACTGTGCTTTTTACCGCTTCCTCTGCAAAGAGAAAACTCCTTGGCATCCGAACGGACGTCTCCAAATAACGGTTGTTCACGCTTTTCAGCTCAACACTGATTTCAAACCCGGCTGCATTCCCTTTTGCACTGCCATAGCCGGTCATACTTTTAATCATCTGATCTGTTTCTCCTCCCCTTCTCAGCTGATTTTCTGGATATCAACCATGATCGTATATGGCCCTCCGATTGCACCGACATCCAGCGCACCGTCGACCTGAATTCTTACATTGACGATATTTGACCCTGTTGTGATATCGTAATCGGTGAGATCTGCAATCGCCACAATATCCTCTGTGCTGACTTTGGCAAGTACTTCCGGCGTACCGCGTAACTTGACCGTCAGAGCTTTGGAAAGAACTTCCGCTTCATATCCCTCCGTTACGCCACGGCACTGAATATTCCGTACGGTAAAATTCTTGCTCTCAAGCCCCAAGATCTCGACCTGAACTTTTGCTTCTGTTATTCCCTCCACATTGATCAGTGAATTGTCAAAGCTGATCGGATAGACGTAGGAATAAGTCGAATTAAAGTCAGCCAGGGAGATGCTTGCAATCGGAATATTATTCATGGCATTGAGCACGGCAGAGTCACCGGCAAGAGTGATGGATTCCGGCTCAATGGTAACCTTCGTGTTGTTTTCATTTGCACCCGATGCGTAGATCAGGTTGACCGTCAACGGGAGCTCCTTCATCTCAAGGATCGGGAGTGTTGCTTTTACTACATCAGCAGAACATGTGATGCCATCTGTGCCGGCAGGTTCGTCCTCAGCAGTCATCAGCGTAAAACCGGTTTCAATGGAATAAGAAGAAGAGACATCCAATGCACTGAAAGAAACCCATGCATAGGATATATTCCTCAAGTAAGCATCCGGCCCGCTGACCGTGATTTCAGACGGTTCAAAGCTTACCGGTTCCGCAGTATAGCCTTCTGCTATACTTCCATCAAAGCTCCCGCGCACCGGAACCGATTTGGAATTCAGCTTGGAAACCGTAAAGTTGATGGTATCCGGTACTTTCCTCGTGACGGTAATCCCCGAGGTATCAACCCGCCCCGGATAACTGACTGTATACTGCATAGAGGCATATGCACTCTGGGAAAGCTTGCTTACGTCGATCTGCGCAGACAGATCTTCCGAGCTGAGAGCGGAAACGACACGCCTCGGCCCCACTACTTCGATGCTCACGGTGTTGGTGCTCAAGCCGGTTACAACGAGATTCTTGGAATCGCGCAGGAGTGCCTCTCCGGCCAGCTCTACACGTACGCCGCGAAATGTCTGCCGAACGGTGTCATTCTCTACACTTGTTACATAAAGCCAGAAAACAAAAGAGAGGATCAACGCCGTAATTGCCCAGAATATTTTACTGTCCGTTATTTTTTTCATCCGTACCTTCCTCATCGGTCTGTTCGGCAAAAAGCTTCTTGGCAAGTTTTAAGAAGAAGTTGGTCTCTTCCTGCTCTGTATTTTCCGAAGCAAGCTCTTTCCGCAACAGTCTGTCTACAGCCTGGGGCTTCAGATGTCGCTTCAGAGTACCCTCGAGAGCACAGGAGATAGAACCGGTTTCCTCCGAAACAATCAATACTAACGCATCCGACTGTTCACTCATCCCAATGCCGGCTCTGTGGCGCATCCCGAGATCTTTGCTGATGTTCATGCTCGAAGAAAGGGGCAGAACACAGCCGGCTGCAGCGATACGCCCGTCTCGCACGATCACGGCGCCGTCATGAAGAGGAGCTTTGTTATAGAAGATATTCTTCAACAGTTCTGAGGAAACCTCTGCATCAATCACAGTCCCGGTAGCGATAATGGACTGCAGGCTGACATACCTTTCAAAGATAATCAGAGCTCCCGTTCTCGATTCTGCCATTTCTGCACAAGCCATAACCGTCTGCGAAATCGCCGATGTGACTTCCGGGTCCGCCACATTGCTTCGTGAAGTCAGCCTGCTGCCAATCTTTTCGAGAATATGGCGCAGTTCCGGCTGGAACAGCACTACAAGAAACACAACTCCGATTTCTGTTGCTTTCCGAAGGATAAAGCTGATCATGGTAAGCCGCAATACTTCAGAGAGCCACAAAACAACCAGGAACAGCAAAAGCCCTTTGGCAAGATTATAGGAATTCGTCTTCCGGATCAGCTGGATCAGTTTATAAATCAGGAAAGCAACGATCAGAATATCCACTACATCAGCTATTCCGATTGTCTGTACATAATTGGCGGCGCGGCTAAATATGGTTTCCAATGTACTCATTTGCCAACCTCTTCTATCAATACAACCGCGTGCGCGGCAATCCCCAGACCCTCTCCGGTAAAACCGAGTCGTTCTTCTGTTGTGGCTTTCACGGAAACCTGACCGACGTCAACTCCCGCTGCTTCCGATATTTTCTTTCTCATCTCATCAATAAACGGTGCCAGCTTCGGCCTTTGAGCAATCACCGTACAGTCTGCGTTGGAAAGCACATACCCCTTTTCTCTCAGAAGCCCGGTTACCGTTTTGAGAAGTTCAATACTGTCAGCTCCCAGAAAGGCATCATCGTTATCCGGAAAGAGCTTTCCGATATCACCGAGCGCAACTGCACCCAACATAGCGTCCATCAGTGCGAGAACAAGCACGTCAGCGTCCGAGTGCCCCAGCAGGCCTTTTTCATAGGGGATCTCTATACCGCCGAGAATCAGTTTTCGCCCTTCCGTCAGGCGATGAACATCGTAACCATGCCCTATTCTCAATGGGTCTCCCCCTCTCTTTCCCGAAGAATTGCCTCTGCGACAGGTAGATCATCGGGTGTTGTCAATTTAATGTTGTTCACATCCCCGTCAACTGTTTTGATTTTAAATCCGGTCAGACGCACAGCAGAACTGTCATCCGTAACGGGGATCTGCTTTTTGGCTGCATAGGTAAGCGCTCCTTTAATCAGATCTGCATCAAAAATCTGCGGAGTCTGAACCCGAATCACGCTGTCCCGATCAACGTCCCCACCGATGAATCCGTTTTCCACACATCGCAGCGTATCTGTGCTTGGAATAACCGGAATCGCAGCATGATAATCACGTGCACCATATAGTGTGTCAGTAATAACTCTCTGTGTGACAAGCGGCCTCGCCCCGTCATGAATCGCAATGTATTTTGCTTTACTGTCTGTTGCCACAACCCCGGCGAGAGAACTCTCTGCCCGGGTAGTGCCGCCTGCCATCACTTTTTTTACTTTTTTCATCCCGAATTGCACACACAGATCAGCGATCGACTGAATGGCCTCTTCCCGCGTCACGACAATGATTTCATCCACGAGCTCATGCTGCTCAAATGCCCGGATGGCTCTGATGATCACCGGAATCCCTCCGAGAGAGAGGATGGATTTATCCTGACCCATGCGGGTAGAACTGCCGGCTGCGAGAATCACAGCGCTGCAATGCGGTGTTTCCGTATTTGTTCTGAACCGATCGAGAATTTTTTTATAATCCATGATTTCTCCTTCAGGTTACTCCTGAAACATGATCCATTATCCTTTCAATTGTCTCTTCCGATAGAAATTCATCATTCCATCCTGCATATCTGCAAGATGATTGAGCATCTTACCCGCTCCGTATGCTGCGCAGGATATAGCATCATCTACAACAACCGTTCGGATTCCGGTGCTGCGTTCAATCAGACGATCAATCCCATAGATCAGGGAGCCTCCGCCCGACATAATAATCCCATTCTTGTCAAGATCCCCGACAAGTTGAGGAGGTGTTTTTTCCAGAACAATATGGACAGCATCCAAAATGCGATTAACAGGATCCACCAATGCCTCAATCAGCTCCGCCGAACTGATATCCGCTGTCTTCGGCAGCCCATTTACAAGGTTTCTTCCTTTTACTTCTTCACTTCCGACATCGGGGCGCATAATTACGCCGCCGATATTCCGTTTCAGCTCTTCTGCCGCCGTGAGCCCGATCAGCATACTGTGCTTTTTTCTGACATATTGGACAATGGCCTCATCAAAAGCGGCTCCGGCTGTTTTAATCGCCTCGCATTCCACCACGCCTCCGGCAGAAATTACCGCAATTTCCGTAGTACCGGCACCGATATCGATAATCATATGCCCATCGGGCTTGGAAATATCAACTCCGGCGCCGAGGGCGGTCGCAACAGCATTTTCCAGAAGGTAAACCTTGCGCGCTCCCGCTTCAATGGCCGCATCAATCATGGCACGTTCTTCCACACCGCTGATGCTGCTTGGTACACAGGCAAGCATACATGGTTTGAAGAGGCTGAAAGATGTAATTCTGCTCACAAGATCGCGCATCATATGTGCTGTGATTTCATAGTCAGAAATAACACTTGCATCGATCGGCCGGATTGCAACGATATTGGCCGGTGTTCTTCCGAGCATTTTTTGAGCTTCCTGACCTATTTTCAGAATCTTGCCGGTGTATTTATCCACCGCAACAACAGTAGGCTCTCTCGCGACAATACCCTTTCCCTGTTCAAAAAGCATCGTGGATGCCGTCCCCATATCGATTGCTATATCCTTTTCAAATACTGTCATGGTATCTCCATTCTGGTTTCCGTACTTTCTTCAAATCCGTTCTGGCAAGGGTAAGGGCTTTCACCTGTTTTGCTCCGGCACTTTTTAAAACGCGGGCACATTCCGATAGTGTTGCCCCGGTTGTCACGATATCATCCAGCAGAAGAACTACCGTTCCGTTCATTTCCGTCCCTGCCGGTACCTGATAGGCATTTCTGATATTGGTGCTTCTCTCTTCTCTTGTCCTGGTGCCGGATTGAGGGGCTGCATTCCGAACTTTTTTCAACAACGGAATACACGGCAATTTCTTTTTTTGTGCAAATCCTTCTGCCAAAAGCCTTGCCTGATCATATCCGCGCTTTCTCAGCCGTGCTTTGCTGAGCGGTACCCACGTCACAATATCACAGGCATATTCATCCGTTTGAAGGATGTCGCTCATCAGTTCCGTATAAACAGAACTGTAAAACGAAAGCCCATGAAATTTATACCGAAGAATCGATTGCCGCACATCACCTTCATACTCCAGAAGAGATGTGCA
>JAFUGY010000112.1 GCA_017469115.1 Oscillospiraceae bacterium
CAGCAAAACAACATAATGGCCCGGATCTGAGCTGCTATCGGCGTAGACACTGTACTCCGGGATATTCGTGCCGGATTCTTCCGCCGTGGCTTCCACGGCATTTTGAAGGGTGGTTTCGGTTATTTTCTCACCGTACATACTGATCAGCTGATTTTTCCGGTAGGAGACGACAAGCATCGGGCATTCGTTGTGGTAACCGGTGACGCGTACCACATCGCCCAGACGATAACGGTAGAATCCGGAAAGGTTGGTGACGATCAGCTCATATTCTTTTCTCACTTCAAGCTGATGCATCAGCAGGGGCGTTTCCGATGCACCGTCTTCCATGGGGATGAACTCATAGAAGCCGCTGAAGGGGAGAAGCATATATTCACCCTCGTTTTCCCGGATCGGCGCACCGATGGTTGCCTCGGAGCTGACGTAGCCCAGATAATCCACCTCCGGTTCGGGGCCGAGATACTGCCGCAGCTTCTCAAGATAGGGGGCAAATGAGGCGGATCCTATGGTGGCGACCAGTTTCATGTCCGGCCACAGGAGTGGGACAAAGGCTTCCTCTTCATGCGCTGACATGATAGTCCGTATTTCGTCTGCCCGCGCCGGATCCGGCGTCAGGCGTGCATCCAGTTTCTTTCGCAGCGCGGGGTCAACCGCTATATCCGGGCAGATTCTGCCCAATGCAAGATCCTCACACAGAACTTGCCAGTGCTGACGCAGATAAGTGATCATATCGTACAGGAACGGTGCGAAGCTGCACATCATAAAACTCAACCGGCGCTCACGCAGCGCAAACAGCATTTTCACATGCCGCCTGTCAAATTCCGCTTTGGGATAAATGAGCTCTTCCGGCAGAGCGTTGTAATGGGCGATGTCCTCCGAATGAAGCACAGTTTCCGAAATGGCACCGTGGGCAATGCTGTAAGGCGTATACCCGATGCGAGACTCCATCATGACCATTCCCTTGCATGTCGGCATTCCCTCATCGCCCTTTTCGCGGCGGCTTCTCTCGTACATGCCGAAAATGCGCTCGTATCCCGTGCTGAAGAAGGTATCCAGCGACTTCTTCGTACAAGGGATCATTTTGGAAGTTCCTGTGGTGCCGGAGGTGTGGGCATAATAAACCACATCATCGGCTGTGATCAGGTTTTTCTGATTGAAGCAGAGCATCTGCTCTATGTAGGGCTCGTAGTCTTCATAAGAAGAAAACGGCACCTTTGCAGCAAAATCAGCATAGGACTGAATCTCCCGGAAGTGATATTTCTGCCCATATTCGGTATCCTGATTGTCCCGAACCAGATGCATCAGAAGTTCTTCGCTGACGGAGCTTCCATGCCTGCTGGCCTCTTCCATCCGATCGAGTGCCTGAAGACCGTTGGTGATATACCGCTTCATAACAGCGGCACGCATGCCTTCCGCAATCATCCTCGACAGGGCATTGTCGAAGTGCTCGCAATAGTGGCCTATCAGAGCAGAGGAATAGAGTTCGGAATCGTAGTTGATATAGAACGGGATGGGACCATCAGGATCGGTTGTGCTGAAGAGAATAATCTGGCATCGGGTAAAGGCTCCGTTGAGCCTGTCGTAAGCAGACATCATTTCTGTTCCTTCGGGAAGGAAAGCTTGCATATCGAAGCCGGTTTCGTAAACCACAACAATCCGATCCCGATCGCCCGGCGTTACCCCGTTGTTGCCGAGAGACAGATCGGCATAGCGCATCCCAAGCTCATTTTGCTCGTTAATCTCCCGCAGAAGATCCTGTGGGTTCCGGATATCTGCCATGTCAACAGCTACAGGCACCGAGGCAATCGTCATCCCGATGAGATCGTTTTTCCAGTTTTCATCCCGGCCGTGATAGGTCCATTCCACAGATACCTTATCATCCCCGCTGATTTTGGAGAGGGCAACCAGCGCAGCAGCCACAAAGAGCTTGTTCATGCTCGTTTTCAGCGCCTCACAACCCTTTTGGATTTCTCCGAGAGTAGAGCTTGTGCGGCTCATGTACTGCCCGTTTCCGGTACGGCGGGAAATCAGATCGGGCTGCGGGTTGCAGCGGTATTCCGTGCGGCTGAACCGTTCCAGCAACAGTCGGGCATCGGCATCATGCTCCAGCTCCATGCGCCTGAGGTACTGATTCTCCAAATAGTAATAATAATGGTCCTGACGAAGCGGCTCTCCCCGATACGCTGCGAAGACTTCCGAGATGAAATTGGCGATGGAAGAACCGTCACTGATGAGATGGAAGGTATCAAAATCCATGATGACCCGGGTCGGAGTAACATAGAGTACGCAGCGGTATAAGAGCTCTCCATCCAGGTGATACGGCTGGATGAGTTCTGCGAGCATATCAGGGGTGTGTTCGCGTACCTCACGGATTTCCGGATGGACGATTTTTCCCGGCAGATGGTGCAGGACGGGGGAACCTTCGTCATCGTGGGAGCAGACGCTGCTGAAAAAGGCGTAGTTGGAGAAGACGGCTTCCAGCGCATGCTTCAGCCGGAGAGGATCCACCCTGCCCTTCGGGAAGCTCAGGCTGAAAGGATTGTTCAGATTGGTCTGGTAGGGAGAATACAGATCAGCGTCATAAAAAAACGTTTGATACGGAGTGAGGTACTGGTCACGGGAAAGCGCGGCGCGGTTCAGAGCATCCAGATCCGAAATTGTTTTTTCCGACAGGTGTGCAGCAATCTGCCGCGGAGTCTTCCAGGCATAGAGATCTTTATAATCGACCCCCAGTTCCACCAGCTCGGCAGTTGCCAGAGCGGTGGAAAGGGAGTCACCTCCAAGGGAGAAGAAGTCTTCATTTACGCCGACTTTGTCAACTTTCAGGACGGTTTCGAAAGCGACGCAGATTGCCGCCTCTTCTTCTGTTTCAGGCGGAGCATATGCCCGGGATTTGGCATTCACATCCGGCTTTGGCAGAGCAAAACGGTTCACCTTGCCGTTGGGGTTGATGGGAATCGTATCCATCCGGGTGAAGAAGGCCGGAATCATATAATGGGGCAGCTCCCGCTGCAGGCAGGTACGAATCTCCTCTTCCGTGAGGTCGTTCTCCGCTACATAGTAGGCACAGAGGAAGACCTGCTGTCGTTCGCCTTTGAAATCACGGATGGCTGCGTTTTTGATTCCCGGGATGCGGCGCAGAACCGCTTCAATTTCTCCGGGTTCCACCCGGTTGCCGTTGATCTTTACCATGGTATTGAGACGGCCTGTTATCACGAGATTGCCGTCCGGCAGCCGTTTCCCCATATCACCGGAATGGAAGATCCCGTCCCGCAGAGCCTTCTCCGTCTCCTCCGGCAGGTGGATATAACCCCGGAAAAACGGATTCTCGAAACAGACTTCCCCCTCCTGCCCGTCAGGTATTTCATTTCCATTTTCATCCAGAAGCCGGATGCAGATGTCATCAAAGACCGGCTTACCGATAGGCGTCACATCGTACCGGCGGTCAATCTCAAACTGGGATACATGGAAGCCCGCCTCGCTCATGCCGTAGTTGTTGATGAGCCTGACGCCCTCAAAAAAGATGCCGTTGGCGGCCTCGCTGCCCGTCACCAGTGTTCTAAGGGTGGGGGCTGGGCCGTCAGCCATCACGCGAAGGAGAGACGGCGAGAGAAATGCCTGGGTTACCTGATATTGTTTCATCCGCTCGTTGAGCTGCATAGGATTGCGGGCGGTATCCGTTGAGAAAACCACGACGTGCATGCCGGAATACAGGGCATTGAGGAAGATCTTTACCGCAGCAATAAAATTGATGGGGGCGGTAAGCGCGATGCAGTCATTCTCTTGGAGCAAGTCGCCGGGATGTTTCTCCAGAGAAGCCTGATTCAGTTTAATTTTGCCGTATTCCTGCAGCACCCCTTTGGGTTTGCCTGTGCTGCCGGAAGTATAGATCGCAAAGCAGGCGTCGTGTTCCTGCGCTTCCCGGAATCCTGTCTGAGGTTCGGCTTGCAGAATGGCTTCCCAGGCGGAGAGATCCAGCGTGAGCGCGCATGCGCAGTCTTTGGCGATGGCATCAATCCGCTCGGGTGCATAGTCATCCTCCACAACCGTAAAGGCTGCCCCGGCTTTCCATACGCCCAGCATGGCAATAAACGGAAGTGCACCTCTCGGCATCCGGATCAGGACAAAGTCTTCCGTCCCGATTCCTTTTTTCAGAAGATATGCATATACTCTGGCAGAGAGCTCATCAACCTGACAGCGGGTGTAGCTCTCGCCGGATTCTTCCTCCGTCAGAAAGATTGCGGAAGGGTTCTCTTCCGCCAGCGTTTTCCATCGTTGGCATACATAGGGGACAGAATGCAAAAAATCCGGTTTCATGTGATTCTTCTCCTTATACTATTATCATCTTCCCGGCCCGGGTTGAGAGACAAAACAAGACGTTGCTGATTTCCCGTGTGCGCTTTCAGACTGAGAGTAAACGTATGGGATAGAAGTGTTAAATTTTATTTTATCATATTTTATAATTTTATTCCACTGTTTTTACGCCTGGAAAATGCCGGGATCCGGAAATGTACCCCCACAAATGTAGTCAATACAAGCATTCCCGGATTTTCGTTTTCAATCTGCAATAAGATTTCGTGCTACAGATCCTTTACAGATTTCAAGGTTTGTGCTAAAATAATCATGACTATGATAGATCTCGCAAAATCATGCGTTATGATTGTCACACAAAAGAATTGGAAGAAAAAGGAGGTCCCTATGGAAACAAAAACGTATAGGAAGAATCAGGTCATTTTTGAGAAAGGTGCTCCCGGTGGCTGTATGTATGAAGTCTACAGTGGGAGAGTTGGTGTGTTTGCCAACTATGGAACACCGGAGCAGAAACTGCTGAACGAATATTACTCCGGCCAGTATTTCGGTGAGATGGGTATTTTGGATGAAGTTCCTCGTTCTGCTACGGCAGTATCCTTGGAGGATGATACGTGCATTGCCCCCATTTCCGAAGAGGGATTTGAGGCGTTTTTCCGTGAGAATCCGGCACGGGTATGGATGGTTATGGAGCAGATGAGTCACAACCTTCGGAGAAGAACCTTAGAGTATGCAGAAGTTTGCAGCAAAGTCAAGGAACTGTCTGAAAAGGAGGCGCAGGCATGAAAGTAAACGAATATAAACAGGGCGATATTATTTTCCGCCAGGGAGATTTTTCCACAGTATTTTATAAGCTGATCGGCGGCAGTGTGGGCGTCTATGTGGGTTACGGCTCAGAAAATGAAAAGCAGCTGACGACGCTTCACGCCGGTGATTATCTGGGAGAAATGGGTGTCATAGAGGCCTATCCCAGAAGCGCCACAGCAGTTGTTCTGGAAGACGGAACCAGGATGGAAGAAATCTCCGACAAAGAAATCGATTCCTATTTCCTCGATCGGACGGGGGATTTGTTCCAGATCATGCGTCAGCTGGCCCAGCGTCTCAGAGACCGCACCAACGATTACGAAGAGGCATGCCGTGCTCTCGATGAGCTTCAGAAGACGTCTGAAGAACCGGAAAAGCGCAGCAAATCGTTGCTCGACGTCATCAAAAAAATGAATACATTCTATAACTATAAGGATATTTGGTATTATTGATTCCAATCGGGTGACCGATCGAAATTCTTCGTTGTCCTGATGCAGGTGGGCTTCCCTGTATTCCATGCAAATAAAAAAGCAAACGGCTTTCGTCTTTTTGGGCGAAAGCCGTATTTGAACAACAGGAGAAACAGATGGACTATAGACAGGAGATACAAAACCGTATTCTTGCAGACCTCTCCGAGGGAATTCTGGAGATTCGTTTTGACGGTGTGATTGAGTTTGTAAATGAAGCCGCTCTGACGATTCTGCACAAAAGAGCAGATGATCTTCTCGGGCATTCCTTTGCGCGGGCTTTTTTTGCGGGAGCAAATAATGATGACTTCGTCCAGTGTGCCATGGATGCAGTTTATAAACGGGCTGGAAGCATGGAACGCTACATTCCCTACAACACCGGAGAATCCATCAGGCAGCTTCGTGTTGTTTCTTCCTATTTGAGGGACGGGGAAACCGCCATCGGTGTCATTTTTGTTCTCAGTGACATCACAGAGCTTACGGAACTGCGAGATGCCGTGAAAGCCATGGAGACCATTCGCTCTCTTAATCAGCAGCTGGAAATGCGCAACCGCCTTCTTCAGGAGACCTTCGGTCGATATCTCACCGATGATATTGTCAAAGAGATTCTGGAGGCGCCGGATGGATGGAAGCTTGGCGGGCAGAAGCGCGATCTGACCATTCTGATGAGTGACCTTCGAGGGTTTACAGCCATGTCCGAGCGCATGAAACCGAATGATCTGATTGACATGGTGAACCATTATTTTGGCGAGATGTATGAGGAGATCATTCGTTACCGGGGAACGCTCATTGAGTTTATGGGGGATGGGATGATGGTCATCTTCGGTGCTCCTGCGGCAACCGACACTCATGCTTCCGATGCCGTGGCAGCCGCCGTTGCGATGCAGAAGAGAATGCCGGCTGTGAACCAATGGAATATGCAGCACGGTTATGAGCCGCTCGGTATGGGCATTGGGATCAATACCGGTTCCGTTATCCTTGGGAATATCGGTTCCGAGCGTCGTACCAAATACGGCGTGCTCGGTGCAGCTGTCAATTTAGCCGGAAGAATCGAGAGCTTTACAACTGCCGGTCAGGTCCTGATTTCTCCTGAAACGCGAAGCGCCATCCACGAGGAGCTCGACATCGGAGAAATCCTTTATGTTTCTCCCAAAGGCGTATCCGGAAAGATTGCCCTTGCAGAAATTGTCGGGATCGGAGCGCCATACAACGTAAAACGGAATGTTGAACCTCATCGTGAGCTCCGGAATCTGAAGAATGCAATGCCGGTCTCGTTCATGATTCTGGAAGACAAGTTTGTGGAGGATACAGAGAAGAACGGCGTGATCCTCGCCCTTTCGGAAGAGGAGGCTCTCCTCAAAACCGAGGAGGCTCTAACCCGATTTCAAAATCTGTGTTTTGAAATCGGTGGGAGTCTCTACGCTAAAGTAACGGAGACGGACGGTTTGACTTCCCGCATCTGTTTTACGGGAAAACCCCCTTGCTTTGAACGATGGTTGGAACTGGCGTTTTCAGAATAAAAGCATTCCCTGATAAATGCCGGGTATCCATAAAACAGTATTAGCCAGAAACTCAGAAAAGGCATCTGCGTGCCGGATTGGTCAATACTGAATTATGGAGGAAAACACAATGAGATCTCTGTTTGAAGAGCTCGGCGGCACTTATACCTTGGGCAAAGACGGCATGTACTATCCGAACTTGGCGATTGAGGAAACTGATCAGCGTTCCATTGGAAAGTGGGGACGGATGCACAGGGAATACCTGAAGGAGCAGCACCCGAACCTCTATCAGCGACTCATTCTAAACGGAACTTTGGGCAGGCATCTTGCCCATGCAGACGAAAGAGCGACAACGATGCTCGAAAGACTGATCGTGCAGATGGTTAAACAGGAAGGCATTACTGAGCAACTCAAGGCAGAGCAGCCCATGGTATGGGTGGGCTGGATGAACAGTATTCGCAGCCGAGCCGAAGAGATTGTCCTGGAAGAAGTCATCAATACCCTGTAAACAAAGCAGCCGTGAGCGAGGTCACAGTGATCCCGCCCACGGCATTCTTATTCTTTGATTGCATTTGAGAAAAAATCCGGG
>JAFUGY010000113.1 GCA_017469115.1 Oscillospiraceae bacterium
ATCAAAACCATTATCGACAACACCTGGGCAACCCCGATCTTCCAGAATCCTGCAGACATGGGGATTGATCTTGTGGTGCATTCCGCCTCCAAATATTTGGGTGGTAACTCCGATGTGATTGCAGGTATTATCTGCGGAAGCAATGAAGATATTACCCATATTTTTCGGACAGAATTTTTACCTCTCGGCCCTGTCCCCGATCCCTTTATGGCATGGCTGATTCTGCGCAATCTGCGTACTCTGCATCTGAGAATGCCGGTGCATTATCACAATGCCCTTGGGTTAGCTCAGTTTTTGGAAGCGCGGGATGATGTGGAATGCGTCAATTATCCGCTTTTGCCATCTTTCCCGCAATATGAGCTGGCCAAAGAGCAGTTGCGCGGAGGCAGCGGGCTATTCTCCTTCCGTCTGAAGACACGTGACCGGGAGAAAGTGAAAGCCATTACCAACCACGTCCGATTTTTCAAGCTGGCAGTGAGCTGGGGCGGATACGAAAGCCTGTTTGATCCGAGCCTGCTGAAATATACGGATGATGAAGAGGCGCCGGATGATCGCATTTCTCTCATCCGCGTTCATGCCGGTCTGGAGGATCTGGAACTGCTTAAAAATGACCTTGTTCAGGCACTGGACAGTGTGAGATAACCAATGATTCAAGAAAACAACGGTGTTTTCCGGCTGGATACGCCCAACACCACTTATCTGTTTCATATTACGGAGACGGGACATCTGGAACACCTCTATTACGGGCAGACGTTGAACGAAATCGGAGACCTGGAAGCCTATCGCGTTAACACGAAGCTCAGGATGCCAACAATTGTGAACACCTCCGACCGGTTTCCACGGAGTTATCCTGCGCTGACGCTGATGGAGACGTCTTCCTTCGGGAAAGGAGATCTGCGGGAAGTTGCTTTTGCCGGAGAGTATGGAGAAAATGGGAACACGGTATTTGACTTTGTTTATGATAGCTACCGAATCGAGAAAGGCTGCGCTCTGCCGTCTCCCCTCCCCTTTGCGCGCAGAAACTGCTCCAGCACGTTAATCATCCAATGCTTGGATGAACCTACCGGGATCATTTTGGAGCTCCACTATACCGTATTTGACGATTGCGATGTGATTACACGCTCCTGCGTCGTCTGTAATAGCGGGAGCGAGACTCTTGTCATTCGAAGCGTCAGCTCCCTGCAGCTTGATTTGATTGACACTGGCTGGGAAGCCCTAACGTTAGACGGCGCCTGGAGCCGGGAGCGACAAATCTGCAGAACGCCCCTTCACTCCGGAATTTTCAGTATCCAGTCTACAGCCGGTATTTCTTCTGCAGAGCATAACCCGCTTTTGATTTTGAACAGAAACAGCGGGAGCTATCTCTTCAATCTGTTCTGGTCCGGAGATCACCGTGAGTCAGTGGAAGTTACAACCTACGGAACTCTACGGCTTTTGACCGGAATCAATCCGTCTACATTTTCCTATCGTTTGAAGAGCGGAGAATGCTTTTATACACCGGAAGCAATGATGGCCTTTTCCCCATGCGGTGAAGAGTACGTTACTCAGACTGCGCATTTCTTCGTCCGGCAGCAAGTTCTGCCGGAATACTGGTCGGAGAAGGAGCGACCGATCCTTTTAAACAGTTGGGAAGGAATGGGTTTTGATCTTTCAGAGGAAAAAATAAAAAAGCAGGCTCTCCAGGCTAAAAAACTGGGGATCGAACTCTTCGTCATTGATGACGGATGGTTCCGGCACAAACAGTGCGCCGTTGGCGATCTTGGTGACTGGGTAGTTGCAGAGAACAAGTTCCCAAAAGGGTTGAAAAGCGTTGTTTCTTTTCTACATGAAATTGGCTTGATGGCCGGAATTTGGGTAGAACCGGAGAGTATCAGCCTTGAAAGCGATCTTTATCGTACACATCCGGAGTATCTGGTACAATGCCCCGGACGGGAACCGAGCCCGGGGCGTGACCAGTATCTTCTGGATCTGACCCGAGAGGATGTTGTTCAGGTCCTGTACCAGAAGCTGGAGAATCTGATATCCGATAATTCTTTCGATTACCTCAAATGGGATATGAATCGCTACTTCTCCGATGATTATTCACCAGATCTCTGGATGCCGGAATTCCGTTATCGCTGGACAATCGGCCTTTATGAACTGCTCCGAAAGATTCGCCGTCGGTTTCCGACACTGCTGATTGAAGGCTGCGCCTCAGGTGGTGGACGGTTCGATCTAGGGATGCTCTCTTATGTAGATCAATTTTGGGGTAGTGACAATACAGATGCAACCGATCGTCTGGAAATCTTTTTAGGAACAAGCCTCGGGTATCCGCAGCGTTGCTTCGGTGCACATGTTTCTAAAATTCCAAACGGCATTACAGGGCGAATTTACGATTATGAGACAGCTTTTGCCGTTAACGCATTCGGAGCCTACGGATATGAACTGGATGTTACAGCATTGACCGACGAAGAAAAACAAATATTTATCGATCAAATAACTTTTTACAAACAGTTCCGAAATCTTCTGCAACTCGGTACACTCCGCCGAGTGCGAAACGATGATACCGTAATCTGGACAACAGAAAATGAAGACGCAACGGTTATTCTTGCTCTATATCTGGAAAAAAGAACGTGTGTCTCCCAGCCGAAGGTTCGAACGCTTCAAGTTCCATCGTGCCGAAGAGAAGTCATATACCGCGTCAGAACAAGAAAGCAATGGATTACCGCACCTTTTCCTTGTGCGATGAAAAACGGAGCACACCTGAGTGAAGTATTTGAGAGAATTGTGCCTGGAGTAATACTCTGTGGAAACGGGATGACCCTGATGCCTGTTCATCTGGGAACAGATATGAATCAGGATACAGCATTTTTGGGAGATTATGGCAGCCGAATCTTTATAGTAGAAGCAATGGGAGGCACATAATGCAACGAAAACTGACAATTGCAATTTTGGGGCTGGGAAGCCGCGGAAAAAACGCATACGGAACGGAACTTTTGACACTCCGGGACCGTGCAACAGTTACCGCTGTGGCAGAACCGGATAATGAACGTCTTCGTCTGGGTGGAGATGCCCACAATGTTCCGATGGACAAAAGATTTCATACTGCGGAAGAGCTCCTTTCTCAGCCAAAGCTGGCTGATGTAGCAATGATCTGCACCCAGGACAGGCAGCACGTTGCACAGGCTGTTTCAGCACTAAAAAAAGGGTATGATCTTCTTTTGGAAAAACCGATTTCTCCCAGAGCCGAGGAGTTGAGGGAAATAGTACGTGTGGCACGAGAGGAAAACCGTCGTGTAGTGGTGTGTCATGTGTTGCGGTATACACCGTTTTTCCAGACCATCAAGAAGACCATAGAAAGCGGCAGATTGGGGCAGATCATCAACATTCAGGCGTTGGAGAACGTCCGATACTGGCATCAGGCACACAGCTTTGTCCGCGGCAACTGGCGCCGTGAGGATGAAACGAGTCCCATGATTTTACAAAAATGCTGCCATGATCTTGACTATCTGGTCTGGTTGAGCGACAGCCGCTGCAGCAGTGTTTCCTCTTTTGGCTCCAGGTTATTTTTCAGAAAAGAAAACGCTCCTGCCGGAGCTGCCGACCGCTGCCTGAACGGTTGCCTTGCAAAAGACACCTGCCCTTATGATGCCGAAAAAATCTATCTTACAAACACGGAAACCGGTGTGCTTGCAGGGCATACCGATTGGCCGGTTGACGTTCTTTCCGAGCATCCGTCGGAGGAAACTATTCGGGAAGCAATTCAAAACGGCCCTTACGGTCGATGTGTTTTTGCCTGCGACAACACGGTTGTCGATAATCAGATCGTAAACATGCAGATGGAAAGCGGTGCAGTGCTGTCGCTTACCATGAGCGCTTTTACCAGCACCGGTGGAAGAACCATCAAAGTAATGGGGACAGGCGGCGATCTCTGGGGCGATATGGAACAGAACATTCTTAAAATACGTGAGTTTGGAAAAGAATGTGAAACCATCAACCTCGGTGCTCTACAAGAAGACTTCTCCGGTCATGGCGGCGGAGACCGGGGACTTATCCTATCCTTCCTCGATTATATGGAAGGTAAACCAACAGATAGCACTATTACGACGCTGGAAACCTCTGTAGAAAGCCATCTGATTGCGCTGGCAGCCGAAGAATCTCGCCTGAAGGACGGAATTCCGATCTTGATTGAGCCATTGAGAGGATAAATTAACAGCACCTTATTTGGGAAACAACTGTTGAGATTCTTTCTAAACCAGGAATCTCAACAGTTGTTGAATGTTATTTTAACAAAGATAAACTGGAGGGCTATGAAATGTGCTGCCGTTATTATATGGAAATGTCACCGGCCCTTCGGCCGATCGTCGAAGCCGCCGGGAAATCCAGACTATATCAGGAAAACGTTGAAAGGATTGCAAAGCCGCTGAAAACCGAAGGAGAAATCTTTCCGGGATATCTTGTTCCCGTTCTGGCACAAAATAAATCCGGAAGGAAAACGGTTTTTCCGATGATCTGGGGATATCAGATTCAGGGAATCAGCCGCCTTGTTCCCAACGCACGCTCGGAAACAGCATCGGAAAAATCATCTTTTCAAAAAAGCTGGGCAATGCATCGGTGCATTATCCCAGCCTCCTGGTATTATGAATGGGAGCATATTCCAGCCGCTGACGGAAAAAGCAAAGCCGGTGCCAAATATGCAATTCTCCCCAGGAACAGCGACCTCACGTATCTGTGCGGCCTTTACCGAATGGAGGACAACTACCCTCATTTTGTTATCCTGACTCGTGCTCCCGGTGAAAGCATTTCATTTCTTCATGACAGAATGCCAATGATTCTGCCGAAAGAGGCCATCGATCAATGGATTGATTCAACCGTCAATCCCTATGCTCTGGTTGGCTCTTCGTTGACAGACATGGTATATGAGAAAGCAGCTGAACGAACCAATTAAAACAAATCCAGCATACTGTCCAGGTAGACTTCTTCCCGAACCTTCAGCTGATACTCCGGTTTTGTCATGTAGTAGAGTAGGAACTCCAGAAGGATCGCACTGCCGAGACTTCGCCCTTCAATCTTAAAGTGAGAAAACCCATTAGGAAGATAGACTTTTTGAATGTCTTCGATACCGATAAACCCCGGATTCTTCATGGCATCGGAAAACCGATATCCTTTTTGGGCTTCCGGTGAAGAGCAGATATGATCTGCGCAATCCTCTCCCAGATTCTTCCGGCTTACGTTTTCATAGCATTGCTTTCTGTCCGGACAATCAAACCAACAGCATTCGTTGCAAAGAAACTCAACTTTTCGCTTCTGCTGATCAGACATGGCGTTTAATTGGTCATATGCTTTATTCAACCGAAAATCGGGCACCACAAGGGTGAATTCCGTTCGGTTACACTCTGCTTCAAACTGCTCAAAATCTGTCAGCACCTTTGTGGTGGATGAAACAAGCAGAAATCCGGGATAGTTCTTCTGTAGATAGTGAAGCAGCAGATCGGAATGCAGAATAACGCCGTTACGGATTGTACCGTTCTTTTCAAACAACGCGCATAGATGATTGCATTTGATATCGGATAGATGTTCCTCCCTGAGAAGTGAGTTGCTGAAGGTGAGATGGGCGGAAATCCCGTAGGTACGCATCAGTTCTGCGACTTTTTCCGGATTTGCATCTCCGTATCCGACTCGGCCGCCGCCCCAGAGGCAATCGGCGGGAGCACCATAGATAGAGGCGATTTCGCACCAGTCATAAAAATACTCTCTGTGTTCCCGATAAAGGGGCAGAAATACCCGATAAAATTCATGAAATTCAAACAATCCGGGTAAATGATAGAAAGCCTTCATTTTCACATCCATTGATTTTTCTTCTCTGCATTTTATTGCAATACTATATTGATAGACCGAGCCCCTTGGTCAGCGTTACAATAAAATCCTGAACGTTTGTTACAATTCCTTTTGCAGACAAGCTTCCCCGATCGCTCAACTTATTTGCTGTGAATTCTGATATATCAACGCAATAGAAATATACCTCTCGTACTGTGCCATCGGTCATCACCCGATAGGAAGGCGTCATATTCCCGACAGCGATGGAATGCAGGGTAGTCGCCAGACAAAGAACTGTCGTCGCTGTTCGTACTTCATCCCGCATTCTGTCCTGGGCAGCGTAAACGTCCGCAATCACCGGAGGCAGCGGTCCGTCATCTCGAATGGAACCTGCCAGCACATATGGAACATGAAATTGCTCACAGCTCCAGATGATGCCGTTGTTGATCTGCTCCTGACGGAGGAACTCCGGAATGCTGCCGCACTGTTTTACACGGTTGATCGTATCCAGATGATTATAATGTCCATTAGGCTGCAGCTCCTGCGTATAGATATTCTGTCCGAGAGCAGTGTGGAGACAGGCAGCTTCCAGGTCATGGGTTGCAAGAGCATTGCCTGCCAGCAGCGCATCCACATAACCGTTGGCAATCAGTTTTGAGAATGCCTCTCTTGCATCATGATCAAAAGCAAAAGCCGGCCCCATAACCCAGACAATTTTACCGGATTTCCGATCATGTCTCAGAATCTCATACAGCTCATCATAGTCTCGGGAAAAGGCCGTTTCTCTTGATCGGTTTTGCCGAAACGCGAACGCTTCCCGGCACTTTGCCGTTTCTTCAAGGAATCCTCCTGTATGAACATAGATTCCTTCGTTCCCATCTTCGCTTCTTCCCAAAACGACGGAATCCCCTTTCTTCAACTTTCGAAATTCCGTGACTTCAATTTTTCCATTCCGATAAACCGGAACACAATCCATCCGGCTTTCTTCGGCGAGAAGCCATTTCCCATCGATTTTAAAATATTCCGGGAAAATGCTCATTGCGTGAAAACCGGAAGGTGCCACACCATCAGCAGGAGCAGATTCCAGTGCTGCATTCGATGCTGTACGAAAAGATTTCTTTGTAAAATCCGGTGCTGTATATTTTCTCAGAGAAAACGTCATAATGAATTGATCTCCTTGTAGGTTATACTTGATTTTCATTTCAAAACTTCCGAGAATCCAATCCGGAAGTACTATATTACCAGTCATTTGAAAGCAATCACGATAAGTAAATTATACCATAAAGTCTGGCTGCAATCTACCGAAATCACGGAAAAGGGTACCAGTCTCCAAACGGATCGACAAAAAAATCTGGACCGAATCGAATTGATCCAATCCAGACAAAGCACCCACGGCGAGACTCGAACTCACTACATTCCGCTTAGGAGGCGGACCCTCTATCCTGGTGAGGTACGTGGGCAGGTTCGAAAGCTTTGCTATTCTACCGCAGAAAAGCATTTCTGTCAACCACAAATCCCCGTTGAAAGTGTTATCAAACCGACTTGTTTTTTTACCATTTTGTTGTTTTCAAAGAACTGTAACTATGTTATAATATGCGACTGTATGATTGAAGAAAGGAGTTAATTGCATGAATAAGACTCAGCTTGTCAAGAAAGTTGCTGAAGCATCCGGTCTGACTGCAAAGCAGGCAACGGCAGCAGTGGAAAGCGTTCTCTCCACGATCGTTGACACCGTAGCATCCGGCGAAAACGTCGCTCTTCTCGGATTCGGCACTTTTGAAAAGAAGCACCGCGATGCCCGCACCGGCCGCAACCCTGCAACCGGCGAAGCTATGGAATTCGCAGCAAGCGACACACCGGTTTTCAAAGCCGGCAAAGCTTTCAAAGAAAAGGTAAACGGTTAATAGATTCTGAGGCTCTCACGAGCCTCAGTTTTTTGTTCATAAGGCAAAAAATCCGGGTCGGAATAATAATCCGACCCGAAATCTTTTTTCTTTATGGAACAGAATGTGCTATGTGTTTAACCGTTGTAGCGGTTGATGGCAATTCCGGAGCAACAGAGCGTCCGTCAGGAAGCGTAATCGCATGAGAGACATCTGGAGGATTTGGAGCACTTACGGGAGCCGGAGGAGATGGTGGACAAGGATCACTCCATCCATAACCCCACCATGGATCATAACAGGGGTCATAGCCCCACCATGGATCATAGCAGGAATAATAGTCCCACCAGGGATCCCATTGTGCCAAAAGAGTCCAGATGGAATCATCCTTTTTCGGTGCAGCACAAGAAGAGGCAGGCTGATACGTCCAGATTCTGGCAATATCGGTATACACAGGGCCACCCTCGCCCGTGAAGCAAGCCTGCACTAGGCATCCGTTCATGGAGGCTGGGATTCCGCTGAGATACAGGGTGTCGTTGTTGACCCCCGATACAGACAAACCGGCGACGTAAGCAGGCCCGTCACCGGCAGGGATAATCAGGCTGGCATCGGAACTGGCAAGATACCATGTAACGGAGGTTGCATTGACGGCATGAGCTATAAACATGCATGCTCCCCCGTAAGGGACGGATTCACTTGTCGGGCTTTTGGTAATCGCAACTTTTCTGACTACCGAACCGCCTGCAGACGTCGTATTGAAGGGGCCGGGAACTGCCTGCTGTGTTGTTTCCGCCGAAACCTGCTGGGCAACCACTACGGGAGCCGGAGCTGCGGTGACAACAGGAGCTGCCGTTGCAATCGGAGCAGGCATAGCTGCAGGCTCAGCCGGCTTCGGCTGCTCAAAAACAGCGGGAGCTGCCTCTTCCGATACGGTTAGGGATTTGCCGCAATGCTGGCAGAAAAGGCTGTCAGCTGGAATCTGCTTTCCACAGAAGCGGCAGAACATAACATCTTCCGCAAAAGCCGAAACGCCGAGCGACAGCATCAGCAGCAAGGAAAGCAGAAGACAGATCATTCTTTTCATGGAGAGTCCTCCTTTTTTCAGAGATTTGCTTATTTTGAGGTTACATAACCGTAAAACCACAATTAGTAGTATTATTATATCTCAAAAGAATCGCAAAAGCAAGCAGAAACAAACAAAACGCTGAAAACTACAGAAAATTTTACATCAGCCCGGCATCAAGAAAGGAGAAATACGATTCTCCGCTGACGATAATATGGTCCAGCAGTGGAATGCCGAGAGTTGACAGGGCTTCCTTCAGTTTGGCAGTTACCTGTTTATCCTCTTCCGAGGGGAGCACGTCTCCATCCGGATGGTTGTGAGCAACAATGCAGGCAGAAGCCTTGTTGTTCAGTGCAAGCTCCGCCACTCTCCGGACGTCGACATTTACACTGTTCACAACTCCCCTGCTGATTTCTTCCTGTTTTTTCATTGCTTTTCTGGCATCGAGGCAGAAAAGCAAAAAGCGTTCGCAGCTCTCCCCGGCAAAACAGCCGGTCGCCATCTTCCCGGCAGTGGCAGTGCTGTCGATAATGGGCACCGTTCTTCTGGTTTTTTCAGCCTGTCCTCTTCGGTAGAGTTCCGGCACCAGGCGAATCAGGACAGCGGTGCTCTCCCCAATACCGTCCACCTGGCATAATTCCGGGACGGTAGCAGAAAAAACACCGTCCAGTGAGCCGAATCGATCCAGCAGGGCATGGGCAAGAGGGTTGGTATCCCGTCTGGCAACCGCATAAAAGAGGAGCAATTCCAGCGCCCTGACTTCACTGAACGATTCCGCTCCGAGGCGAATAAACTCCTGTCTCAGGCGATCGCGATGGCCCTGATGCGGCTGCGCTTCTTTCACAATGCTCCCCTCCCCGATTTAGAATGTGCCGTTAATATCCATTGAAGCATAGGCATTGAGATCGCTCCCTGCCGTATGGCCAGCAAGATACTCATAATACCCCTGTGCGCCGATCATGGCCGCATTATCACCGCAGAGGCGGAGCGGCGGGATGTAAAGCTGCAGATTTCGTTTTTTGGCGGCCTCGGTAAAGTCGCGCCGGATGACGGAGTTGGCTGCAACACCGCCTGCAATGACAAGTTTATCATACTGCAGTTCTTCCACAGCCATCATGGCGCGAGGAACGAGGCTTTCGGAAACGGCTCTCGTAAAAGATGCTGCGAGTGCACTCCTATCGATTTCTTCTCCGGTCTGCTCGGCATGATGGACCAGATTGATTACTGCGGTTTTCAATCCGGAAAAGCTCATGTCATAGGGGTTATCCCCCACATGCGCCTGAGGGAAATGGTATTTTTGGTCGTCTCCGCCCTGGGCAAGCCGGTCAATGGGTTTCCCACCGGGATAAGGGAGCCCGAGGATGCGGGCTGTTTTATCGAAACATTCCCCGGCGGCATCGTCTCTTGTGTGCCCGAGAATCCGCATATCGGTGTAATCCCTTACATCGGCCAGCAGTGTGTTCCCGCCGGAAATGGCAAGGCACAGGAAAGGCGGTTCCAGCTCAGGGTAGGCGATATAATTTGCAGCCATATGACCGCGGATATGGTGTACGGGAATCAGCGGAACGTTCAGAGCCAGCGCTACGGATTTGGCAAAATTCACGCCGACCAGCACCGCTCCGATTAATCCGGGAGCATAGGAAACAGCAACCGCATCGATTTCCTCACGGGAAATACCGGCATCCTGCAGAGCGCGCTCCGTAAGGATGGAAATCACCTCAATATGGCATCGGGAGGCGATTTCCGGCACCACACCGCCATAGACGGCGTGAAGATCTGCCTGGGAATAAATCTGGTCGGTTAAAACACGTCTCCCGTCTTCCACTATCGCAACAGCAGTTTCATCACAGGTAGATTCAAAAGCAAGTATTTTCAAGAGAGTTCCCTTTCTGTAAATTGTTTCGTCATTACGACGGCATTTTCTTTCGGCTGAGAGTAACAGTTCGGAATCATCCCCGTCCTGCAATAGCCGTTTTTTTCATATAATCCGATCGCCGCCAGATTGCTCTCGCGCACTTCAAGGCTGATAAAGGAAAGGCAATGTTTTTCCGCAACCTGATCCAATGCAGCCATCAACTGATTTCCGATTCCGCGCCTTCTGTCCTCTTGCCATACGGCAACATTGGTGATATACCCTTCCTCCAGAATATGGGACAGGCCTGCATACCCGAGTACCGCTTCCCCATCTTTTGCAACAAGAAGATCATAGACATCATCTTCCAGTTCATGGCGAAGCTGTTCTTCCGTATGCGGGAAGGCAAAACAGGCTTGTTCCAATGCCAGAATTTGCAGAACATCCTGAGGGGAGGCGTAGCCAATCATCACACTCACTTCAGTGTGCCTCCGCCCAGTTCTCCCCTGCATGGATCTCTACAAGCAGCGGGACGGAGAGAGAGGCAATGCCGGACATGCTTTTTTTCAGGATTTCACTGACCTGATCGGCTTCTTCCTCCGGGCATTCCACAATCAACTCATCGTGCACCTGCAAAACAAGCTTTGCCTGAAGACCGCTCTTCTTCAAAGCCCGGTCAACATCAATCATGGTAAGCTTCATAATGTCAGCGGCAGTGCCCTGAATCGGCATGTTGAGTGCAACCCGTTCCCCGAACTGTCGCACTGCATATTTGGAATTTTTCAGCTCCGGAATATCCCTGCGGCGTCCGTAAAGCGTGGTGACATATCCGTCAGCTTTTGCTTTTTCTACAATATCTGCCATATACTGATGTACTCCCGCATATTCCCGGAAGTAGGCATCGATATACGCCTGGGCTTCCCGCGGCATCACATTGATATCCTGTGCCAGTGAAAAGGCAGAGATCCCATAAACAATACCGAAATTGACAGCTTTTGCGCTGCTTCTCATGGAGGGCGTCACCTCTTCCAGCGGAACGTGGAAAACGTTGGAGGCTGTGACGGCATGAAAGTCCTCTCCGCTGAGGAAAGCATCAATCATCGCCTTGTCCTTTGAAATATGAGCAAGCAGACGGAGCTCAATCTGGCTGTAGTCGGCATCGACGAGAACGCTCCCCTTCGGAGCGATAAACATTCTGCGAATTTGGGAACCCAGCTGTTTTCGGATCGGAATATTCTGAAGGTTTGGCTCTGTGGATGAAAGCCGGCCGGTCGCCGTAACCGTCATCTGGAAGTTGGTATGAATCCGCCCGTCCGGTGAGATGACCTTCAGCAGCCCCTCTGCATAAGTGGATTTGAGTTTGGTGAGCATCCGGTATTCCAGCACTTCTCCGATAATCGGGTGAAGCCCCTGTAGTTTCTCCAGCACGTCGGCATTGGTGCTCCAGCCTGTTTTCGTCTTTTTTCCGTAAGGGAGAATGAGTTTGTCGAAAAGCACTTCACCGAGCTGTTTGGGAGAGTTGATGTTAAATTCCCCTCCGGCATGGTTCCAGATGGACTGTTGGAGCGTCTCAATATCTCCGTTCAGACTCTCTCCGAAGGTATAGAGTGCCTGCCTGTCAATCAGAAAACCTTCTACTTCCATTTCTGCCAACACAGAACACAGCGGAAGCTCTGCTGTTTTATAGAGGCCGGAAAGAGAAAGCTCGTTCAGTTTCAGGCGCAAAGGCTCGTAAAGGGCATAAACGGCTTTCACTCCCTGCAGTTCCCGCCCAAGATATCTTACGGCGAGTTTCTCACAGGTATAATCGGAATCGGTGCTGGAGATCAGATAAGCAGCAAGCGCCGTATCAAACACAAAGCCCCCATATGTGCGATTCTGTTCAATCAGATGGCGCAGAAGGGTTTTCAGATCCTGCGTTACCTTAGGGACAGAAGAAGAGAGCACAGCATCAAGCAGTGCATCATACGTCATCATGCAATCGGCACGTGCAGCGACATAGACGGTATCTCCTGTACAACACGTAAAGGAACTGAGGTCATCCGATGCCAGAAAAGCGACCGGTTCAGATGCTTGCAGGGCTGAGAGAAATGCTTCTTCCTCCCCGTCGGAAAGAATGACAGACGGTATTTTCTGCTCCGCATCGGTATCAGGTATGTTTTCCGGTTCGTTTGCCGTGAGATTCCATTTCTCCAACAGCTTGCTAAAGCCGAGCTTTAACAGCAAATCATGGAGCTGAGGAGAAAAATCGTAATGCCAGCAGTCCTCTTCAGGAGAGATGGTAATCGGCACATCTTTCAAAATGGTAGCGAGCCAGTAGGAATCCCTTGCCGACTGTTCTCCTGCCTGCAGTTTTTTGCGCACGCTTTCCCGGATCTCCGGAGAGGAAAGCGAAGCATAGAGGGCTTCCACACTTCCGAAAGATCGGATGAGATCGTTGGCAGTTTTTTCTCCTACACCTGCAACACCCGGAATATTGTCGGACGAATCCCCCATCAATGCCTTCAGGTCAATAATTCCCTTCGGCGGGAAGCCGTATTCTTCCTGAAAGACTTCCGGTGTATATAGCAGCGTCTCTGTCTGACCGGCTCTTGTTTTGATAAGGCAGACGCTTACCTTTTCCGTGACAAGCTGAAGGCTGTCGCGGTCTCCGGTGACGATGACGCATTCCCAGCCCTCTTCTTCACAGATTCTGCCGGCCGTGCCGAGAATGTCATCCGCTTCATAGCCTGGGCAGGTATAGCAATGAATATTCATTGCCTCGAGAACCTGCCGGAGAATCGGCATCTGCACAGCGAGATCTTCGGGCATTCCTTTGCGCTGTGCCTTGTAATAATCAAAGGCTTTGTGGCGAAACGTCTTTTCCTTTAAATCAAACGTTACGGCAACGGCGTCCGGCGCAATCTCTGTCATCAATCGATTGAAAATATTCAAAAAACCGAAAATAGCGTTCGTTGGCGTGCCGTCGGGCGCATTGAGCATACGCACACCGTAAAAAGCACGGTTTGCAAGACTGTTGCCATCCAGAATCATGTATTTCATGGCTTAAATCCCCCTCAGGCGTATAATCTCATCGCGAAGCTGTGCGGCAATCTCATATTCGAGCATGGCAGCTGCCTTCTTCATTTTAGCCTCAAGCTGCTCGATCGCTTCCTTGCGTTCCCGTTCCGTCATCTTGACGCCGTTTGCCTTTTTCACCGTCTTTTCCGTGGCAGAAGAGATTTCCAGGATATCCCGCACATCTTTTCGAATCGTGCGCGGAACAATGCCGTGATCGGTGTTATAACGGATCTGCTTTTCACGCCTGCGCTGCGTTTCTGTAATACAGGCCTGCATCGACGGCGTAATTGTGTCGGCATACATGATCACATAACTGTCAGCATTGCGGGCTGCTCTGCCGACGGTCTGGATCAGGCTCGTCTCACTGCGGAGAAAACCTTCCTTGTCGGCATCCAGAATGGCCACAAGCCCCACTTCGGGAATATCCAATCCCTCCCTCAGGAGGTTAATGCCGATCAAAACGTCAAAATCACCCAGACGCAGATCCCGAATGATTTCCATTCGTTCGATGGTGGCAATGTCATGATGCATGTAACGGCATTTGATCCCGACATTGGTCAGATAATCGGTGAGATCTTCCGCCATCTTTTTGGTAAGAGTTGTCACAAGTGTACGCTGTCCTGCTTCGATTTTACCATGGATGGCATCGATCAGATCATCTATCTGTCCCTCTACCGGGCGGACAAAAATCTCCGGGTCGAGAAGCCCTGTAGGCCGTATGATCTGCTCCGCAATCTGCCCTGCCCTGCTCTTTTCATATTCACCCGGCGTTGCCGAAACATAGATACGCTGATAAATGCGTTTCTCAAATTCCTCAAACTTGAGCGGTCGATTATCAAAAGCGGACGGAAGACGAAAACCGAAATCAACGAGGCTGGTTTTCCGCGCCCGGTCTCCGTTGTACATGGCATGTACCTGCGGCAATGTAACGTGGCTTTCATCGATAAAAAGCAGAAAATCTTTCGGAAAATAGTCCAGCAGTGTCATCGGAGGGCTGCCGGGTGCCCGGTTTCCGATCACGCGGGAATAGTTCTCAATCCCCGAACAATATCCCAGTTCCTGCATCATTTCAATGTCATATTCCGTTCTCTGCCGGATTCTCTGGGCTTCAATCAGTTTGTTGTTCGCGGTGAAAAAAGCTACCTGCTCGTCGCACTCTTTTCGGATACGCTCAATCGCATCTGCCATCTTCTCCGTTGTTGTGACGTAATGGCTGGCAGGATAGATGACTGTATGAGAAAGCGTGCTGATGCGTGCGCCGGTAAGCGGCTGGATCAAGGAGATTCTGTCAATCTCATCCCCGAAGAATTCAATTCGAAATGCCTTGTCATTCCAGTAGGCCGGAAATACTTCAAGCGTATCTCCCCGAACCCGGAACATATTACGCTCAAAGGAGAGATCATTTCTCTCATAACGCGCTTCAATCAGCATCCGCAAAATTTCATCCATGCTGCGCGTCTGCCCCGGGCGGATAGAAATCGCCATTCTGGCAAAATCATCCGGCTCGCCGAGACCGTAAATGCAGGAAACCGATGCCACAACAATAACATCCCTTCTCTCCAGAAGAGAGAACGTGGCAGAAAGGCGCAGCCTGTCAATCTCGTCGTTGATGGAGCAGTCTTTCTCGATAAACGTGTCGGTATGAGGAATATAAGCCTCCGGCTGGTAATAGTCATAATACGAGACAAAATATTCCACCGCATTTTCCGGAAAGAACTCTTTAAACTCACTGCACAACTGCGCTGCCAGTGTTTTGTTGTGGGACAGCACCAGCGTCGGCCGGTTCAGCGCAGCGATTACATTTGCCATTGTGAAAGTTTTGCCTGAACCGGTGATCCCTTTCAGAACCTGCTCGTCAATCCCGTTTTCCACACCGGCAACAAGTGCCTGAATCGCATCCGGCTGGTCTCCCATCGGTTGAAATTTTGAATGAAGAATAAATTTATCCATAGTATTTTTATTATAGCACTTGCGAAAACAATAGACAACCGAAACATTTTTTGATATAGTGGCACTATCATGTGGGATCGCTCTGCCGATGGCGAAACAGATCCCTGAGAAAGGAAAGAAAGGAAATCCCTTATGGAAATGAATGCTGCTGCAGTCTGGATCAACAATACTTTTGCAGCTTTTGACCAGTCCATGGTCGTTTGGATTCACAAGCTCTATGAAATCGGCGGAGGTTTCTTCACTCCGTTTTTTGAGTTCATTTCTGAACTCGGCCATGCCGGAATCCCCCTGATTATTCTATCTATTATTCTGATGCTCTTCCAAAGAACGAGACGTTACGGAACTGCCATGTTGTTCGGTCTCGCGATCGGAGCGCTGCTCACCAACTGCTGCTTGAAAATTCTCATTGCGCGTGCGAGGCCATATTCCGAAGAAACAAAAGCTTTCTTCAATACCGATCTCTATCAAAAGTTATGGATGACAGTCGGGCAGAATGTTGAAAGTGACAAGAGCTTTCCTTCCGGGCATACCACTGCAGCTTTTGCCTCCATGACAGCGCTTTTCCTGACCGGAAATAAAAAAGTAAGCTGGCTCGGATTTATTTTCGCTTTTCTGATGGCGGTTGCGAGGATTTATCTGGTCGTCCATTTCGCATCTGATGTTCTCGCAGGCATCGTGGTCGGTGTGCTTGGAGGAATCGTCGGCACTTTGCTTTCCCATCAGATTCCGGAAGCGTTTTATCTGAGCTCCCGCCCGTTTGGAAAAAGCAAAAAGGCAGGTGGAAAACATTGTTCGGCTTAGGCAAAAAGGTATTTCGTGGCCCGGATAAGACGAAAATTGACGATGCCGCCCATCTGGAAGATTATCAGAGCTCAACAACGATCGGGAGGGTGACGCTTGGAAAACTCTGCCTCTACTATCGCGATCTCGGGAGAAAATATTTCGTTCCTTATGAGTATATTGACCGCGCTTTTTGTCGCATCAGCGAATGCCAGCCGGATGACAGCCCCGCCTATTATTATTACCGGCTGATTCTGGTACATGGGGAAAAAGAATTTGCCAACCTGATTTTCAACAAAGAAGAAGATGTGGATCGAATTCTCGCCCTCCTGCCGGAAATCAACTCTGCCATACAGATTGGCTATGTACCCCCGGCTGACGGAAAACAGAAAGCAAGATTCTGCTGAAATACGGTCTGCCCTGCAGAAAGGTGATGTGAAAAACATCTTCTCTGCAGGGCAGATAAATTCTTTCTTAAGGCAACGCCGCACAATACGTCTTCGGCATTTTCCGGAAAAACTGTGCTCTTGCCGCATTATCCGGTGCTGCCTTTTTTTCCAAAATCAGGGCAGAAATTCTTCTTCAACCGGTATCGGATCAAAAATATAATCCAGATCCGTTTCCACGGAGATCCCGGGCACTTTCCCCGTGAGGGAATACTGCCACATATCAATGTGATAGTAAAAGCTGGGATGAACAAGATCGGGCGGTGAGCACGGCAATGCCAGCCAAACCTTATAACCGGTCAGCCTTGTGAGGTCATATCGATAATAACCGGTAGTACGGTTGTAATATATACAGGGTTCATATCCTGCTCGTCGAATGGTTTCACAGAAAGCTACGGCACAATCCGTCAGGGTATCGACGTCGAGATCGGCAGTTCTGGCATTTTCGGCGTCCACCTTTTCCCAGTCAAAAACGACAGGGAGCGATACAGGATAGTTTTTCAGGTGATCAATCACCCAGTTTGCCTCTTCGATCGCTTCCATAACACTGATAGCCTGTGAAAAGAAGTATACACCGGGTTCCATTCCGTTCTGTTTTGCCCCGTTATAGTTCCGTTGAAAAGCAGAGTCCTCAAAAAGGCCTCCCTCTGTATACCCTCTTCTCCCAATCCGCACATAACAGAAGTCGTACCTTCTTGTAGCTACCTGTGCCCAGTCAATCTGCTTCTGGTGTTCAGAGACATCAATTCCTTTTCTCAGGGTATAGCCCGTGCCGAGATAGACAGGCTCTTCATCGATATACTGAAAATCAGCACGGGTAAAAGCATTCGTCTCTACCCCTTCCAGCGG
>JAFUGY010000114.1 GCA_017469115.1 Oscillospiraceae bacterium
AGTGATAATAACAGTAAAAAGCGCAAAATGCAGTGTCAAAATGGCCTGTTGGAACTAAATCTGATGTGGATTTATCGAATCAGAGACAAAAAGTCTCTGAAATCCTCAAATCCATATGTACAGAAATCTAAATGACTGTGTCTATGAAATATACCTGGCACAAAGAACCGTACTTGTCGATTTATGAATTATCCTTCACAAGTATTACCAACAGGACGATTCTTTTGTTCTATTTACATAATCTTGTTTTCATAATATATATTGTACTGGTTCGCCTCTCCCAATCAGCTTCACTGTTAACTCCCTCTGACGGAGCCAAGGTATAAAAAAAAGACTTACAAGCCGGTGATCGTCGTGTCATCACTGCCTGTAAGTCAGGATAGAAGCCGGAGCATTTAACCGGATTCCGTAATATTTGTTTTACTCAGTACTGCGGGTACCACACATTGCCATCGTCATCGGTAAGAATGCCGCCGTCGTCCATGACTCCTTTGAAAATGGTGCTGCTGTTGCTATCAAAAACTACCAGTTCCCCATTTTCGTTGACGAAGCTGCTGTAGTGTTGGCCGACTCTGAGATCATCTTTGGATCTGAACATGACAGTGCCGTCCTCATACACATAGAGTGCATTGCCATCCGGGTCGTCATCCATCTTAAAGTACTTGTAAGCATACGGATTCGGATTCATCTCATCTGCGGAGGCCTGCGGGGCAAACGCGGCTGCGACGAGGCAAACGGTGAGGAGGCCGACCATCATGGCAGCACATACGATGAAGCTGACGATTTTTCTTGCAGCGAAGTAAGTAAGAATTGCTTTGAACATTGTTTTAATCTCCTTTGTTTTTCATTTGATGGTTTGATTTTATCACATGATCTATCACAGATTTGTCACACTTATTCCAGATCAGGATCTAAATTATCTACGATCCTGAGGGAACGGAAGCGGACGGGCAGGAGCCATCGGAGCCATAGGGGCCTTATTCCCTCTGCGATCCTGGGGGAACGGAAGCGGACGTGCAGGTGTCTTGGAGTCCTGCTGGAGCTCGATGCCTTCGACAGCTTCAGCGATAGGGCTTAACAGCCATTCTACGAACGCATCAACAACTGTCCAGTCATCATCGCCGCCGGTGACTGCATTCATTTCTACTTCATTGAGCATTTTTGCATTTTCGAACTTTTTCATTTTTTTAATCTCCTTTGTTTTCATTTGTTTATTTAGCCTCTTGGGCTGATTTGTTTTTCTCTTGTTTACAGGCACAGTATAGCACGCTATCCATCACAGAACTGTCACACGATCAGGAGATTCTGAAAATATTGTTCAGGCACTAATAAAGATTATCAGAAAGGGCAAGACAGAAGAACCGTCCGCGTCTTCCTGGACTAAGAAACACAAAAAGTAAAGCAGGTAATCGTTATGGCATCACTACAACCTATGAATCATATAGAACGGCGGGATCAGCAGATCCTTTATATTTCAGATGATACGGTATTTGAAGAGCAAAAGAAATGCCGGGCAATCCTGCAAAAGCTGAATTTCATGGATCGGGCGGATTTTGCTGGTATCTCTGCACTGGTAAAAGAACTGCTCGGCACTTCGGACGGAGCATTCCTGAATCCACCGTTCTATTGTGATTACGGCACTCACATCCATGTTGGAAAGAATTTTTTTGCCAATTACAACTGCACCATCATCGATGTGGCTCCCGTGGTAATCGGTGACAACTGCATGCTGGCACCCAATGTAGCGATTTACACTGCAGGTCATCCCGTCCACCCCGCAGCGAGAAATACTGCCTATGAATACGGAATCAGTGTAACCATCGGCCATAATGTATGGATCGGCGGCAATGCGGTGATTTTGCCCGGGGTAAACATTGGGAATAATGCGGTGATTGGCGCAGGCAGTGTGGTGACGAAAGACATTCCTGCCTGGGGTGTTGCCGCCGGGAATCCCTGCAGGGTAATCCGCAAAATCACCGAAGCAGACCGGAATACCTATTTTCGCCATGTACCCGTGGATCAGGAGGCACTGGCACATATGCAGCAGATGTGGGCGGAGAGCAACGATCCAATCAGATATCCAACTGCCCCGGAAGGATGAGATAAATTGCAGATTTACTCATGATGTTTGAGAATTGAGAACGGTTCTCTTCCTTTCCGAGTAGTTTTGAGTCTACCACTCCCTCACTTAGCTTACACTGACAGCTCCCTCGGAGAGGGAGCCTGGGCATAAAAAAAGACTTACAGGTCGGTGATCGTCTTGTCATCACTGCCTGTAAGTCGGGATAGAAGCCGGAGCATTTAACCGGATTCCGGAATATTACCTTTTATCAGTACTGCGGGTACCACACATTGCCGTCGGTATCGGTAAGCATGCCGCTATCGTCCATTCATAATATTTAAAGTCGGAATACGGAAGCGATATGGTGTTCGAGTGGCTTGATGTCACGGGGGGTATTCAGCATAAATCATCTCGCTAAGCCGATTAGTAAAAGACATAGCGAGATTTTATTGTATGTTGAAAAGCATGTAGAATAAGGAAAAGCAGTACTTGCTATTTAAATAGAAGTATGATAAACTCTCGGTAAGCCATTATAAAAATGACTTACCGAGAAAATATAGGTGGAACAAAATGATCATTGCAAGAACAGAAGAACTGAAAGCGCTAAGAAATGCGACAGAAGCGGATGAGTCAAGGTTTATTGCTGTTTATGGTCGCCGGCGTGTGGGGAAAACCTTTCTGATTAGAGAGGCGTTTGAATACCACTTTGTCTTCCAGCATGCTGGCCTCTCACCGCTGGAGGGGGGAAAAACAAAGAAAGCTCAGTTGGAAGCTTTCTCTGTATCGCTCTCCAAAGCCGGTCTGAAATACTTTAAAACGCCAGACAGCTGGCTGGAAGCCTTCAGCCTACTGGAGGATTTAATAGACCTGTCAAATGAGCCGAAAAAGGTTATCTTTATCGATGAACTATCTTGGATGGATACAAGGAGATCGGATTTGATTCCGGCACTTGAATATTTCTGGAACGCAAGAATGACGGCAAGAAAAGATATCGTGCTGGTTGTGTGTGCGTCAGCTACGAGCTGGATGATGAACAGGATCGTCCATAACAGGGGAGGACTTTACAACAGGCTTCATCTGAAAATCTGTCTGCAACCGTTTATCCTGTCAGAATGTGAATCGTTTGCAGCGGCCAAAGGCATCAGGATGAATAGATATCAGCTGCTTGAGTGTTATATGATTCTTGGGGGAATTCCCTATTACTGGGATCAGCTGGACAAGAGCCTTGGGCTATCTCAAAATATTGATGCTATGTTTTTTGCTGAAAATCCTATCCTGGAGGATGAATTCCGGTACCTGTATGCTTCTATTTTTAACAGTCCGGAGCCGTATATCAGGATTGTAACCGCCTTGGGAAAAAAGAAAGTTGGAATGCTGCGGGAAGAACTGTTAGCTGCAACCGGGATCCCTGATTCCGGCACGTTCTCCGAGATGCTTGAGAACCTGGAAAGCTGTGGCTTCATCCGCCATTATGATGAGTTTGGCAAGAAAAAAAGGAATAAGCGATATCAACTGATCGATAATTTTACCCTATTTCATTTTAAGTTCCTGGATCAGAAGCCCAATGACCCACACTATTGGACAAATCAACTGAATACACCGATGAGGAATACATGGTGTGGACTGGCTTTTGAAAGGGTGTGCCTGGAACATATCAGCGCGATAAAGCACAAGCTGGGAATTTCAGGGGTCCTGACAGAAACGTTATCATGGTCATGTGACGAAAATCAGGAAAAGGGTCTTTTCGGGTCCCAGATTGATCTTTTGATCGTCAGAAAAGATCAGGTGATTAATCTGTGTGAAATGAAATATGCTTCTGCTCCATATATGATTACAAAAAGGATGGATGAAAGTATTCGGAAGAAAATCAGTGATTTAACGACAGATACCGGTACAAGATATGCGGTGCATACAACGTTCATCACACCATACGGTTTGACGAAAAACGAGTACGAAGGAAATGTGCAGGCTCAAATTACTGCAGAAGATTTGTTTTTCCCGTACGCCTGAATGTAACTTTACAATTAACAATTCAGTTAAGGCCGCATCCATTCATATAAGACAAAAGAACAGGCCATGTTGAGAATCCACACACGCAACGAGCAAAAAAGAGGTTTGCATAACTGATTTCGCATTAACCGTCCCGTTGTCTTGTACAATAAAACAGGTGAAAAAACAGCAGCCTGAAGCGGAGTCACTAGTCTCGCCTCAGGCCGGTTATCAATGATAAATATTACCTTCCAAAATTAAAGTGTAGATTGAGGGCAGCTTGTTGTTCTTCTTCCTGACTTGCCTGCCGTCCCAAGGGACCATGTTCAGGATTTCCCGGCTCTGCCGGTACGGGCTGCGAGGAAGGGGAATAGAAAGTGAGGCCACTGCCACCACCGGCAACCTTTCCTATTTCCAGCTCGTTGAGCTCTTTCTTGTTTTCAAGATCTTTCATTTTCAAATACTCCATTTAAGACCATAGAACTCATTCATAGTTCTGTAACCCTCATCAGGATCTTCTTCATCATCTTCATCTTCATCCTGAACCGGTTCTTCATATTCATCGATGACGCAGCCACCGAATACTACATTCATTTCTTCTTCATTGAGCTCTTTCACATTTTCAAGAATTTTCATTTTTTAATCTCCTTTGTTTTTCATTTGTTTATTTAGCCTCTTGGGCTCATTTGTTTTTCTCTTGTTTACGGGCACAGTATAGCACGCCATCTATCACAGAACCGTCACACGATCAGGAGATTTTGAAAATATTGTACAAGCACTGAAATAGACCATCAGAAGGGCAAGACAAGAGAACCGCCTCCGCGGCGAGGAGAGAATCAGATCAAAAGGAGCAAACTCATGGACGAAAAGAACTATCGGCTGAAAGCTTTGGTCATAAAAGCCGTTGAAAACCAAATGAAAGATAACGAGCCTCCGATTACCAATCAGACGGTTCAGAGGCTCATTGCTTCCGGCAATACGGAGGAGCAGGCAAAAAATAAAATTGCAGATATTCTTGCTGTGCATATTTTCTATGCAACTTCGTTCGGCAGACCGTTTCACCTGGATGAGTATGAAAAAGAGCTGAATGCTCTGACATAACCTGAAAATAAGGAGGAAAACAATATGCTGAAAGCTTCTGCAGGAAAATGCAGCCGATCTCATCGGCATCGGCCGCGCTATGATCAAAACTCCCGACCGGGCAGTGAAAGCGTTGCGAAGTTTTCTCTCCCAAGAGGTTTGACACGAGATTCGCAATATGATATAGTGGATTTCTACATTACAGGAAAGAGATGGAGTTTATGATGGAGAAATCTGATGTATTCTTTACCGATTTTCGTACCCAGATTGATGTCAGCCAGACCACGAAGCTGCAGAAGCTATGCCGTGCCGCAGGCATCGAGAAAATTGACTTTGACCACAAATTTGTAGCCATCAAGATGCATTTCGGTGAGCTCGGCAACTGCGCCTATCTCCGGCCGAACTATGTAAAAGCCGTCGCTGATGTGATCCGTGAGCTGGGAGGAGTCCCCTTCCTGACGGACTGCAACACCCTTTACACCGGTTCCCGCACAAATGCAATTGACCACCTGACCAATGCGGAAATGAACGGCTTCAACACCGTGACGACGGGCTGCCATGTCATCATCGCTGACGGGCTGCGCGGAACGGATGACATTGAAATTCCCGTTCCCAACGGCGAATACTGCGAGACTGCTCTGGTCGGCAGAGCCCTGATGGATGCGGACATTCTTGTTTCCCTTTCTCACTTCAAAGGCCATGAGATGACCGGCTTCGGCGGAGCTCTCAAAAACATCGGCATGGGCGGCGGCAGCCGCGCCGGCAAAATGCAGCAGCACCGGGAAGGCAAGCCTTCCGTCGACAAGGAACTCTGCCGCGGCTGCAGACGCTGCGCCAAGGAATGCGGCAGCAATGCCATTTCTTACGGCAATGATAAGAAAGCCGTTATTGACTATGATTTATGCAAAGGCTGCGGCAGATGCATCGGTGCCTGCGCTTTCCATGCAATCGACACCGTGAATGAAAATGCCCTGGAGCTGCTCTGCTGCAAAATGGCTGAATATGCCCATGCCCTGTGCTATGGCAGACCCACCTTCCACGTCAGTTTGATTATGGATGTCTCCCCGAACTGTGACTGCCATTGTGAAAATGATGCCCCGATTCTGCCGAACATCGGCATGCTGGCATCCTTCGATCCTGTGGCACTGGATCAGGCATGCGCCGATCTCTGCCAGCAGGCAACTCCGATCCGCAACAGCCAGCTGGGTGACAACCTTGCAAAACCCGATTGGCACCATCACCACGATCACTTCTTTGACAGCAACCCCAACGTCCGTTGGAAGGAAACACTCGAGCACGCAGAGAAGATCGGCCTCGGCACGAGAAGCTACAATCTGCATGTGATCAAATAATTGCCGCGAGCCTGACGAGACAGGCTGAAAACACAAAAAGGGCTGCATAGCCGGGATTTCCGGTTATGCAGCCCTTGCTTTAGATGCTATCACCGATTTTTCGCTTGAAATTTGCTTTCACATAATCCGCATAGATTTTCACGCAAGGGTTGGCGGAGTTTTTATTCCAGAGGAAGGCAAGCTCAACCGTCGTCTCATCCGCCAGCGGAATAAATTTCAGCCTTCCCGAAGAGAGATGCTGATAATTATCCGAGAGGAGCGAAACATATCTCCCTGTAGCAACGCACGCCATCAGGTGCGGAACACTGTCTGCCAGTTCCTCAACATAAGGATCAAAATCTGCCGCCCTGGCCCGCTCTTTCACACCGTCATACCCTCTGCTTGCAACTGCTCGGGAGATCACAGCGAAGCGTTCCTCCTTCAGCTCTTCAAAAGAAATCTCTTCTTTCTCTGCCAAAGGGTGCCGAGGGGAAACCACCAGGCACTCCCGATACTTTTTGAGCGTGATGCGCTCAATGGAGCGATCGGCAGGGCGGGCTGTGCAAACCGCGCAATCAATGGATCCCTCTTTCAGGTGATGGATCATTTCTTCCGAGCCGCTGCTGCTGATCTGAAGCGTGATTTCAGGGTATTGATGCTGAAACCCTTCGATGATTTCATAAACCACCGAATTGACAAAGAAGGAATGTGCCGCAAACCGGATGACACCGGAGCTGCCGTCTCTGGCATGACGAGCCTTGTCGACACTGCCGTAGTATTCAGCAAGCACCGCTTCACAGCTCTCATAAAAGCTCTGACCGGCAGATGTGAGGGAGACGGATCTTCTGGAGCGATCGAACAGTTGAAAACCCAGTTCTTCCTCCATCTGCTGAATCGTCCTCGTCAGGGAGGACTGCGTCAGATACAGCCGATTGGCTGCATTGGTGTAAGACAGCGTTTCTGCAAGAACCCGAAAACATTCCATATCTTCAATACGCATGGCAGAACAGTCTCCTTATCGGAAAGAATAGTTCTATTTTATGCTGTTTTCCGGCTCTTTTCAAGCTTTCTCTCCGAATAAAGAAGGAGAAATCAGTGCTTGCAGACAGCACCCTGGCAGCTCACAACGGCAGCCTGGATTTCTTCCGCCATCTCTGCAGCTGTCTGATTGAGTTTTTCCAGATCATATCCGGTTTCGATCCCCATTTTATCCAGTATGTAAATGAGATCTTCCGTGGCGATATTGCCCTTTGCACCGGGGACGAAGGGGCAGCCGCCCATGCCTGCGAGAGACGCATCCATCATGGTGATGCCCTCTTCCATGGCGACGTAGCAGTTTGCCATGCCCATTCCATAGGTATCATGCATGTGGAGAGAGACCTTATCCAGATCCGTGTACTCGCGGATGGCGCGGATGACACGGCGGGTATTTTCCGGTGTGCTGAGGCCGGCGGTGTCGGCAATGCCGAACTCTGCAACGCCGACGCTCTGTGCCTCATCGATCAGCCATTTGACCCGATCCATCGGGACATCGTCGCCAAAGGGAGAGCCGAACACACAGGGCATAGCAAGGATGATATGCAGGCCTTCGGCTCCGGCAGCCAGCTCTTTGAAGGCATCCAGGGATTCCTGGATGGTGCGGCGGGAATTGCGCAGGTTGTGCTCTTCACTGACAGAGAGGACGAATTCCACGTTGGTGAAGCCGGCTTCCCGTGCATTGTCCACGCCTTTTTTGTTGAGCGTCAGGGCAAATGCGGTGACATTGTACTTTTCCAGATCTTCTTTCACCCCGAGGAAGACTTCTTTCGCGTCTGCCATCTGCGGAACATACTTGGGGCTGACGAAGGATGTGACTTCCATTTTTCTGGCGCCGCATGCAATCATCTTCTGAATATATTTGATCTTTGTCTCTGTAGGGATGGGGACAGGGTGGTTTTGCCATCCGTCACGAGGACCTACTTCGGAGACCAGGACTTTTTTCGGTAAAGCCATTGTTCTTTCCTCCCTATTCTCAGTTGAGTGCGCCGAGTTCACGGTATGCATCGAGCTGCTCTCTGGTGAAGCCAAGGGCTGTGAAGATGGCATCGTTGTCCTCGCCCAGCATCGGGGGCCCTTTTACATACTGCACCGGATACTCATTCATTTTGATCGGGTTCCCGAGAACAGTGAGCTCGCCTTCGTGCCCGTCATTCGGGCGGGGAACCTTGACCAGCATCTCACGGACTTCGGTGATGTTCTTGTCGTTGCAGACTCCGGCGCAGTTGTTGATGGTAGCAGCCGGAATGCCCCAGCTGTCGATCAGATCCACGCACTCTTTGGCTGTTTTGTCAGCACCCCATTCGTTGATAATCTCTTTGAGAGCTTCCCAGTTCTGGTTGCGGCTGGGCGTATCGCAGAAGCGCGGATCCTCCGCCAATTCCGGGCGGCCGATTCCGGCAGAGAATTTCACAAAGTGAGCATCGGTGCCGCTGGCGATCACATAGAAATCATCGCTGGCCTTGTAAGAGTCATACGGAGCAGAGGTAACATAGCGGTTGCCCGTCTTCTCCGGCATTTTGCCGCCATAGAGATAGTTCATGATTTTATTTTCCATACCGGAGACGATGGAATCCACCAGAGCAACGTCAATCTGCTGGCCCTTTCCGGTTTCGCGGCGCTTGTAAAGAGAAGCAAGGATGCCGATGCAGGCGTTCATCCCTGCCATCAGGTCGCCGATTGCCATGCCGGCGCGGGTAGGTTCGCTGCCGGGCCAGCCCGTCACGGACATGGAACCACCCTGGGCCTGGGCGATCAGATCGTAGCCGGGTCTGTAAGAGTTGGGGCCGTACTGGCCGAAACCGGAGACAGAAGCATAGATGAGACCCGGGTTGAGCTTTTTGCAGTCTTCATACCCGAAGCCGAGCTTTGCCATAACACCGGGGCGCATGTTTTCCATGAGGACATCAGCGGATTTGAGCAGCTCAGCAAAGAGCTGCTTTCCTTCGTCCGTCTTGAGGTCGAGGGCAACGCCCTTTTTGTTACGGTTCAAGTTGCCGAAATACATGGAGAAACCGCCGACTTTTTCCTTCGGCTGTGCATTGCGCACAAAATCGCCGTGCTGACGCAGATTCTCTACCTTGATGACTTCCGCGCCCATATCCGCAAGATACTGCGTGCAATAGGGGCCTGCCAGAAACTGAGTAAAATCCAACACTCTGATTCCGCTTAAAAGCTGTTCTGCCATGATCAATTCCTCCTGATTTGTGTATTTTTTCTTCCTTTTCATCTTTAAGGAGTTTGGTTTCCTTATGGGCTTATTTTACAGGAAACACAGCCTTTGAATCAAATCGTATTTCACAACAGGGTTATTCGCAGTGCGGAGGGATGAAGGGCAAGGCGAAAGCGGGCAAGCTCTTTCGGTTCCCTTTTCCTTGTGCAGTGTGCACAAAACCGTCAGTTGTTTTTTATCCATTTTTCACAAAGGGAACTCCTCCCTTTCTGCAACACTGTGATGCAGAAAATGAAACAAAGTAAAAAAACACCCCGGCAGAAAACCTGCCGGGGGGAGTCTGATCAAAAGTCTTTTGAGTGATAACGATTACTTTTGGGGAGGAGCACCGAGCTTATCCATCCCGGAAACCTTCATGGAAAGCGGGAGGAAGATCAGCACGGAGATGTATGCCGCAATCAGCATTTTGGGGAGCATCCCGAGGAAGGCGAAGAAGAAAATATTCATCGGCTGCCCACCCATCTTAAGGCCGACAAAGGTCATAATCAGCGTCATGGGAACGGTGAAAATCACCGTCAGAACCGCTGCCGGAAGCAAAAACTGGGGCATCTGCATGGGGTTTTTGCCGGGGAAGCACTTTGCGCCGATCCCCATGGCAATTTTCTGAACGGGAACCACAAAGCCGAGGATTTCAATGACCACGAGGCCGATGAAATACTGGATGATGGTGCCGGGGTTCAATCCGGCGCCGCTGGCAAAAGCGGCCGTCAGCGTCATGACGACACAGGTCGGCAGATTGAAAACGAGGTTTTGCGTGAGAATCATCTTCTTGTCAGGCATGGTTTTGTCCTTTCAATACAATGGTTTTTTTCAGGTCAGCGCATGGTGATATATCCATGATACTGGGTATAATTGTCGGAAGTTGCTCTGTCACCGGTGAAGACGGATGCGATATTATGCTGCGGCTTCAGGAAGGGGAAATGCTCCTGCTGTGCCCACTCGGGCTTTTTGATCATACGGTCCGCCAGCACGACAGCCGCCTGATACCATTCATCGGGGCCTTCAAACCAGAGCTCGCAAAGCCTGTCGAACTTGGCAGAGGGAGCACCGTAGTTGATTTTGACCTTGCTGCTGACAAAACGGTTGACGAAAACGCTCTTGGTAAAGTAGGGTACAACTTCCTCATGGAACCAGCGCTCGCCCTCTTCCTTGTCAACGCCTTCGGGATACTGAATCATAAACTGCCAGCGATAGTTGGGGCCGTCTTCCGGGGTGCGGCCGGCGCCTTTGAAGTCTTCTTCCCAGTTGATGGGAACGAAGGCAAAGATGAAGGGCGGGAAGTCCCCTCCGCCGACTGCGCGGCCTGCATCGCCGGTCTCGGCATTCTGGTGAACGGCTGCGGTATCCACATCGGGGATGCAGCCCTGCCAGCGCAGAACGTCCATCGGCATATACTCATTGAAGATATTGTTTGCCATTTCGGGCAGATGCTCATCCACCAGCCAGTAGTGCTCGGTAATCTGCATCTTTCTGGCGCCGAAGCGGTCTCCTTCGGGGGGAGTGGGATAAGCCTGATAGAAGGCATACTTGGTGCAGTAAGGGGTGAACTTGCTGATGCTTTCGGGGACGTGGTATTTGTAAAGCCACTCTTCCAGCTTCGGGCGATACTCTTCTTTTGCGAGCCCGACATAGATCAGGCTCCGCATGATGTTGAATTCAAATGCCATTGTGTTTCTCCTTACTGTTTGGAAGGTGCCGGTGTGGGGGCAACAACGTCGGTGTAGTGCTGCTTGCGCGCCTTGAACTCCGGATCCTTGAAGAGGTTCATCAGGCGGCCTTCATTCTCAAAAATGTCTTTGCCGTGAGCAGCTTTGCCGGAAAGCAGATCGTGGCAGTGCTCGATGGTGCCGTTTTCACCCAGGGAAGGATCGTTGACCAGCGTCACACCCTCTTCTCCGATCTCCAGATGGCCTTCCAGACCACAGAGCTCGCAGACTGCATGGTTGGTTCCCGGGAAGATATAGAAGTTGTTGCTGTGGCAGTGTGGGCATCCGCCCTTCTTGCCCTTCCAGAGATCCAGATTTTCGGAACCGGGGATCATGACATGATTGTCAATGATATACTGGGCAGCTTCTACCAGGTTTCTGCCGATCTCCTGCATGCGGGCAACTTTGTCCTCCTGCATGATAACGTCTTTGCTCCAGGAGAAGAAGTCGTTGTCTACAACCTTCCAGCCGGGAGACATGGCCAGCATGGCATGATCCGTTTCGACGCGGCATGCCCAGTCAGACCCGCCGATGCCAACGAAGGAAATTGCCTTCTGCATGAAGATGCGGGGATTCAGGCCTTCCTTCCCCTGCTCTTTCAGTTTGCCGTCCAGCATCATCAGCATGCCGGTGTCATGGCCGGGGCCCATTCTGTCGCAGAGGACATGGAAGAGGCCGGATCCGCCGGACTCATAAATCGGGTCAACAATCAAAACGCCGTCAGCGTCCACCATTTTCTGATAGAGGGCTGCATAGTCATCCTTCTGGGTGCAGATCATGCCCTTGCCCATCACGAGGCCGCGGGAGCAGGCCACACAACCGGAGCAGAACTTAATATCCCAGTCGAATACATGGATGAATTCAATTTCGGCACCTGCATCGCGGGCAGCTTCCAGTGCAACACGGCACATAGTGTCATTATTTCCGTTTTTCGTGCCACAAGAGAGACCAAGAATTTTCATAAAAACCTCCTAAAAAGTGTATTTTACAGGACTCTCCATCCCTTAATTTTATTATAATTCAACAAGCGCTACAATAAAAATACGAAATCAAAACATTATCTATAACAAATTTGTTATAGATAATAAAAGCAATTAATATTTGCCAAATTTCCCCTCCCCTATTATAATAAAACCAGCTTATAGCTGCATGAATCAGACTATCAGAAAACACAGGAGGTACTTATGGCTGAAAAATTTTATGCAAAAAGCCCGGGAAATGAGGGTTTCATCAAAAACATGGAGGTTGTTGCCTACCATGACGCAGATAATCACTATCTCTTCCAGTCACAGCTCTATAAAACGGCTGACGGAAGATACTATCTTTACGGCGGATGCTTCTTCGGATACGGTGTTGAAATCATCGATGTGACCGACCCTGCAAAGCCGCGTCATGTGCAGTACATGCCGGTGATGGATCCGGAGGAATATCCCTACATGTCCACACCGAAAATTCAGATCTGTGACGATCTGATGATTGTCTCCAACGGGAACTGCCTGGAGTTCCTCCACGGGCCCGCTCCTGCCCACTATAAACCCGCTCCCGGCGGCGTGCATATCTTCTCTCTGAAGGAAGATCCGGAACACCCGAAAAAGCTCTCCTTCTGGGCAACGGGCGATCCCGACAACCGGGGATCCGGCGTGCACCGCTTTTCCTACAACGGCGGGCGTTATCTGCATCTCTCCGCCACGGCAGTCGGTTTTAAAGATTTTATCTATCGCATTGTCGATATCATCGATCCGGAACATCCGGTAGAAGTCGGCCGCTGGTGGAATCCGGGGCAGTTCTTCGGCAACCAGACCGAGAAAACGCGTAAAAAAGAGTGGAACGGCTGGCAGGGATACAATACGTATCCCGGTTTCGTCCACTTCCCGTATGTGGGAACGGATGACAACCTCGCTTACCTCAGCTGCGCAGGCGGCGGATTCAAAATTCTCGACATCTCCAATCCTGCCTGGCCGCAGGTCGTCGGTGAATGCAAGATGACGCCTCCTTTCGCCACCAAGTTCGGCGGAGCACTTTGCCATACCTTTATGCCCATCCACGGCACCAAATATGCCGTCGGCATGCAGGAGGGTGAGCGCCAGTGGACCTACACCGAGAGAGAATACAACGGCTTCGGCGTGCACTCCTATTGCGGCATTGAGATGTTCGACGTCTCCAATCCTGCCGATCCCGTGCTGATCTCCATCTTCCCCTATCCCGAAGTGCCGGAAGGCTTCCCCTACAAGAACTTCAACCAGCTCGGCCAGCCCTTCCCGACGTCCTTCGGGCCCCACAATCTGCATGAGCCCATGAGCCATAAGCCCTGGATTGAGAACCGCGCCGACAGAGTTTATGACTGCTATTTCCATGCCGGACTACGCGTGTACGACACTTCGGATCCGTATGTTCCCAAGGAGATCGCATATTTTATTCCTCCCAATCCGGAAAAACTCTGCTTTGATGTGAAGATGGCCAACAAGCCCCTCGGCACCACCGAGGATCTCGTGGTAGACGACCGCGGATATATCTTCCTCAATGCCATGCATGACGGTGTTTACGTGCTGAAGTGCCTGGTTTAAACGGCAAATACTGAGAGATCGATGAATTCGCGGCAGATTGATAGCTTTCTGACTACAGCGCGGCTGCTGAACTTTACCAAAGCGGCAGAGGTGCTGATTCTGCCCCAACCGGCTGTCAGCAGATATGTTTCGGGGCTGGAAGAGGAGCTCGGTGTTCAACTGTTTATCCGGGAGAACAGCCGCAAAATCTCTCTTTCCACAGCCGGGAAAGCGTATTTTGACCTTTTTCAGCGGTTTTCACTGGAGTTTTCACACGTGCAAAACCAGCTGGCACGCAGCTCCCCTTTTCTGCGCCTGGGCTATAACACCGGCTGGAACCTGTCGGATATTCTCTTCCCTGCCATACAGCACTGCAAAAGACAATACCCCGGTTTTCGCATCGAGCTGGAATGCCTTGATTTCAAAGATCTGGTAGACAGCGTTTCCAGCAAGCAGCTTGATGCCGTGATCTCCATGGAAAATTATCTGATCCAGGAACCCGACCTGAATGTAGAGCGGATTACAAGCATCCCCCGGTGCATCATTTACTCCGAACTGCTGGATGGGTTTCACGATATCACGTCTCCCGCAGATTTTTATGCCTATGATTTCTTCATCGTCGATGATTCCAGGGTGAAGCAGATCTGCAGAGACACCGAAGGCATTTTCGAGCCCTATCGGTTCGTGCCGCGGTTCGTCGCCCTGCGCAACCTGGACACCGTTCTTGCCTGCGTGGAGAACGGGCTCGGCGTTGCCGTGGTAGACCGATGGTTCGGTGATCTCTCCGGGCGCGGTCTTCACAGCATGGAAATTGATGACAAAATCAGCATCGCCTTTGGCCGCGGGAGATATTCCCAGCTGCCCGCGGCGGAAGCATTTCTGTCTTCCCTGAAAAGCCTGTTCCGGGAAGAAACGCCGGTAATGCAACAAAACGATTGAACGAAAGGAACTATACCATGGATTATTCTGCCATTTATGCACAAAAGCTTTGTTCTGCAGATGAGGCCGTAAAACTGGTCAAGGATGGCGACTGGGTGGACTACAGCCAGACCTGCTCCTTCCCCCAGCTTCTGGATGCCGCCCTTGCCCGGCGGAGCGGTGAATTACACGATGTGAAAATCCGCAATGCCATTGCTATGGTACCGGTTCAGACGATTGAGAACGATCCGGCCGGATCCTTCACCTATAATGCATGGCACTGCTCCGGGCTCGACCGCCGTTATATCGACAAAGGCCTTGCTTATCATACCCCCATGCTGTTCCGCCATTGCGGCACCTATTACAGAAAGGGCTATGCCCCCGTCAATGTGGCAATGATCACGGTTGCCCCCATGGATGCAAACGGCAACTTCTCTTTCGGGCTCACCAACTGCGCGATGCAGGAGCTGCTGGATTGTGCAGAGCACATTATTCTGGAAGTCAACCCCAGCATGCCGGTGGTCAACGGAATTGCCAATGACCATATCAACATCTGCGATGTAGACTGCGTGGTGGATAGCAATCTCCCGATTCCCACCGTGAAAAGCCCCTCCGCTACCGATCTTGACCGCAAGATTGCGGAGCACATCTTCCCCTACATCACAAGCGGCTGCTGCCTGCAGCTGGGCATCGGCGGAATCCCCAATTCCATCGGCAGCATGATCGCCGAGTCGGATGTGAAGGATCTGGGCATGCACACCGAGTTGATGAGCGACGGATATCTGGATCTTTACCTGGCAGGCAAGATCACCAACAAAAAGAAAAAACTGAACCGCGGCAAAGGCATTTTCTCCATCTGCAACGGTTCCCGCGCTCTTTATGATTTTCTCGATCATAACGACGCCATTCTGACGGCCCCGATGGCTTACGTCAACAATCCGCAGACGATCCGTGAGCTGGATGACTTCGTTTCCATCAACGGCTGCATCTGCACAGACCTCTACGGGCAGGTCAGCTCGGAATCTGCCGGCACCCGCCAGATCTCCGGCACCGGCGGCCAGCTTGACTTTATCACCGGTGCTTTGGAAGCAGACCACGGCAGAGCTTTCCTGGCCATGCACTCCACCCATGTGGATAAGGAAGGAAACGCCCATTCCAACATCATCCCACACTTTACGGCGGGCGACATTATCACCACCCCGCGCACCCAGGCGCCGAACATTGTGACGGAATACGGCATTGCAAGCCTGCCCGGCAAGACGACCTGGCAGCGGGCAGAGGCGCTCATCGGCATCGCTCACCCGGACTTCCGGGAAGAGCTGATCCGTGCTGCCGAACAGCAGAAGATCTGGAGACAGAGCAACAAGCGCTGATCGTTATGAAAAACGCCCTGCATCCGGTACAGAACGACCGGATGCAGGGCGTTTTCTATGCTCGCTTTCAGGATTTTCTAAGGGAAAGATTCAGCAGCATCGCCACGACACTCAGCGCAAGCAGCACAACAAAGGCCGCTGCATAACCGCCGGTAGCACCGGAAATCAGACTGGTGCCCGTTGCGATGAAGGAAGCGAAAATCAGATTGCAGTTCATAATCGGGAAATTCATCGAGAAATATCTGGTGCCAAACACTTCCGAGGTGAAGGCGGAGCTGATCGTCGGGCAGGTGCCGTAGGAAATACCCGTCAGACAGAGCCCAATAACGCACAGAACGGACGAATGGGTTATAACCGCAAGCAGCGTAATACCTGCCGCCGTAATGGCGCAGAGATTGGCGGCAATCATCGTGGTGCGGCGACCAACACGGTCGAACACGATGCCGGTAATCACTCTGCCGAGCCCGTTGCAAACCGAAAGGATGCCCACCAGCACAGTGGCTGCAGAGGCTGTCACCCCAACGGAAATTGCCAGGTCTTTTGCCATGGAGATCACGGTGTTGCCGACTGCCGCAAGAAAGATCACACAGAGAAAAGCCTTCCAGAAGGTGATGCTTTTCAGCATTTCCGCGGTGGTATAATCCTTGCCGGAGGTCTGCTGCTTCTGCTTTGCTGCGGGGGCTGCGCCTTCGCCTTCCGGCTTTTTCAGAATCAGCGCCGAGACGAGGAGAACAACACCCAGCGCAATACCGATGACCCGGTATGCCATCCGCCAGCCGAAGGAAGGATTCCCAATCAGGGCATCCGCCACGCTCCCGAGAACCAGAGCAGAAGCCCCGAAGCCCATCATCAGCACGCCGGAGCACACACCTTTTTTATCCGGGAACCAGGCGCTCACCGTTGAAATAATGCAGTTATAGGCAATGCCGATCCCGAGGCCGCTGATCACCCCGTACCCGAGATAGAGTGTGGTAATATTCCCCTGCAGCCCGCCGGAAATCAGAAACCCGGCTGCAGCCAGCACCGCACTGATCAGGCAGGCTGCGCGAAACCCAAGCTTCTTCATGAGCACGCCGCCCAGCATCCCGCCGAAGCAGAAAAAGCACATGGTTAAAGTAAAGTTCAGGCTCAGGGCGGAAGCCGTCCACCCGAATTCGCTTGCAAGAGGCGCTTTCAGGATAGACCAGCCGTAAATGATGCCGGCAAAGAGAAGCGCCGCCGTGCCCACCACAAGATAAAGCCATCTGACAGAATTTTTTGTATTCATGATCATTCCTCCGGAAACTGAAAAACGTAATTCACATGGACCTCAGGGATTTCATGGTTGCATTTCCGCCGGGAAATGCTATAATATATTATAATTTATAAAATATAAGAAATGTGGTTAAGAAAATGGCTAAAATTAAAAAGCAATCGCTGGTCGATCAGATCTATGCAAAGCTCCGGGAGGAAATTCTCACATTGAAGCTTCCCCTCGGGAGCCGGATCAACGTCAATGATATTCAGGAAGAGCTTGGCGTCAGCAGCACTCCGCTGCGGGAAGCCCTGAATCGGCTGCAGCAGGACGGGCTGATCGTCATGGAAACCAATATAGGCGCCTCTGTTCTCTCCCTCGATGAGCACGATATTGAAGAAATCGAAGAGCTTGCCTTTGTCTTTCAGTCGGCAGCCGTTCGTTTCTCCATGGTGCGGGGCGACAGAGCGCTGATGGCAGAGCGGATTGAAGAGCAGATCCGCAACTATAAGGAAGCCCGCACAGCCCGCGACTGCACCAAAGCAGTGTATGAGCTGATCGGAACTTTTTATCATTACTGCGGCAACAAGAGGCTTGACAACAGCATGATTGCCCTGCAGGGGCAGGTGCTGCTGCTGCGGTACATCTATGCCCTGTGCCCTGACTGTCACAACAATCAGGATCTGCTGGAAAAAATTCTGTCCGGCGTGAAGGAGAATGACACCGAGGCTATTCTCAATGCGCTGCAGGAATACAGCCGGAGAAGCCAGGCTTCCATTCTGGAATGGATCCGCAACCGGAAATCATAACAGAATCATCGTATCACTGGAAATGCAGGGGAGACGTTTGTCTCCCCTGTTTTTGCTTAGTTCTTTTGTGCTTTGCCGATCTCGAGGCCCTTTTCAAAAGCCTGCTTGTTCAGCGGCAGAAGCTTTGGTTTGGAAGCGAGCTTATGCTCAATGGTGTCCCACACGATGGCGGGATCAATCACCTGGGTATATCCTACATAGACACCCAGCATGATCACGTTGAGCACTTTGGCGTTGCCCATTTCAAGAGCAAGCTCCGTTACGGGCGCTTTGACAAGCTTCACATCGTCCCGGTCAATCTGATCGGTTACGATGGAGCTGTTGATAAACAGATTGCCGCCCTGCTTCAACGTCGGGAGGAACTTGGCGAGAGACGGCCCGTTCATGACGATGAGGTCATCCATCACATCGCCGAGGGGTGCGCCGATATCATCATCCGAGATTACCACAAAGCAGTTGGCAGTGCCGCCGCGCTGCTCCGCGCCGTAGGACGGGAAGAAGGTCACATTCTTGTCGGTAGAATTGCAGGTAGCATCAGCAAGAAATTTACCCAGGGACATAACCCCCTGGCCGCCGAATCCGGCAACACACAGATTGGTTTCCATCGATTACGCCTCCTTACTGCGATCCCGGATCACACCGAGGGGGAATTCCGGGAGCATCTTCTCTTCAATAAACTCCAGGCTCTTCAGAGGATCCATACCCCAGTTGGTCGGGCAGCCGGTAACGATTTCTACCATGGAGAAGCCTTTTCCGTCAAGCTGGTTCTGGAATGCTTTTTTGATTGCGTTTTTGGTTTTTGCCACGTTGGCAGGATTGTTGCAGGAGGTACGCTCCAGATAGTACGGTGCCGTCAGCTGATTGAGAATCTCGCACATGTGCATCGGGTAGCCGTGCTCTTCGGCAATTCTGCCCTTGGGCGCGGTGGAAGCCTTCATGCCGATCAGCGTTGTCGGTGCGAGCTGACCGCCGGTCATTCCGTAAATACCGTTGTTGATGAAGATAACGGTGATATTTTCTCCGCGGTTGGCAGCGGACATTGACTCTGCAAGACCGATGGAAGCAAAGTCACCATCACCCTGGTAGGTGAACACGAGGCTGTCGGGGTTGGTACGCTTGATGCCGGTTGCAACAGCACAGGCACGGCCGTGAGGAGCCGTTGTATTGTCGTAAGCCATATAGTCCATCTGCAGGCCGCAGCATCCGATGCCCAGCACGCAGGAGGCTTTGTCCACAACATTCAGTTCTTCCAGTGCTTCGCCGATCAGCTTCATAACAGTGGAATGCATGCAGCCGGGGCAGAAACCGGAAACTTTATCTTCCTGGATGGTTTTGGTTCTGGTGTAAATCTTATTCATTACTCAGCCCTCCACGACTTTTTTCGCTGCCTTGATGACAGCTTCACGGCTCATGATGTTACCGCCGGAGCAAAGGCATGTTTCAATCGGGGCACGGCCCTTTACTGCCGCGTCAACATCTTCCACAAACAGAGCAGGGATAGACATTTCAACATCCAAAATAGCCTTCACCTTTGAATAGTCGATACGGTCATAGGCAGCATACGGGAACGGAAATACCGTAATGGGGCGCACGAGGCCGGCTTTGATTCCCTCGGCACGGAGCAGGTTCACTGCCGATTTGGCAATACGGCCGCAAATGCCGTAAGCGGTGAGGATGATTTCGGCATCTTCCGTCTTGTACTCTTCTACTTTTGCTTCCTTCTGCCAGGATTTATACATGGCAGCGGCTTCTTCATTCACCTGCTGCATAACGAGCGTAGACCAGTTGCCCGGCTGAATCCAGGCGCGATGGGCATAGTCAAGCGGATGGCCGATGCAGGCCCAGCTCTTTTTCGACTCTTTGATTGCTGCAACTTCTTCGTCTGTTTTTGCTTCCGGAAGCTGCACCGGCTCCATCATGGTGCCGATGACGCCGTCTGCCAGGAGCAGGACAGGCGTGCGGTCGCGATCTGCCCAGTCAAACGCGAGAACGGTAAGGTCAACTGCTTCCTGAACCGTTGCAGGTGCAAGAACCGGCATGCGGAAGCCGCCGTTTCCGCTGGCTTTCGTTGCCTGCAGATAATCCATCTGGGCAGGCTGGATGGAACCGACGCCGGGGCCGCCGCGTGCAAAGTTTGCATACACCATGGGAATGCGGGCAGCTGCACAATAGCTGATGCCTTCGCTCTTCAGAGAAATTCCGGGAGAGGAAGAGGACGTCATCGCACGGGTTCCCGCGGAGGCAGCACCGTAAACCATGTTTACGGAGGCGACTTCGCTCTCACCCTGCACAAACACGCCGCCGACCTCCGGAAGCCTGCGGGACATGTACTCGGGAACTTCATTCTGCGGAGTAATCGGATAACCGGCGAAGAACCGGCAACCAGCACGCACGGCAGCTTCGGCAATCGCCTCAGTGCCCTTCATAAATACTCTTGCCATTCTTTCAGCCTCCTTAGCGATAGACATCGATTGCCCCGTCCGGGCACATTCTTGCGCAGATTGCGCAGCCTACACAGTTTTCAGGGTTTGCAGGGTACACATATTCATACCCTTTGGAATTCACTTCCTTGCCGACGGCAAGCACACCCTGAGGACAGAACTTGATGCAATAGCCGCAGCTCTTGCACCGTTCCTTCACAATTTCTACCCTTCCTTTTGCCATATCCATCTCTCCTTCGTGTATAGAATAATTGATCAAACAAAGATCAAGGGAGAACAAATTCCATCCCGTCAAACCCACTCATAAGTGAGATAAAGCCTGATCGGGAAGATTTTGCCGGGGAAAAGCGCTTCCACTTCTGGGGCAATCTCTTCTCTGACAGTATAAAAGTCAACCGGTTTGAAAGCTTCGATCATGTCCCTGATGCTGTTGATGCCTTCCACAACATCTTCCGGCGAGGTATCCGGGCCAAGATTCGGATTCCCGAGGAACCGAAGGCGATCGAGCTGGACGTGGGAAACCCCCAGCACCTGGGAAAGAACCGCATCAATATGAGGGAGATCCATCGACCATGGGCGATAAGGATTCACCACATACCAGACGATTGTATCCGGTTTGTTTAAAAAAGGAGCATAGCCGCCGATGGAACGGGCACCGATATAATCCCCGCCTACATCCAGAACCGTATAGCAGTTTTCATCCCGCAGAAGCCGGCTCACGCCTCCCGATACCGTGGGCGCATCATAAAACTGCTCTTCAAAATGCACGATAACGCCCTGCTCCGTCAGGAAAGAAGCCAGATCACGGGAGCGGAACAGGGGCTTCGTCATATCCAGGTCAAAAAAATGAACCGGCTTTTCCCCCAGCGAAGCCAGATAGAGTGCCATATTGACAGAGACCTCGCTCTTCCCCGCTCCGGCTTCTGCAAGGAAGACAAAGTTGTGTGCATCCCCGTATTGGAAAGGCAAAACCGGCAAGTTCTGATTCTCCATGGTTCCGGCGCTCCTTTTGACCCAGAATAAAAGTATCGTTTTAACTGCTATGAGTATAGCATACGGGAGCTTTAATTGCAAGTATTATTTTATATAAAATAAAATATATTTTATAAAATATACAATTTTAAATGATGAGTTCTCTTATCAAAGCCTCTCGTCTTTTCATGATATGAAAAGATTTGGAGGGGCTTTCGCCCCTCCTCATTACCACGGAATATGAAATTCTTCTTTGCCTTTCTTCAGCCATTCTGCAGGGGCATCAGTATTTGTCCTCGCTGACTATTCGGCAAAGCAGCGAATCCTTTCATGACAAAGAATTTTTTTCGGCTGTCAGGAATGCTTCCCGACAGCCGATCAGCAACTGTTTACAAAATATGAAGTTTAGGAAGCTTGCCCGTCATGAGGATACCGAGTTGATCCTCTTTGAGTCCGCTGCCGATCACAATGATAGCGCCGTGCCCGGAGGGGACGGGATCAATATGTGTTTCGCTTGCGGTTGCATTCACCTGATACCAGTGCTCCCCTTCGCTGAAGAAGCCCTTTACCCGGTTGATCCTTCCGTAATCATCACTCTGAAAGAGAATTCTGATTTTTTCTTCCAGTTCCTGCCGGGTGAGCTCCGGATTCAGATAGGAAAGGGACTGAAAATCAGCTCCTCTGCCCGCAATGGTTTTCACATAATCGGTGAGATGATAACCGCAGTTCATCAGGCGGGTATAATCCGCCTCCGTCAACTCGTCCCAATTTTTGGCAAGGATACGGCTTTCCAGGGATGCGGATGAATGAATCTGTTTTTCCGCACGGTTGAGATGAGCAATGGTGCAGTTGATCTCTTCTGCTGAGCAAAGCTGAACCCTGCTGAGCAGGATGCAGCCCGCTGTGGCGGCTTGAGAAGCGAGGAAGAAGTCGGCATCCGGTGTTGCTTCCTCCTCCAGCTTTGCATCCACAATGGTGATGACGCTGCCCGGTTCATACCACCGGTCAAGGGGAGGTTCGTTGATGGTGTCGAAAAATTCATCTACATCAAAAACGCCGGAGGGCTCAATGAGCACGCGGTCGTAACCAGCCATGCCCATGGCAATGAGCTTGGTGCGAAAACGGCGGCGGTGACAGTCGGCATCGCAGGCTCCCGCGAGGGTCTCCAGCTCGCAGCGGTCCCCCCGCAGTTCCTGCAGGAGAGGCAGATCGACGTTGACCGCTCCGTGATCGTAGACCAGAATGCCGATTTTCAGGTCCCTTCGAATCAGTTCCCTGGCGTAATGCAGCAGAAAGGTCGTCTTCCCCGCGCCGAGAAATCCTGTGATCAGATCCGCTTTGATCATGTTTCCTCCGAAGGTTGGGCACTGAGCCGGATCGCGTCACGAATTTCAGAAAATGACCGTCCAGTTTCCGCAGCGATGCGGGCAACATCATCGTACTCCGCCTTTTCTTTGGTTACCCCGTATCCGGAGGTGTGCTTCAAATGCACTTCTCCGTATGGGGTGTTTTTTGTCATTTCTTTTCTGCTCAAAACGTAACGCTTCGTCTCGTATTCCCTGAGGCCGATCGTAGACGTATGCCGAAAGATGGCTCGAATCACATCGTCCTTTTTCTCCGGGCGGCAGATAGCGCGGATCAGCGTGCCCGGGCGATTTTTCTTCATGCCGATGGGAACGGTATATACTTCCGCAGCCCCTGCTTCAAAAATCCGATCCATGGCAAAACCGATTTCTTCCGCCGTCATGTCATCCACGTTCAGGCTGAGCTCTGTCATGGTATCGGTGTCTCCGGTCGTCTCCCCGAGAAACACACGCAGGCAATTGGCCGTTGGAAAGTCCTTGGTTCCGATTCCGTAGCCGATTCGGGAAACCGCCATCGCAGGCATATTTTCAAATCTCGTGACAAAACGGCGCAGAAGGGCTGCTCCCGTCGGGGTGCAGAGTTCTCCCTTGATCTCCCCGCTGTAAATCGGGATGCCCTTTAACAGCTCGGCAGTGGCAGATGCGGGAACCGGAAGAACCCCATGGGCGCATTTTACCGTGCCGGATCCCACATGAACAGGTGAGGCCAGAATCACATCCGGCTGAAGCTCCTCCATCAGCAGGCAAACAGCTGTGATATCGGCAACAGCGTCCAGCATCCCGACTTCATGAAAATGAATTTCACTCACCGGGGAACCGTGGACAGTGCTCTCCGCCTCTGCGAGCTGCTGATAAACTCCGCAGATGTTTTTCTTCACCGCCTCACTGACAGGGAAAGAATCCACCAGCTGCAGAATTTCTTCGAGAGAATGGTGTTCGTGATGATGGTGATGATGCTCATCCTCTTCCGGATGAGCGAGAAACGCTTCTTCATCCGTACCGTGGATCTGCACGGAAATATGGGTGCCACGGATGCCATTTTTCTGCTCTTCGGTGCGGACGTAATGCACCCCGGGGATACCGAGCCCGTTGAGTGTTTCAAGAAAAGCATCCGGTTCGGGTAAAAGCTCCAGCAAGGCTGCTGTGAGCATATCTCCGGCGGCTCCCATGCTGCAATCAAGATAAAGTGTTTTCATGAAAAGATTCTATTCCTTTCTCCCGTTGAGGATATATCCGGCTTTTTCCATGGCATAAACCACAGCCGGCACCAGCAGAAGATGCAGGATAATTCCGGGCACTGCGTTGATAAACGCACCGGCCAGAAACATCTGCAGAGTAAACCGCGTCCCTTGGGCATTCAAAAGCACATACTGGGCGCATCCCCACATGATCCGCCCCAAGAGCATGGCAAGAATGAGAGAAAGATAGATTCTCCAAGGCTTTTTCGGCAGCAATCTGTACAGGAAGCCCGTAGAAACCCCATAAACAGCAAGCTCAAACATCATGGCAAGCGCGTTGGGATACAGCTTCGGCATACCGAAAAGCAAGCTGCGCAAAATGGGCGCAACCAACCCTACGCCGAACCCCCACTGCCAGCCGCAGAGAAAGCCGCACAAAAGAACCGGAATATGCATCGGGCTCAGCATCGCCCCGATTGCCGGGATTTGCCCGGTTAAAAACGGCAGCACCAAAGCAAGTGCAAGGGACAGCGCTGCATAGGTGAGTTTTCTAACCTGTAGTTTCATTCTGTTCTCCTGGTTTTTAAAACCGCATGTAGTGTTGCTATTCTAAGAAGAGAATATTCAATTGTCAAGTGAAAAAACAAAGCCGGCTGAACGCCGACTTTGTGGTTGATCTGTTATGTTCCGGCTACCTGATACATCCGGTCATCTGAAACCAGTGCAGTTACCGTCAGGCCGCAGGTCTCAAAAATGGCGGCAAGATCTTCCGCCGGCATCAAGCCGTTGGAAATATGCTTTGCACAGCCGTGGTGATGGGCATCAATCATTTCCCGGCTCATGCCGTGGGCAACCGTCAGGGTTCCGCCGGGTGCAAGGAGGGCTTTCAGCGTTGCAATCAGCCTTTTTCCGTCAGGGAAGTGCGGGAAGGCATTGTAGACCACAATGCAGTCAAAGGTTCTGTCAAAAGTAGTTGTTTCAACATCTCCGCACAGAATGGTAACTTCCTTCTGTGGGAATTTCTTTCTTGCAATTTCCGCCATAGCGGGAGAAATGTCGATTCCCGTTACGCTCGCTGCCTTGCGCTCCAGATAGTCCGGGATCAAAACGCCGGTTCCGCACGCCACATCCAAAACGGCTTTCCCTTCGGAGACCTGAGCATTGTCCAGAATCGTCCGGATGACTTCCTCATTTCGCTTTAATTCCCTGTCCCAGGTAGGGGCGTGGTTATCAAAAAAGGCAATAATTTCTTTTGTGTCTATCATTGCGGGTTTTTATGCAGCTTTTGCAGGTGCATCTTCTGCAAAGAAGGTTGCGGTATCAATCTTCTGGTACCCGCCGAAGCTGGAAGGTGCTGATGCAATCTGCTCGGCAAGAGGCTGCCCAAGGAAGATCTCGGTTACTTCATTGGTCTTCTCTGTGAGGTCAATATCCGCAAAGAGCTCCGGATAGACCGTTTTGGCCAGAAACCATGTGTTGATCAGTGCAATTTCATAATTGGTGTAATAGGCATTATAAGCCATTTCGAGGTAAACTTCCCCGTTCTGCCATGCCTTGCAAACGTCAAACATATCAGGCGTCTCGGCATAAAGGGGCTTGATGTTCTTCACGGCAGCGGCATCTATAATCATGATGTCAACATTCTCGCCAAGGGCGACGAACTTTTCTTCTTCAATCGCCTGTATCCCATTCTTTTCCAGATCATTCACAGCATTTTTCACGTTTGCGACCTGAAAAGAGATATAATTCTGCGCCGTCATAAGGTGGTTGGTGGTGCCCCAGTTTCCGAGGCCGCAGATATAGACTGATGGCTTATCTTCCTCTTTCACATCCGCTGTGCGGGAGGAAATCTCAGCCTGTTCCTCCTCAATGAACGAAACCAGCTTTTCTGCCTTCTCTTCCTGTTGGAACAGCACGCCAAGCATTCTCATCGTTGCCTTGAAGGATTCATCAAACACGCCCCCCGGACCGGCTTTCAATGTAATCACAGGCACACCGAGCTGTTCCTGCAGCGCGTCTTCTTTCTCTACATCTTCATATTCGGAAATCACAAGATCCGGGTTGCAGGTCAGGATTTTTTCAGCCTCGGCTGCCTGGGTGTTCGGCCCGCCGACACCGCAGGAGGGCAAAGCTGTGAATACATCTCCGTAAGCAAGCATATACGGGCGTGCAACCGAATCAAACATCTTCGGCCGCTCCGAAAGGCTGAGATTGTCAATATCTTCTACTCCTGCCAACAGTTGGACATCCCCGATATAACTGAACATTCGAAGCGCTCCCGCTCCGATGCACACGACTCTTTGATAGCTGCCCGGCACAACGTTTACTTCTCTTCCGATCATGTCGGTGATCACGATTTCCTCTGTGCCTTCTGCATATACGGAAGCGCTGAGCGACAGCATCATAACAACAGCAAGCACAAACGAAAGCCATTTTCTTGTTTTCATTTTCTTATCCTCCGATTACTACTTTTTTCCCTTCTATTTCCATGATACGCACATCGGCGTCGAAGGTTCTTTTGATTTCTTTTTCGGTAAAGACTTCCCGCCCGCCTGAAACTTGAATCACACCGTCTCTCAGGAAGAAAAACCGATCTCCCAGCGTCAGTGCCTGATTCAGATCATGCAGGGAGGTTAAAACAGAGATGTGCCTTTCCCGGGACAGTTTTTTGGCTTCCTGCAGAATCAGCTGCTCATTGGCAATATCCAGGTTTGCAGTCGGTTCATCAAAAACCAGCAATTTCGGCTCCTGCGCCAGTGCCCGGGCAACCGCTACTTTCTGCCGCTCCCCGCCGGAAAGCTCCAGCACATTTCTATCAGCAAATTCCTCCATTTCCATTCCGGAAAGAATTTTCCGAACAGCTTCTTCATCTTCTCTCCCGGCTCTGAGGTGAAAGTACGAAATTCTCCCCATCAACACCGTGTCAAAAACACTCAATGCGCCAAAGCGGATCTCCTGCGGAACATAACCCACATATCTGGCCCGTTCCCTGCGATTCATTTTCAGCAGATCCTGCCCGTCAAAAAGGATCTGCCCTCCCAGCGGTTTCCGCAGACCGAGAATTGTTTGAAAAAGGGTGCTTTTGCCTTCTCCGTTTTTGGCAAGCAGAATGCCGATTTCACCGTCTTTCAGGGTGAAGCTGACATCCCGCAACACCAGTGGTGCTCCACCGGAATAGCGAAAAGAAAGATTTTTGATTTCCAGCATCTGCTATCTACCCTCCTCTTTCCCGAAAATGATAGCAAGGAAAAAGGGTGCTCCCAGCAGTGAGGTAATGGCACCGACCGGTAGGGCAGAACCGTTACCCATACTTCTGGAAAACGTATCCGCCAACAGGAGAAGCAGACTCCCGGCAAGTGCGGAAGCGGGAATGACCTCGCGATGATCCTGCCCCAAAAGCCGTTTGATTACGTGAGGGCATATAATGCCAACGAAACCTATAATGCCCATGAAAGAAACACAGACCGCTGTGATAAGGGATGCCAAAAGCAGGCAGGCAAAACGAAGTGCATTGACCGATACCCCCATGCTCTTGGCAGAAGCATCTCCGCTTAGAAGCACATTCAGATGCCAACTGACAAGACTGAAAAAACCAATCCCCACTCCGACGACTGCGGCCATGATCCAGTCCGTCCGATAAGTGGCGCGGCCCAGATCCCCAAACGTCCAGATCACAGCGGCTGAAAGGCCTACATCCGTTGCATAGAACTGCAGAATCGTGGTTCCGGCTGTCCAGACGGAACCGATGGCAAGGCCTGCCAGCACAACAACCCCCGGCTGAAATGCCTTCAACCGGCACAATCCCAAAATCAGCAGGACTGACAGCACGGAAAAAAGAAACGCCATCAGAGACGTGGCATAGGGGTTTGCCCCCACAGTATAGCTTGCCAGGTTGTTCCCGGTGGAGAGGAAACCACCCGCAAAAGCAATGATGGAAAGATTTGCCCCAAAAACAGCCGCATTGGATACTCCCAGCGTAGCCGGGGAAGCCATCGGGTTGTTCAGATTCGTCTGCATGATAAGGCCTGAAACCGAAAGCCCGGCTCCTGCAATCACTGCCGCCAACACCCTTGGGATACGGATGTTCCAGATGATCCGGTTGTTAGCCGGTGTACTCTTCTTCAACAAGGCCTGAAACCCATCCGCAATTGACATGTGGGAAGACCCGATAAACACACAGAAGACTGCAAGCACAATCACTGCTGCCGCGAGGGAAATGATCACCGTATGTGTTTTTTTCTTTTGAATCTTTCTTTCGTTCGTCATGTTTCAAAAATACGCCCCCGGGAGGCATTTCGCAAGCCCCCCGGGGGGATAAAATCTTTCATCCGGAAAGCGGATTATCCCTTTGCCGTTGTCAGGAAGATGGAATAATCCACCAAATCTCCGGGATACTGGTAAGACCCGACGTATCGCGGGTTGGTATAAATTTCATAGTCACCGTATCTGGCATCGTTGGGATAGTACTCCCAGTTATAAGGAAGCTGCAGAGCTTCTGTACGGTAAGCAAACTGCCCGGTGGAAGGATCAAATGTCTCCCAGATTGCCGTAATCGATCGCAGTGGCTGGTCCCATCCTTTCAGCGCCTCAAAAGCAGGCGGCTCCTCGGTGTAAACAAGGGTGTTGCCGGATGTGGGTTCGGAGCTGCCCTGATAATAGAACGCGACCTCACGGATAACAAGCGTCCCTTTATCCACGGCTGCGTCCATATGGAATCCGGCTTCATGCGTCAACCGAATCCAGATCTGGTCATTTTCTTCCCGCAGAAATTCAACACTTTCGTAGCCTTCCAGATAGCGCTGAACCGTCTTCTCCAGATATTCAATCTCCAGGGGATCATAATTCACATATCCCACACAGGGGCGGATAACGCCGTCGGTGGAGGTCATCGTCTCAAAGGAATACATTCCGTAGGAACCAAAGCAATAGGTTCCGCAGTCGGTAATCTGTACGATCTCTCCGTTGTGCCGGAACGTCCACTGTTGAGCATCGGCATCAATTGCCGGCATACTGATTCTGACGCTGGAGTTCCATTTCAGGATGTTTGAAAGAAGATTGGCCTCCATCAGATCTTCCCACGTGAAGTTCAGCGTGTTGTCCCACTTTGGCTGTTCCTGATACTTCTCCACAGCAATAATCTTGTGAGAGAATTTACTGGATGTTCGGTCATTTTCGGCAAAGGTAATGAGGAAAGCGTTCTCTCTTTCTCTTTCAAAAGGATGGCTGATGGCTTTGAAAACAACCGTCTCGGGCCCTGTAACGCTCACATTCATCTCGGTTGTAACACCAATCATCGCATCAAACATGTCCTTATGCTGCCGGAAATCAAAGTTTCTGGAATTGCCGGCACCCCGCACGACATTGACAATGCCGTATTCTTCCCAATCCGGGGGAAGGACGTAATCTCCTTCATACCCTGCCGACGTCAGAAAGTCTCTCACTTCCGACTCCTGCAGCAGAGCCTGCCCCGACACACGGTATTGAAGAGCCGCATACCAGCCGGCTGCATCCCATAAAACGAGATCCGTCCGCCAGGTATTCTCCACGCCGTTCAGCCACGCTGCCATGCCCAATGCAATGGTCTGATCGCCGATCTCATCCTCGCTGACCCAGCCATCCTTTTCTTCTGCACCGGCAGGCAAGGCAAGCAGCATCAGGAAGAGCGCGGTCAGCAGCAACAACGCAACGCTCCGAAGGCTCCTTTTGCCAAACATCATTGTTTCATTCCTTTCCGTGCTTTTTGCGTGTGATTGACAGAACCCTCTGCAGGTTTCTCCTGCAGGGGGCTCTGTACTGCAAATCAAGTATCGAACTTTAAGTTTACATAATGATTGCGTCTTTCGGGCAGGCCGTCTGGCAGGTGCCGCAGCCGACGCAGTCATCCGCATTGAGTTCCCAGGTTTTCGCCTTCCGATCGACGGTGATGGCTTCCTGCGGGCACTTCTTGGCACAAAGTGTGCAGTAAATGCACTTGGAAGGATCATTGACCGGTTTGCCGTCATCTCTGGGTTGCACAGCCGGTGCAGGTGCTGCTTCTGCGGCAGGTGCCGCCTCAGCTTTCGGTGCATCGGAAGCAGCGGCTTTTACAGGTGTCGCAGCAGCTGCAGGAGCAGCGGGTTTTGCAGCAGCAGGCTTCGGTGCCGGTTTCTTCTTCTCTTTGAAGTGGGTGCCGGTAACGATCAGGTCCTCTTCCTTCGTGGCGATCATGTGATAGTCCGTGGTAAGGGTGATGGCATTGTCATTGCAGAAGTCTGCACAGGTATTGCAGAAGGTGCAGGAACCAAGATCAAAGGTGAGGGTGATGTTCTCTCCGCCTTCTGCCGGGGTTCTTGTGAGGGTGATGGCCTTTCCGGCGCAGACACGAACACACATTCCACAGCCGATGCACTTGTTGGGATCGTATGCGATTCTGCCGCGATAGTTGGGTGCTGCCTCGATGGGGACGAAAGGATACATATCACAGCTTGGCTTGCTGAAGAGCTGGGAAATTGCCTGTTTTACAAACGGAAAATCCATTGCTTATGCCTCCCCTTTCTCTTCGGTTTTTTCTTCTGCGGGCTTTGCTTCTTCCGCTGTCTTTTCAGGAGCATAGGGATTCGGGAGAGTTGCTTCCTGATTCCCGGTCTTCTTTTTCTCTGCAAGAATCTGTGCAGCGAGGAGGAGACCATCCATAATTGCTTCCGGCTTCGGTGTGCATCCGGCAATGTCGACGTCCACATGAACGTACTTGCTCAGCGGACCGCAGACGGAGTAGCTGTCACGGAAGACATTACCGCTCTGGGGGCAGGAACCGCAGGTTACAATGCAGCGCGGTTCGGGAATTTGCTCCAGCGTGCGGAGCACGCGAGGCAGGCTCTGCTTGGTTACCGGGCCGGACACCACGGCGATATCGGCGTGACGTGGGCTTCCGACCAGCTTAAAGCCGACGCGCTCTGCATCATAGCGCGGGGTGAGGACGGAAACGATTTCAATGTCACACCCGTTGCAGGAGCCGGCATTGATATGAAACAGCCAGGGGGATTTTCCGGTGCTTTCAATAATGGTTTTCTTAAACATAATACACGCTCCTCCTTACAGTCCAAACCAAGCCAGAATCAGGCTGATCGCTGCCAGACCGGAAACAACTGTCCAGTAGTATTTGAAAAGCTGCTCAATTTTAAGCCTTGCGGTAGATGCATCAATCAAAGCGACGACGCAGATGATCACAACCACACAGAAGAAGAAAGTAATCAATCCATCGACAAGGAGAATTCCCGTTCCGAGTCCGCCGAGAAACAGCGCCACAAACAAGCTTGTGAGGGTGAGTAGTTTTACAGCGTGAGAGAGTTTGTAGACGGCAAGCGGTTTTCCGCTGTACTCAGCAAGCATACCTTCGCAGATTTCCGTCTCTGCTTCTGCTGCATCGAAGGGGTGCATCCCGGTTTCACCGGGGATCGTCAGCAGGAAGGCAATTGCAGCGGGGATCATGGAAGCCTTAAACAGCAGGCATCCGTTTTCCGCCTGATAGGCCGCAATTGTCTGCAGGGAAAAGACCACGCCGGATCCGATGGCATTGCCCACTGCTTTGCCGACTGCCAGGAACACCAGCACCAGAGGAAGCTCACAGGAGATAATAGTGACCATCTCACGGCTGAGGCCGACCCCTGCGAAGGGGGAACCCGTAGCTGCTGCACCGAAGATCTCCGCCAGAGCCGGGATCAGCAGCAGATAAAGCACAACGATGATATCCGCATTGCCTGCAAACGCCGTGAAGTTGAACACCGGGATAAAGAGCTGAATCACCACAAGAGCTGCCAGCCCGACAATCGGTGCTGCGAGGTAGACCGTTTTGTTCGCGACGGTGGGAACAATCGTTTCCTTCCCGCAGAGCTTGAAGAAGTCATACAACGGCTGAAGGATCGGCGGCCCTACACGTTTCTGCATTCTTGCAACGATTTTTCTCTCAATACCGCAAAGAAGCATGCCGCACAGGAAGCAGAACAGGAAGCCCGGGAAAATCAGGATATAACCAAGATCAACAAGAGCATTCAAGATTACACTCATTTCCTCACCCTCCTTAAAGCACAATCAACATGAAGAGCATTGCGAGCGACAGCGCCACAACTGCCCATAATGCATAGTCGTTCAGAATACCGCTGTGGAGATCATGCATAAAGCTGAAGTAGTGTCTCCAGTTATGTTTGAAGCCCCAGAACAGATCAGACCCTCCGACCTGGCTGTAGACAGCTTCTTCACCGCTGAAGAAGAGCGCATGCTTGGCATCGGGTTCACCGGTGGCAAGTGCATTCACCTTTTCATATTTGCCGGTGACAGCAACAATCGTAACTGCCAGAAGCACAATGCACAGGATCAGCAGCCAGGAAACAGGGCTCCAGACTCCGGCTTCATAGAACACAACATTCTGAGCCGAATTCATGAAGGGGCCGAGAGCAGAAGAGGCATATCCTTCGCCCATCATGGCATCGATATATCCGTTGGCATTGAAAGCCGCCGTTGCTGCCGGATGAGTGAGGAATTTGCCGACAAGGTTCGGGAAGAGGCCGGTGATGACACACAGCACTGCGAACATACCCATGGCAAGACGCATTCCCCAGGGAACTTCCTTGACATTTTCATATTTCTCCGGCAGCCTGCCGAAGAACACGCTCTGGCTGACTTTGACGAACGATGCAAGCGTAAGCACAGAGGTGACCAGGCAGATCACAGTAACGAGCACATAGCCGATGTTGCCGCTCTCCACTGCCTTTTCATAGCAGGCCTGATAGATCATCCATTTGGAAGCAAAGCCGTTGAAGGGCGGAATGCCGCTGATGGAGAAAGCACCAATGAGGAAGAGCACCGTGGTGTGGGGCATTTTCTTGCTTAGTCCCCCGAGCTCATCGAGATTGGTGGTGCCCGTTTCATGCAAAACCGCACCGGCTGCAAGGAACAGAAGGCCTTTAAAAAGGGTGTGGTTCAGTGCATGGTAAATACCGGCAGAAAAGCCGATTGCTGTGTAAAGGCCGACAGCCGTGAGAACATACCCAATCTGGGAAATGGAGTGGAACGCAAGAAGACGTTTAAAGTCATGCTGGGCAAGAGCCATCGTCACGCACAGGAACATGGAGACGCAGCCGATGAACACCAGCAGGAACTGGAAGGAACCGAGCCCCATGGTCTGGAAGAGGAAGTACGTCAGACGGATGATACCGTAGATACCGCTCTTCGTCAGAACGCCGGAAATCAGCACGGAGATGGATGCCGGAGCTGCGCCGTGGGCATCCGCTGCCAGTGGGTGGAACGGCACAATGAAAGCCTTGGTGCTGAAGCCCACAAAGAGCAAAGCAAAAGCGATCTTGACAGAGTTGTTACTCATCATCCCCGGGATAATACCGGACAGCTGTGCAAAGTTCAACGTATGCGCATTGGCATAGAGCATAATTACACCTGCAAGAATACAGGTAGAACCCATGCATCCAACCACGAGATACTTGAAGGCAGCTTCCAGGGCACCGTAAACCTTGTTGCGGAAAGCAGTAAGGGCAACTGCCGCAAACGTGAGGATCTCCACCATGATGAACATGTTGAAGATATCTCCCGAAAGCACCAGACCCATAACACCGCCGGCCAGCATCAGAAACAGAGTGAAGTACTGGGGGATATTCTCGTCATGAGACATATACTGAACGGAATAGACACAGGAGACAAAGACTGCAGTGGAAATCAGCAGTCCGAAGAAGAGCGACAGGGCGTCGACTTCCATGGCAATGCCGATGGCATAGCCGCCTGCGGGCACACGGTTCCCCATCCAGTAGGCAATCACTTCTCCGTTCAGCATAACAGGCTTGATCAGAGCAATCATGCAGGCAAGAGAAATACCGGCTGCGAGGACCGCAATCAGATGGCGGAGGAACTTGTTCTTCCCGAGCACCACAATCAGGAATGCACCGAGAAACAGAACCATTACCGAGTAGATCGGGAAATGGATATAATTCAGAAGATTACTCATCCGTGCAGCCTCCTGATCTCTCTGGTATCCAGAGTGCCGTAGCTCTCATGAAGCTTCATCACCAGCGACATGGACATTGCCGTGACACATGCACCGATAACGATGGAGGTAAGCGTAAGAGCCTGAGGAATGGGATCGACAAAATAGCTGAGCTGGCTGATCTCCCCTTCGGTGAAAATCGGAGCTGTGCCGCCGGGAACGTATCCGATGGAGATGATCAGAAGGTTCACACCATAATCTGCGATGGAAAGCCCGATCACCGCTTTCACCAGATTAAACTTGGTGATAATGGTGTAAAAACCAAGGACGATCAGGAAGAAAGATGCGATATAGTTAAATGTCATCATGATACGCACCTCACTTAAGAATCTTGTTTCATCTGACTGAGAATGGCCAGCATGTACAGCGCAAGCATTCCCACACCGGTGAGAACCTTTGCACCGACAGCCGCGTTCATCAGGAAGATGGTTCCGGAAGACCAGAGCTCTCCGATCTTACCGCTTTGGAAGAGGACGTTTTCGCAGAAATATCCGCCATAAACAACACCGAGCATCGCAAACAGCACATAGAAGATCGATGCAATGCCTTCGGAATGGTGCAGGAGCGTGCCGTTGATCGTCTTTACACTCTCGTACCCATATCCGAAATAGATCAGTGTAAATACGGCGACCATCAAAACACCACCCTGGAACCCGCCGCCGGGAGACAGATGGCCATGGAGAATAATGTCAAACAGGAGGATCAGCGTCACGGGAATCAGAAAGTCACAGCCGCAGCTAGTAATGACATGCTTTACTTTCAGCTTGCCGTTATTCATCTTTCGCTTCCTCCTTCTCTTCCTTTTTCTTTGCGCCGGACAGGATGACTGCCGAGCCGGCAACTGCCGTGATCAGAATAAAGGCTTCGCCCATGGTATCGTAGCCACGGAAGTCAAACACGATGGAGGTAACATCGTTGACCGAGTGGCTTTTTGCCAGATTCTGCTGCACAATGGCTGCTGCAGCACCATCGGCTGTTGAGTCGTCATAGGCATCAGGATTCTGCTGCAGTTCGTAAACCGGGACAGTAACCTGAGCCGGATCGTAGGTTGGGCCTAACTTTCCCATGGAAAGGCCCGCCAGTACACAGCAAATCAGAACTGCGCCGAGGGAGACCCACGTCAGAAATTTTTTCATTTGCCGCCTCCCTTTCCGATTTTCTTCAACGTAACAATCATGATCAGCGGAGCAAGAGCCGCACCGACCGCCGCTTCCGAAATCGCCACATCAGGTGCATGGAGGATCAGAAATTCAGCTGCTGCAAACAGACCCGTGACGGAAAGCGCAATCACCGCAGAAAGAAGATTTTCCAGTTCAGCTGCCAGAATCGCGGAAATTACGAGACCCAGCACGACGGCCACATTCAGGATAAGAACCAGATTACTCATTGATATCCCTCCCGTAATCATCAGGATTCAGCTTGAGAGAATTCTTTCCTTTCCGATCTGCTTTATAGGCGCCTTTGGCAAGCACATGAGAGCCGATCGGGTTGGTAAAGAGAATCATCAGACCGATAACAGCGATTTTAATGGCATTATCGGCTGAGTGGAGGAAGCATGCTGCATAGAGAATTCCTCCGATTGCCACACAGAGCACACCCAGCGTCGGAATGCAGGTGGATGCCTGCATCCGGCAGAGTACATCCGGCATTTTGAGGATGCCAAGCGTTCCGGCAAGCGCAAAATATGCTCCCACAACAATCAATACATCAATCAGAAGTCTAATAGCTATCATCTTACAGACTCCCTTCCAGATACCTGCCGACAAGCATGGTATCTATAATTCCGAGGAAAGCACCAACAAGCGCAATATTCAGATAGATTCCACGTCCGGAATACATGGAAAAAAGGATCATGGCACAGCAGAGGAGATTATCACAGGCATCTCCTGCTACCATTCGGTCTGCAGCGGAAGGACCTTTGGCCACTCTGTATACAAGGCTGAACGCCATGAGCGCAAAGAATATAGCGCCGATCAACAGCTCAATCATCAGTCAAACACCCTCCTTGTTCCTTTTTCCAGTTCGCCCTTGATGGCTTCGCCGGCAGCTTCGCCGCTTTCGGCTGTTACATCAATCCAATGGACATAGAGACAATTCTTTCCATCCTCTTCTGCAACATCCATTGTGATGGTGCCCGGTGTCAGCGTAATCGAGTCAGAAAGAAGGGCAAGGCCGTAGTCGCTCTTCATTTCAGTCGGTACTCTGACAATGCCCGGGTTTACTGCCTTGCATCCGCCGTAAACCCTCTTTGCCATATCGACATTCGCTTTCACCAGCTCTTTGAAGAAGGTGAAGCTGTAGCCGATCAGGCTGAAGATTTTGGCCGGATTAAAGAAGCGCCAGGAATCGCCGTGCGCGAAGAATCTTGAAGAAAACAGTGCTGTTGCGAGGCTTACCAGCACACCGGCCACCAGCTCCTGAACCGAGAAACTCCAGGTAATCAGGATCCAGACGACCATGCACAGGATAAACGTGGCAAGCACCGCAGAAAATCTTGTTTTTTGCAAGAAAAAACCCCCTTACATAGTATATTGAAAAAGTCTGTTATTTACAGGTTTATTCAACAGTAAGATATTCCACATAGCAGCGGAACTGATCCGGGCTTTTGGTAAAAGTCAACGCCGCACCTTCGGCAATCGTCCCTTTTGCAGCGAGAGGGAAAAAATCCGTCACACACGCGGGAACAATCCCTGAGAACTCGCCGACAGCAAGCGTGATACCCAGACACTTTTGAAAGCCCTGTTTTTCCGCTTCATCGGAAACCAGCTTGATAATACCTTCTGTTATCGCAAGCTCATGCATTTATCTGTCAAGGCAGGAGAAGCATGGGTCGATACTGGCAATAATCAAACCGGCATCTGCCACCGTGTTGCCCCGCAGCATGTGCGGAATGGTCGGTGTGTTCTTAAAGCTCGGCACATGCACTGAAACACGGAAGTTTTCAAGCTTGCCGTTGCCCACAACCATGTGGCTCAGCTGTCCGCGCGGAGCCTCATGACGGCACACGGCAATTCCTTCCTGGATTTTCGGTAACTTATTGCCGTTGTTGATCGGGCCTTCCGGCAGATTATCAAGGGCCTGCTCGATAATCTTAATGCTTTCCACGCACTCGAGTGCTCTCACAACAACTCTGTCAAATACATCGCCGTTCTGGCAGACCGGAATATCAAACTCAAAGTCTTCATAAGAGGAATACGGTGCATCTTTACGCACATCCGTTTTCACCCCCGATGCTCTCGCGTGCGGGCCTATGGCGCCGAGGCGAACGGCGTCTTCATGCTTCAGCACACCAACGTTCTTGGTGCGCATGGCAATGGTCTTGTCATTGAGGACAATGTCTATGATCTTGTTCAGCGGTGTCTTCAACGCTTCACAACCCTTGAGCATATCACGGCGAAGGTCATCGTCGATATCTCTGCGGGAGCCGCCGATCGTCACCATCGCGTAGTTGACGCGGTTACCGCTCAGCCTTTCCAGCAGATCCATGATCAGTTCACGCTCATCCCAGATGTGCATGAACATGGAATCATGCCCGATGATGTGGCAGGCAATTCCCATCCACAGCATGTGAGAATGCAGCCGTTCCAGCTCTGCCGTAATGACGCGGATATACTGACCGCGCTTCGGCACTTCCGTCTTGTTGATTGCCTCAACGCACATGGCATAAGTGAGAGCATGAGAGTGGGAGCAGATCCCGCAGACACGTTCCACCAGAACCAGCGTTTGAATCGCATTGCGCTCCGTGCAGAGCTTCTCAATCCCGCGGTGGTTGTAACCAACGAACACTTCCGCATCCTTGATTACTTCTCCTTCGGTATAGAGCGTTGCATGAATGGGCTCCTCCAGCGCAGGATGGTAAGGGCCAATCGGAACTACATAGCTCATTTTCTTTCCTCCTTCTCCGTGCCATTCAGTTTGCGGAGTTCAGAGAGAGGCTTCACCATGATTTGCCCTTTTCCCTCATCCTCCAGCAGATCGTACGGCAGGAACAGACGTTTGGAAACGTCCAGCCCCTCGAAAGTCCATCCGTAGAGCTCATTGAGCTCCCGTTCCGGCCATTCTGCTGCCACGTCATAAATCTCGCTGATAGACGGCAGAACCGTTTCTCCTACTACATGGTACGACTCCAGAACGGTGTCTACCGCATACTCATAGGAAACATCCGGATTGCCATCCTTGTCGAGAAAGCCGTGGATCATGACAAGAATGATTTCTTTCTTGCGCATCCGCTCTGCAATGGGTACGATCTCATCTTTTGTGATGTCGATTCTTTTGTACTCCTGCATCAACTTCACCTCTCCTTATATTATTCACTTGATCTTGTAATATTTAATCACGGCCGAAACCGCTCTTAACAGATTCTCGGCAGTTGGGCTCCTGCCAGCTTTTGCAGCACTCTGCTGCCTCCAAATTTTGTTTTCATAACCACTCTGCCCGGATAACGCGCGGTCACTGTTCCGATGACGGCAGCATTCTGCCCTTCTGAGCACTTCTGCATCTCACGTACCACCAGATCGGCATCCTCCTGTGCCACTACGCAGAGAAGCTTCCCTTCATTGGCGCAGTACAAGGGGTCAAGCCCCAGCATCTCGCAGGCTGCTTCCACTTCCGGGCGAACGGGAATTGCGGTTTCATCCAGTGCGATTCCGAGCGTCGAGCCTTCCACGAATTCATTCAGCGTTGTGGCAACTCCGCCCCGTGTGGGATCCCGAAGAACACGCACCCCGGCGCCTGTCTGCAGTATCGCGCTGCACAAGCCGTTCAAGGAAGCACAGTCACTTTTCAGCTCTCCCTGCATCATCCCACTGCGGGCAAGCATCACCGCTGTGCCATGATCTCCTGCCGTTCCGGAAAGGATCACCTTGTCCCCTTCACGAATCGCCTTCGGCGTCAATCCAGGAAATCGCAGGAATCCGATTCCGGAGGTATTGATATAAAGCTTATCGCCCCTGCCTCGTTCCACAACTTTTGTATCGCCTGTTACGATCTGCACTCCGGCGCGTTCAGCAGCTGCGCTCATGGATGCCAACACCTTTTCCAGCACTGCTGTTTCCAGCCCTTCTTCCAGAATCAGTGCACAGGAGAGGAACTTTGGCTCTCCTCCGCATACGGCAATATCATTCACCGTGCCACAGACGGAAAGCTCCCCGATGTCTCCGCCCGGAAAGAACAGCGGATCCACCACAAAACTGTCGGTGGAGAAAACAAGATCCTTCTCTCCGGGGAGAATTGCGCCGTCACCCAGCGCAGAGAGATACGGGTTTTTCATCCGCGGCACAATCATTGTGTCAATCAGGGCCGAGGTTTTTTTCCCGCCGCTGCCGTAATCCAAAGTAATGATTTCATCCATTTTCTTCAAAACTGTCAATATCCATATATTTATAAGCAGCAGCGCAAGCCCCTTCCGAGCTTACCATGCATGGCCCCACAGGGTCTTCCGGAAGGCAGCGCTTTCCGAATAACGGGCACTGCGCCGGAGAAATCCGCCCGGTAATGACATCTCCGCAGCGGCAGGCCGGTGTAATTCTCGCACTCTTTTGGATGCGTCTTGCCTCTTCTCCCAAGACTTCCGGGAAGCGTTTTTCTGCATCCAGCGCTGAAAACTCCGGCCGGAACTTCAGCCCACTCTTCGGAATGCTTCCGAGCCCTCGCCATTCTGTCGTCTCTGCCGTAAAACAGGCTGTCATCATCTTCTGCGCCAGAAGATTGCCGGGCTCAGAGACCGCCCGTTTGTATTCATTTTCAAGTTTCGGCTCGCGGTTTATCAACTGTGTGAGTAAGCGCCAGATGGCTGCGAGAATATCTTCCGCCTCAAAGCCTGCAATAACTGCGGGCATCCGATACTTCTCCGGCAAAAAGGCGAACCCCTTTTCTCCGATAATGGTTGCCACATGGCCTGGGCACAAAAATCCCTGTACCCTGAAATCATCCATCGCCATTAACGCTCTGAGCGCAGGTTCAACCGTCTTCAGCATGGAAAACACGGTGAAATTCTTCACGCCTTTATCCGATGCCGTCAATGCAGCGGCAGCAGTACCGGGAGCCGTCGTCTCAAAGCCGACGCCGAGGAAAACAACTTCCTTCTCCGGGTTCTGTTTTGCAAGCTCCACCGCATCTACCGGAGAATAGACCACCTGCACCTGCGCGCCCAGCGCTCTTCGTCTGGCAAGATTATCGCCCGGAACGCTGCCCGGAACCCTCACCATATCTCCATAGGTTGCAAGAATCACATCAGGACGCATGGAAAGCTCCAGAATTGCATCAATTTCCGATGCCGGCGTCACGCAGACAGGACAGCCCGGGCCGGAAAGAAGTTTGACTTTCTCCGGAAGCATGCTTTTAATGCCGCTTTTCGCAATCGCCATCGTGTGCGTGCCGCAAACCTCCATGAGGCAAACTTCCTCTTTCAGGGGGAGCGCCTTGATTGCACTGCACAGTTTATCTGCATTCATTCCGTTCTTGCCGCCTGCATCCCGTATTCCTGATAAATCGCTTCTTCCAGTTCCTCCCATGACTCCAGATCTTCCAATGCTTGCTTCTCCGGGAGCCGTTCAATGGCAAACCCGGCATGAACAATGACATAGTCTCCAACCCGGGGGTTTTCAATAAAGTCAATTCGGATTTTCCGGCGCATTCCCATGGATTCCGCCGTTGCTTCCTTCCCGTTTATTTCAGTTATTTTAAGTGGAACTGCCAGACACATAATTTCCCTTCCCGAGTTGATAGAGTGCAACCGCAGCCTGCCCGAGGCTCAGCCCTTCGTCATTGCAGGATACCCTTTTATGCCTATATACATCGAACTTCTGATCCTGAAGTCGCTGCGGAAGGCGCTGCATCATATATCGATTCTGAAAGCTGCCGCCCGAAAGCACAACACGGGAAAGCCCTGTTGCTTCCCGAGCTGCCTTACACTGCAGCACCGCCATTTCAATCAATGTATTCATAAACCGTGCTGCCAGCACACCGACAGCGGTTCCTTTTTCCTTTTCCTCTGCAAGAGATGCAATTGTTTTTCGCCAGTCAAAAAGCAGAAGCCCGGCCTGCTCCGTCAAATCAAACGGCAAAACGTCTGTTTCGTTTTCTCCGGCAGCGGCCTCCAGCAAAACGGCCCCCTGCCCCTCATAGCTTGCATTGTTTTTCACATTCAGGACAGAAGCCACCCCGTCAAAAAGGCGCCCCATGCCGGAGGATTGCGGGCAGTTCAACCCGCTCGCCAGCATTGCCTGGTATAAACCGGCATTTTCTATTCGCGCCGTGTTCTTCCCGGCTTCTCTCAGAAGAACATAAGCGATTCTGTCCAGGTCCATAATCGCCCGGTCGCCCCCGATCAGTGAAATCGGGCGTAACGATCCAAAGCGCTGAAATTCGCTGTATCCGCCTGTCAGGCACTCTCCTCCCCAGATGTTCCCGTCCGTTCCGAGACCCGTTCCATCCCAGATGAGGCCGATCACTGTCCCGTCCAACCGGTTATCTGCCATGCAGGAAGCAAGATGCGCATGATGATGCTGCACCGGATAAAGAGGCAAATGCTCCTCCTTACAAACTTCATGGGCATATTCGCCGGAAAGATAGTCCGGATGCAGGTCGCAGGCAACGGCCTGCGGTTCTATGTCAAAAAGGCGCTTAAAATGTTGAATCTGATCCTGATAATGCTCAAATGTCTCAAAATTTTTCAGATCACCGATGTGCTGGCAGGGAAAAGCAGATCCGCCTTTTGTCAGGCAAAAACTAGCTTTCTGCTCCGCCCCGCAGGCGAGAACCGACGGAAGCGTGTCCTGATCGGAAATTCTGACCGGGTAAGGCACATATCCGCGGCTTCTGCGTAGGAAATACTCCCCTTCTCCCAATACCATGCAAAGAGAATCGTCGCACCGCGTCTGAATCTCTCTGTTATGAAGAAGAAAGCCATCTGCTATTCCGTGCAGTTTTTCGACTGCTTCTTCATTCCGATAGAGAATCGGGGTATCACTTAAGTTCGCACTGGTCATGACGAGCGCATCAAACTCGTCTCCGAACAGCAGATAGTGAAGCGGTGTATAAGGGAGCATCACACCGAGCATACGGTTTTCGCTGAGATGCTTTAATTCTGCTTCCCGGGCAGGCTTCTTGCGAAGGAGCACAATCGGCCGCCGCTTTCCACTCAGCACTGCTGCTTCTTCCGGCGTCACTTCACAGTAGGATTGCGCCGCCGAAACCGTTCTGCACATAATGGCAAAAGGCTTTTCATCCCGTTGTTTTCTCCTGCGAAGCTCCCGCGCAATAGCCGGGTCATCACAGCAGCAGGCAAGATGCATCCCGCCGAGCCCTTTCACAGCCAGAATCTTTCCCTCACAAAGGAGTGCTCTCGCCTGCGCAATCGCCTCTTCTCCCTTCGAAAGTGTCTTCCCGTCTGCATCGGCAAAGAAGGCAACAGGACCGCAAACAGAGCAGGCATCCGGCTGAGCATGGTATCTGCGATTTTCAATATCGTGATATTCCGCATCACACTCCGCACACATTGGGAAAGCGCTCATGGACGTCTTGGCTCTGTCATACGGAACGTCTTTTATAATGGTGAAACGCGGCCCGCAGTTTGTGCAATTGATAAACGGGTAGTGGTATCTTCTGTCCCCCTGGGTCATCATCTCCCGGAGGCAATCGTCACAGATACAGATATCCGGAGAAATCAGCGTATTGCGAAATGCTTCCTGCTTGCTGGCTAGGATGGTAAAAGATTCAAAGCCGGCACACGGTAATCCGTATTGTGCTTCTATTGCCTCTATGACGGCCAGAGCAGGTGCACGGTGCGGAATCTCTCTGACCAGCTTTTCAAGAATCTCCTTTTCCCCATCAAGTTCCAGCTCAACACCGGAAGAAGTATTCTTTATAGTTCCCTTCAAGCCAAAATCCCGGACGAGCCGATGGATAAAGGGACGAAAGCCGACACCCTGTACAATCCCGTGTATTTTGATAAGGGCTCTTTCCATCCGACACACCGCTTTCAGGAATGAAATTCCTGCTTTTTCGGTATCATTCAATCAGCAGGCATTCTTACAACAATTTTATCATATAAATTCTTTTTCATTATAATATTACAAGCTCCATTCTGCAAGTGTTAACTTATTATTCATAATCAAAATCCGGAAACTTTTGTGAAAATGTACAGTTTTTATTGTTTCTCTTGATTATTTTGAAAAACTATATTATATTAACATGAAGATTCGTAATGACGATAATCTTTTTTCTCATTGAAATTCAGAATCGCAGGAAGAATTATGGATACAAAAAAAGTCAATGCTCTGCTGACGGCCGTGAACCGCGGGTCCTTATCCGCAGCCGCTGAAGAACTGGGCTATACACAGTCAGGCCTTACCCATATGATGAACGCTCTGGAAGATGAACTGGGGCTTACGCTTCTGGTCCGCAACAAGGCAGGCGTTCAGATTTCTCCTGCCGGTCGGGAGCTGCTGGAGGACATGGAAGCATTGGTCAGCGCAGCAGAAGCTCTGGAGAAAGACGCTTCTGCCCTGCATGATCGAACCTGCAAAACCATTCGAATCGGTTCTTATTCCTCTGTCGCTCGCAACTGGCTCCCTGCCATCCTGTCGGAATACAAGTTCTCCAGCCCTGAAACCGGCACTTCCCTCTCTATGCAAAGCATTTCGGAACAGTACAGTGCTGTAAAAAACGGCCAGCTGGACTGTGCAATCGTCAGTTATCAGCCGGACTTGATGACAGGTCTTTTCTGGACACCTTTGCGTGATGATGAGCTTGTAGCAATACTCCCCGGAACCTATTCCATAGAAGATGGGCCATTTCCCGTGGCATATTTTGCCGGAATGGAATTCCTGATGCCGTCCGGTGGGTTTGATATGGATATCCTGCCGATCTTCCAGAATATTCCGCCGAAGCAGGCTCCCGATTTCCGCTATACGAATATGGAGGATGCCGCCATCATCTCGATGGTGGCGCATGGGCTTGGCGTCAGCATTCTCTCCCGCCTGATCATGCAGGACAGCAAAGATCATCCCGCGATCGTTTCCCTTGATCCTCCGGCCTATCGGAAGCTTGGGATCATCGTAAAAGAAAAACGACAGAATGAAAAAGCCATCCGCACCTTTATCTCCTGCGCAAGGAATACCTTAAAAAATCTGTAATATTTCATTGCGATAAAAATAATTGTTGACAGCAGCAAGGCAAATGTGGTATTATCCTAAGGCTGACGAGGGGAACGGCCATGCGGGTGTAGTTCAATGGTAGAACACCAGCCTTCCAAGCTGGATACGTGGGTTCGATTCCCATCACCCGCTCCACGTGACCTGGCTTAGATTTGCGCCAATAGCTCAGCAGGATAGAGCAACTGCCTTCTAAGCAGTAGGTCGGGGGTTCGAATCCCTCTTGGCGTGCTTTTTCAAATATGGTGGGATTAGCTCAGTTGGTAGAGCACCGGATTGTGGTTCCGGGTGTCGTGGGTTCGAGCCCCATATCCCACCCTCTGATTTGTTCAGTGCCGGTCGTCGGCATTGGCGGAACTGTTGGGATGTAGTGTAAGAGGTAACACACCGGACTTTGACTCCGTCATTGTGGGTTCGAGTCCCGCCGTCCCAGTTCAATACCTGCCCCAGTAGCTCAGCAGGTAGAGCACCGCCCTTTTAAGGCGGGTGTCCGGGGTTCGAGCCCCCGCTGGAGCACCAAAGAAAAGTTATCGGATTTTATAGATATATTGAATCCGATAACTTTTTTCATTATTTGCCTTTATTCTGTAGGAGGTAGCAGCCATGATTATTACCATCAGCAGAGAGTATGGAGCCGGTGGCCATTCCATTGGCCGAAATGTTGCGAAAGAATTGGGCATTGAGTTTTATGACAGGGATATTATCAACGCCGCTGTAAAAGAGAGTGGGCTCGAGATTCCCGAAGTCGAACGCGTTGAAGAAGAAATCACACGTACCGAAGCATTCCTGCGGATGATCTCTCCCGCTTCCTATGTCGGTCAGCAGAATACCATTCGCACAATCGAACAACACATCATTGTGGATCTGGCTTTGAAAGAATCCTGTGTGATTCTCGGCAGATGTGCGGACGATATTCTGGCAAAAGCTAATATCCCAAGCTTGAATGTTTTTCTCTTTGCAGACGATATTCATCGTGCAGCAAGAGTCGGCGAGCTGATCGGCAGCAAAAACCCAACGGAGATTCAGAAGAAAATGCAAAAAACCGACCATGCCCGGCGTGCTTATTATGAACAGTTCACCGGCAGGCGTTGGGGTGACAGCCGGAATTATACCCTCTCTCTGGATACCGGATTTCTCGGTTATGATACCTGCGTCCGGTTGATCTGCGATGCCGCGCGTAAGGCCGATGCTTTTCAGGAATAATCTATCAAAACATTGATTTTCCCGTATCGATGTGATAAACTTGCTCTATCCTCTCACAAGATCCTCCAATTTCTTGCTTTGAGGTAACGTCCTCTGTGAAAGAAGTCCAGCTTTCACAGAGGATTTTTTATCTCATAAAGAAAAGGCCTGGATATCCTGAATCGGATTTCCAGACCCTGTCTTTTCTACGATTTCTGAATCAGATCTCCACAATAGCTTCAATCTCTACCGGAGCATCCATCGGGAGTTGATTGACTCCGACTGCCGTCCGTGCATGACGCCCGGCTTCCCCGAAAACATCATACAGCAGCTGGGAAGCAGCATTCACAACGATGTGCTGTTCGTTAAATCCGGTTTTGCTGCTGACAAAAGCCTGCACTTTTACAATGTTTTTCACTTTGTCAAGGTCCCCCAGATAAGTGCGCAGGGCTGAGAGCATATTGATGATGCACTGTCTGGCAGCTTCCTGTGCCTGTTCCAATGTCACTTCTTCTCCGACATGGCCGGGATGGAGCATTACGCCGTCTGTCATCGGGATCTGCCCCGCAACAAAAAGCAGATTGCCGGCTTGCTTCACGGGAATATACATTGCCTTGGGTGGGGAAGAATCGGGCAGAAGAATCCCGAGCTCTTCAATTTTTCTCTCAATATTCATGTAAATTCATCCTCCTATCAATCATTTCGTGACGATTTCTTTTTCTTTTGTAAGATGAAAAGGAACGCAAGCGTGATCGATGCTCCGACCGTCGCCCCGAAAAAATCCAGCCAGACATCCTGAATCATCGGGCCGCGCCCGGAGAAAATCTGGATTGTCTCATCCGTCAATGCCGCAAAAAGACTATGCGCCAAAGCAAGGAGCAGGGCGTCCTTTCGGTTTCTGCGCCATGCGAAAAACAGCAGCAGTTCCGCCCCGAGCACCAGGAACTCTGTAAAGTGCGCCAATTTTCGGACAAGATGCTCCGTAACATTGCCCTTTCCTACGGCCACTTCAAGAATGGGTGCAATCAACTTCATGACAAACCCGCTCTCTTCGGAAGATGCTTCTCTCCCCAGGAGAGAATGCCCCCAGATCATGGCAAGCGTAAGAAGAATCAATGCTGTCAAAACCTTTTTGGATCGATCTTTCCTCATATCTTCTGCATTTATTCCTGATCGACCAGAATCCACGAAGTATTATCAGGCAGGTAGTTGATGACCACCGGAACAAAACGGTTTTTGATACTCCCGACCGTACAGAGCGGTTCGATATCCTTTACATTAAACGTATACGCATATTTATCGGTATTATAATAAACACGGTCAAACAGTTTAAAAAACAACTCCGTATCCTGCCCGTTTGCAGCATCTGCATGTACAAGTGCCGTCGGGCTGTTGATGTAGACGGAAAGGCGTTTGCCGCTTTCCCGATCCTCCAGCTGCTCCGCAATGTTTACTGCAAAACCGCTTACCGCTCCCAACGGTGTGGGAGTTGTTGACATTTCTCTTGTATAGAGTACGGTTTCCGTCCTGGAGCCGTCCTCATTTTCGATCGGCTCAGCCACAGGATGCCTGACGTTATCCAGCACCACTTCGTCAAATCCCATATCCCACAGTTCCTGAACAAGCTGCACCGTGTAATTACGCGCCACCGGATTATACGGATCCAGCCAATATCCGTTTTCATCGAAATAATCACTGCCGTACTGATTCTTCAGGCTGAAGTTTTCGCTTCTGGAACCCAAGAGTTCATCCATGCAGCAGCTGATCTGGCCTGCCACATAAATATTGTCGGCTTTCAAGGCAGATACAATAGAGACAAGGTTTTCTTTTGTCTCCGGCAGCACCATATTCAGCCCATAGGCGTAGGCCAGCTGCGATTCTGAAAACCAGGCGAGATATCCGTCTTTCCGCATCAGTTCCAGAAGAAGTGCATTTCCGCTGGAAAGGCGATTGGCATAGCCGGTAATTTTCTCTTCCGAGATATCCTCGAACGGCACAAAGATGGCACGGATCGGCTGCACGCCTCTCCCGGCTACTGCAGGAACCCCTGAATAATCTGCCTCCTCAAACTGGATGTCTACTGAAACCGGCTCGAAAACCTTTCTCTGGTTTCCTTCTTCATCATAGGTTACGCCACCCGAAGAGAGCAAAGGCAGTTCTACCGTCACCCCGTCATCGGAAACGACCGCATACTTTTGTGTGCTGTAAAATAGAACAATACCGACGCTGAAAATCAGGAGTAACGCAACGCCCGGAATGATGGCATAATTCCGCTTTTTGCGCCTGCCCTTGTAAAATTCTGAGCGACGTGCCATCTTCAGGGCTGCTCAATTTTCGAGATTCTTCTGATGTGCCGTTCATCGCCTGAGAACGGAGTATCCAGAAAGATATCCGTAATCTCAAGTGCCTTGGCCTCGCTGATCACTCGCGCACCCATACAGAGAATATTGGCATCATTATGTTCCCGTGTTGCCCTGGCAGAAAAGGCGTCACCGCAGACTGCAGCACGGATACCATGCACCTTATTTGCAGCAATCGACATGCCGATTCCTGTTCCGCAGATCAGGATCCCTTTTTCACATGCCCCGGATGCAACTGCCTCTGCAACAGGTTGCGCAAAATCGGGATAGTCGCAGGATTCTTCCGACCAGGTTCCGAAATCTTTATACTCCAGTTGTCTGTCTGCAAGATGCTGCATCAGCATCTGCTTGTACTGATATCCGCCATGGTCACATGCAATAGCTATCATAAGCGCCTCCAATTTCTGAATTGATTTCTCCGGAAATAGAATTACACATTGAATCGGAAGAGTGTTACATCCCCATCCGCCATCACATATTCTTTGCCCTCTGACCGGAGCAAGCCTTTTTCTTTTGCTGCCGCCATGCTCCCGCATGCCTTCAGATCATCAAATGCCACAATTTCTGCACGGATAAAACCGCGTTCAAAGTCACTGTGAATCTTACCGGCTGCCTGAGGCGCCTTAGTCCCTTTGCGGATCGTCCATGCACGGCATTCGTCTGCCCCACAGGTCAGGAAGGAGATCAGCCCCAGCAGATCATAGGAACATTTGATCATCCTGTCGAGGCCCGACTCCGTAAGGCCCATCTCTTCCAGGAAGAGCTGCCTGTCCTCTTCGTCAAGCTCGGCCATTTCCTCTTCCATCTTGGCGCAGATCGGAAGCACCTTTGCCCCTTCGGAAGCCGCAATCTCAGCTACAGCCTGATAATAGGCATTGTTCTCATAGTCGGAAATCCCGTCTTCATCCATATTCGCTGCATAAATAATCGGTTTGATGGTCAACAGATCGGAAGTTGCTATGATTTCCGCGTCTTCCTGATCGCATTCAAAGCTTCTGGCGCTCTTTCCGTCATTCAGATGTTCATAAAGTGCTTTAAAGACCTCCGCCTCATGCAGAAACTTCTTATCGCCTTTTGCGGCCTTCTGCGCCTTGTCGATCCGGCGCTCAATCATCTCCATATCGGCGAGAATCAGCTCCATATCGATAATGTCGATATCACGTCTCGGATCAGCTCCGCCCTCCACATGGATGATATTTTCATCATCAAAGCACCGAACCACATGGACGATTGCGTCCGTCGTCCGGATATCGCCGAGAAATTTATTTCCCAGGCCTTCTCCTTTGCTTGCGCCTTTTACAAGGCCTGCAATATCGACGAATTCTATAACCGCATTTGTCACCTTTTTCGGATTGTAAAGACCGGCAAGAAAATCAACCCGTTCATCCGGAACCGTAACCATCCCGACGTTCGGCTCAATCGTGCAGAAGGGAAAGTTAGCCGACTGCGCGCCGGCGTTTGTAATTGCATTAAAAAGCGTGGATTTGCCCACATTCGGCAATCCGATAATACCTAATTTCATGGCAGATCAATCTCCGTTGTGAATCATTGTTTTGTTATTATACCACTATATGGTTTTTTTCTCAAGTTCTTCCAGAAGAGGATTTACTTTTTTCTCGCTCCGTGATAAGATATTGTTGTAAAAAGTTGAATATTTAATCCTGAGTTATTCACCGTTACCAGCAAAATAGAGCAACAAGCCTCATGATTGCTGGCTAGGTGGAAATAGCTCTTTTCACTTAAAAAGTGATATGAAAAGAACCCCGGATCTGGTAAAATAATGGTGTCCTAAGCCA
>JAFUGY010000115.1 GCA_017469115.1 Oscillospiraceae bacterium
ATCATCCAAATTTGTATAACCGGGAACGCTCGGATCACGGGATATTTTCTTCGCTTCTGCCATTGCATCCAGCACGGACTGATTATACTGCGGGACTTCAACCGCAAATGGAATCCCACCGCGCATAACGCATTGATGCAGAAAAAGATTAACGGCACTTGACATGTCAATACCCAACTGACCAAAGAGCACGGTAGCCTGCTGTTTGGTATCTGCATCGATGCGAATTTGAGTTGGCACTGTTGCCATGTTCCCACCACCTTTCAATTTTAATATAGCATAATCGGTTTACGTTGTCAATCAAAATGACAAGAAAAGCAAACCCTTCGGCTCGCGCACACTTGTCTGCCCGAATTGCGGAAAGCCGGCTGTCTACAGAGAAATGTATGAATCCATTGATTCTTGGCAAATTGAAAAGGAATTTCAGTGCAGTGAGTACAAGCAGGGATGCGCTTGGACAAAAGCGAATAATCCTTTAGATGTATTTGTGATCGGTGGTGGAGATGTCAACTGGAAGGGTGATTTAGTTCTCCAGATCCTTCCTTTTATGGCACAAAGCGAAAGAGAATAATCAAAAAGCGGCATCCGTTTTTTCCGGATGCCGTATTCGGTCCAATATCGTTTTTACTTTCCGTCCGGGAAGCTGGTGAAGGAAGAATGCTCTTCCTCCGGCAGACCGGATTTTGCTTTTTCCGCCTGAATGGCGCGGATCAGAAATGCCATATTCCGGGCGAGGTTACGCATGGTCTGCAGGCCTTCGAGATCTTTTTTCACATCTTCGGCAGAGAAACCGTGCACCTGATTCCAGTAGGTGCTGGAGGCGATGGGCATGCCGGAAATCGTAAAATACTTGTTGAGTACATCAAAGGAAGCGGTGTTGCCTCCGCGGCGGCAACTCACAACCGAGGCGCCGACTTTCATGTGTTTGGAAAATCCTGTGCTGTAGAAAAGCCGGTCCAGGAAGGCGAGAAGGGTGCCGTTCGGGGATCCGTAATAGACGGGGCTGCCGATCACGAGTCCGTCAGCTTCTTCCAGCTTTGGGGCAACTTCGTTGACAAGGTCGTTAAACACGCATTTTCCGGTTTTTCCGCAGGAATTGCAGGCGATGCACCCGTGAATATCCTGTTTGCCGACGTGGATCAGCTCGGTCTCGATTCCTTCCTGCTGCAGAGTTTTGATGATCTCCTGCAGGGCAGTGGCAGTGCATCCGTTTGCTTTGGGGCTGCCGTTTAAAAGCAGAACTTTAGGCATTGTTTTTCTCCTGTCTCCATCAGTAAGTATTCATTACAGCAGTTACTATAGCATATCATTGCTCCGGATTCAAACAGAAACTGAGGAGAAAGTGGCAGGCAGGCCTCAAAAGAGGGTAAACGGGCAGTTCACATCTGCTTTTCCCAGAAGGCGACGGCGCGGTCGAGCCAGCCTTCCGCAACTGTACCCGTCCCGAGTCCGAATCCGTGCGAAAGACCGGGGAAGACTTCAATTTCGGCATCCGTTCCGTTTGCCCGGATGGCCTGAATCCGCCTTTCCATGGTGCGGTAGCTTGCAATCCCGTCTGCCGTGCCGACGCAGTTATAGGTAGGCGGCTCGTTGCCGTAAACTTCGGAGAGGCCAGTGTATTGCATGATGACAGCAGAGGGACGCGGAAATGCTTTTTCTCCGAAAGCCTCTGTGCCGTAGGAGCCAAGCCAGGCCGCCATGCGCGCTCCTGCCGACCCGCCCCACAGGGAATAGCCGGAAGGATCGATTTCCAGCTCTTCCGCATGGTCGAAAAGAAAGGCAATTGCACGGGCAAGATCTTCACAGGCAGTCTGTGCGCCGGGACGATAGATCAGAGCAAAGGCATTATAGCCCTTTTTGCTCAGCTCCAGCGCGTGGGGAAAGCTGTCGTGTATGGCGCCGACGTAAGCGAAGCCTCCGCCCGCATTGCAGATTGCAGCCTTTGCTCCGGGTTCTCCGCGAAAGAAGAACAGGCCGGTATCTGCTTTTGCAGGATCAGCATTCTTTTCCTCTGCGGTATAGAGATCAAAGAAGACCGGCACTCCGGAAAGAGCCCTGCTCCGGAGGCTGTTGACAATCTCCACGGTTTTCTCCGGGCGAATGTTGCTGTACCACGTCAAGGAGAGAGAACCGAGGGTGCTGCCGCTGTAGTATCCCTGGTTCACAGGGAAAAGCAGACGCCCGAAGGAGCCAAAAGCCGGATCACGGGTCACATCGGCAATCGGCGTATCCGCGGTAAAAGCAACCGGCATCGGAGCCTCGGATATCGGGTTCATTCCCTGATCGTCAGCGAAAGCAAAAGCGAAAAAAGCGAGCGCAAGCATGACGGGCAGAACAGCCGACAGGCAAATAGTACGCAGAATATTCATCCCGGATTACTCGTGGATTTTATAACCGTGGAGCATTTTAACAAAGGCAGGGTTGCTGTGATCCACAATTTCGCTGTGCCCGAGGTCTTTCTTTGCAATGCTGTCAAGCTCTTCCGGCGTGAGAGAGAAATCCCAGATGTCAAGATTCTGTTTCATACGCTCTTCCTTGACGGATTTCGGGATGATCACAACACCGCGCTGTGTGTTCCAGCGGAGCACCACCTGGGCTGCGGATTTGCCGTATTTTGCACCGATTGCAGTGAGCTCTGGATCGGTAAAGATGCCATGCTTGCCTTCCGCCAGAGGGCCCCATGCCATCGGCTGGACGCCGTAAGCCTTCATGTTTTCAAGAGCATCCCACTGCTGGAAGAAGGGGTGAAGCTCTACCTGATTGACTGCTGGGGTAACTTCCATAGTCTCGCAGAGGTTGGCAAGAATGGCAGGATAGCAGTTGGCTGTGCCGATGGCTTTGAGGATTCCTTCCCGGTAGGCTTCCTGCATGGCGCGGTAGGCACCGAAATAATCTCCCATGGGCTGGTGGAAGAGATAAAGGTCGAGATAATCGAGCCCGAGCTTGTCAAGGGAAGTGCGGATGGCCTTTTTGGCGGATTCATAATCAGAGTCCTGCACCCAGAGTTTGGTAACGATGAAAAGATCTTCTCTTTTCACCAGCCCATCCTGCACGGCGCGGGCGATTGCTTTGCCGACAGCCTCTTCATTGAAGTAGGATGCAGCGGTGTCGAAAAGGCGGTAACCAACTTTGATTGCGTTGTAGACAACCTCTTCACACTGGGTCTGATCCGGAATCTGAAAGACGCCGAAGCCCTCCAGAGGCATTTTTGCACCGGTATTTAAAGTTACGTATTCCATGTGAATTCTCCTTTGTTTCAAATGTTGAATCTATCATAAAGGAAACAGCCTCCGTTGTAAAATGCCGAATCCTGATAGAAGTATAATTTGCAGTTATAGTGGATAGAGCGGATCACGCCCCGGAAGCGCTGCAGAATGGTTTTTGTTGACAGGTAATGGTATCAGTTTGTATAATAATGAAAAAAGATGAATAGAAGGGAGAAGAAAGCTGTGATTGAAATCTATCTCTTGGAGCAATTGGAAGGGTTTGACCGCTGCGGGACGCTCTCGGCAGCAGCCGAGGAACTGCATCTCTCCCAACCTGCCTTGACGCGATCCATGAAAAAGCTGGAGGAAATCATCGGCGTCGAGCTGTTTACCAGGCAAAAGAACAGGCTTTCTCTTAATGAAAACGGAAAGCTCGCAGCGGAATATGCCCGCAGAATTCTGAAAGAAGACAAAGAGATTGTAGAGCGGATCCGCGCTTTTGACCGTAGCCGCCGTACCATCAGCATCGGCTCATGTGCGCCTGTTCCATTGGAGAAAATTGTGCCTTCGATTACCATGCTGTATCCGGGGATGACGATCTCGCAGTTCGTCGATGATGACACGAGAATTCTGAAGCGGATGGAAGAGGGAGAACTCAATCTGATGATTCTCCATGAAGAACCGAAGGACGACGGATTGGTCCATGTGCCCTGCGGCGGAGAGAAACTGTATATTGCCATGCCGAAAACCAATCCGCTTTCCCGGCATGAGGGGCTTTGGCTGAAGGATCTGGAAGGCATCAGCATTCTGCTTTTTTCCCAGATCGGCTTCTGGTATGAATTGTGCAGGCAAAAAATTCCCCATCCGAGGTTCCTGATGCAGGATGATTTCAACACCTTCGGAGAGCTGGCATATGCCTCTTCTCTGCCGGTGTTCACAACAGACCATTGGCTCTCTATGAATGAGGAACGGTCAAACGAAAGGATTGTGATCCCGATTCTCGACGAGGATGCCACGGTATCCTATTATCTCGCGTGCCGGAGCGAAGAGAAGAAACGGTTTCAGCCCCTGTTTCGCCGCATAGAAGAACAGCACCGCTAAACTATAAAAAACAGACTGCCGCAGAGAGCATGGTTGAGATGCTCCCTGCGGCAGTTTTTCGGAGAAGAAACAAACCATACGTACGGATTATAGCAGTATGCCCACAAGGCATTATACTTTCCGGCTTTTCCCGGTTATAATCATGCCGTATAAAAGGAGGGAAGGCATATGACGCAAATAAAGAAAAAGAAAAAATGGCCCAGGGTGCTTGGCATTGTTCTGCTGGTGCTTGTGCTTCTTCTCGCCGTTGCGGCGGCAGCGGGTATTTATTATCTGCGCAATATTTACGGCGGTCGGACTCCGAAGGTCAATCTGCTGACAAGCGGAAATGTGCTCACGGTAACGGGAGGACAGCTCAGCGGAGGAGAGGAAGACGGTGTTTTCGTCTATCTCGGTGTGCCGTATGCGAAGGCGGAGGAGCGTTTTGTCCCCCCTGCAAAAACGCATTGGGACGGAGTATTTGAAGCCACTTCTTACGGCAGGATTTCTCCGCAGCAGAGTTTTCTGAGCGGCACGGACGGGCAGGATAATGACTGCCTGAATCTGAATATATGGACGCCCGGAATCGAAGACAACGGGAAACGCCCGGTTATGGTCTGGTATCACGGCGGCGGGATGACGAGCGGCTCGGCCAATGAAGTACAGACCGACGGCAGAAACCTGGCAAAGAGTGAAGATGTGGTGGTTGTCACGGTCAACCATCGGCTGGGAGCACTGGCTTATCTGGATCTTTCTGCCTACGGCGAAAAATATGCCGCTTCCGGAAATGTGGGCGTGTTGGATATGGTGGCCTCCCTGCAGTGGATCCACGATAATATTGAACACTTCGGCGGAGACCCCGAGAATGTAACCGTTTTCGGCCAATCGGGCGGGGGCGCCAAAGTGCTGGCGCTGATGACAACACCTTATGCCGAGGGGCTTTTCCAGAAAGGCATCAACCAGTCCGGTGCAACCGATACGCTGGGGCCAGTGTTCGCCACAAAAGAAATGGCAGAGCGGGTGGCAGAGTTGACCATGGAACGCCTTAAAATCGGCAGAGATAACATGGAGGAACTTCAGAAAGTCTCCTTTTCTGAGCTTAACAGCGCAGGCAGTGCGGCTCTGCAGCAGGTTGCAGAGGAATTTCAGATTCTCAGCCCTTTCGGCGGATCTTATTCTTTTGAATGGATGCCGTATGTGGACGGAGACATTATCCCCACAAATCCCGTTCTGGAAGAAGGCTTCGCTGAAAGCGGCAGAAATATCCCGCTGATGATCGGCTCGAACCTGAATGAATGGAACTTCAGCCTGGGAGGCGGAAGCCAGAATGAGAGCAGTGTGCTCAATTCTCTGCGCAGCACCTATGGGGACAGTGCACAGGCGATTCTGGATACTTTCCGGAGCGCGTATCCGTGTGTAGACGATTCCAATGCTACAAAGGTGGATACCATGCTTCGCGCGCCGCTTCTGAAAATCACGGCACATAAGGCGGATCAGAACGGCGCTCCGGTTTATTCCTATGTGATGACCTATGGGGCACCGCAATCGACTCATGGCAGCGAGATTCCTCTGATTTTTGACAATACCACGGCAGAGAAGGAAGCCATGGCAGTCATCATGAGAAAGATTTGGGCACAGTTTGCCCGCACCGGAGATCCTACCATAGAAGGGCTTCCCGCCTGGGAACCCTATACCCGCGAAGGCGGAGCAGTGATGATTCTTGATCTGGAATCCCATCTGGGGCACCATCACGATGAGGCGCTGCTTGACCTGTTGAAACCGGGCTACGAATACTGAATCTCAGAATCTGATTTCTCTTAAGTCTGAAGAAGAAATACCCCCTGATACAAAACACAGTGTATCAGGGGGATTGCTATCCTTTGCTGTTCCCGGCTTACTCGTTCAGTGTGGTGAAAAAGCCGCCCATCTGTTCGTAGTTGATGTTGAAGTAACGCCCGGCTTCTCCGCCGTCCAGAGCACGGATCTGTTCCATCTCTGCATCGGAAAGTTCAAAATCAAAAATGCTGATGTTTTCTGCAATATGATCCGGATTGGTGGAACCTGGTACAGCGCAAAGGCCTTCCTGCATATGCCAGCGAAGAATAATCTGCACGACGCTTTTGTCATGTGCTTCGGCAATGGCAGAGAGCACCTCGTTGTTCAAAAGCCTGTCATCTGCGTGACCGAGCGGGTACCAGCATTCCACCTGAATATCGTACCGGGCAGCCAGGTCGCGGGTTTCATGGCGCTGGGCAAAGGGATGACCTTCAATCTGCAGAATCTGGGGCTTGATTTCCATACCGTCTACAATTGCAGAAAAGGCTTCCGGCCAGTTGTCAAAGTTGCTGATACCGAGTGCACGCACTTTACCCTGACGATAGGCTTTTTCCAGATCCTTCCAGGCACCGACATAGTCACCTGCCGGATGATGGAGATAGATACAGTCGAGATAATCGAGCTGGAGGCGATCCAGCATGGCATCGATGGCTTCCATTGTCACACCTTCACCGTACTCGCTCGGCCAAAGCTTACTGGTTACCCAGATTTCCTCCCGGGGGATGCCGCTGTCGATAATTCCCTGACCGACACCGGTTTCATTGAAGTAACCGTGGGCAGTATCGAGATGGCGGTATCCGGCCTGAAGGGCAGCAACTACGGCATCATGAGATGTGCTGTTGAGCAGAGCCCGGCCGGTCTCACTGGCATCACGCTCCAGGCTTTGGATCTGCGTGCCGAGCCCGAGTTGGGGTACTGCAACACCGTTGTTCAGGGGGATAAGCGGAACGCCTTCAACGGATACGATGGCAGATCGGTCTGCCGGGCCGCTTCCGGGGGCTTCTATGTCGTCAGCAAAAGCGAAAGATGAGGCAGACAGAAGCAGCGCCAGAATCAACAGGAAAGAGAACAGTTTTTTCATCGGGTATTTCTCCTTTTCTATAATGTGCCTTTATTTTATCAGGAAAGAGAGGAACTGTACAATAACTATCACGCATCCTGTTATAACTTGAAGTTATGAACTTTATTCAAAGTTTCGCAAAATTGCGGAATAATGGAAAAGTAACTATACTTTTCAGTTATAGCAGAATGCAGAATCGGCATTGTACATTCAAGCAAACACCCTTTATACTGTTGCCAAACAAAAAGAAAGAAGGATATGAACGATGAAGAGGAAAAGAATCGTTTCCGTGCTGCTGATCTTTGCTGCACTTTTCAGCCTTGCCGGCTGCGGAAGCCAGGCATCTGCCACACAGGATACAGAATCTGCCGATACAGCGGCAAAAAAATCTCTGGTAGTCTATTTTGCTGTGGCAGAAAACAGCGGCGTGGCGGATGCCGTGACGTCGGCGAGCATCAATCCGGACAGCGATCCCGTACATGGCTATACCCGCACGGTGGCAGACTGGGCGGCGGAGTATCTCGGGGCGGATATGTTTTCTGTGCAGACGGTTTTTGATTATCCCACCGAGTATCAGCCCACAACGGACATTGCCCTGAATGAGCAGCGAAACAACGAGCGCCCGGAGCTGGAAACTGAACTTGAGAATCTGGATCAGTATGATACCGTAGTGTTTGTTGCACCCGTTTGGTGGAGCGATATCCCGATGGCGATGTACACATTCTTTGATTCCTACGACTTTTCCGGCAAGGATCTGATTGTCTATATTACCCACTATGGCAGCCGCTTCGGGCGCTGTGTACAGACGATTCGGTCTTTGGAGACAAATGCCACCATATCTGAAGGCCTGGCCATCAATCAGACGCAGGTTGCAGGTGCCCGAAATGATGTGATCGCCCGCTTGCAGGAGCTGGGATATTGATGAAATTCCCGACGCTCCTTGCGATTTTCTTCCTGGCGTTTCTGCTCCCGGTCTGCTCTTCTGCCGCAGCAGATGCACCGAAAGAGTTCCCTTTACCGGAACGGATTACTTTTGGTACCCAAACACAACGCGGTTTTCTCAATGACAATATCTATCACTCTGATCTTGGAGAGATCCATTACAGCAGTTACATTCCCGAATCCTACGATGGGAGTGAGCCCTATGCGCTCTTTATGACACTCCCCGGCTGGGAGGGGCTGTATTTTCAGGGGGTTGGCGCAAATATGGTGGAAAACTTCGGTACGGAGGCGATCGGATGGAATGAGAAGATGATCGTCATCTCTCCGCAACTGAATGACTGGCGAGAAACCTCAGCCCGGCAAACAATTGCCCTGACCGAATATTTATTGGAAGCCTATAACATTGCCCCTGGTTTGGTTTATCTTGAGGGTTATTCCGGCGGAGCGGAGACAGGCTCCCTTGTGATGGGAATGAAGCCGGAACTTTACACGGCTTATCTTATGGTTTCTTCCCAATGGGATGGGGATTTGGAGATGCTGACACGGGCGAGAACACCGGTCTACCTGGTGACAGGCGAACAGGACAGCTATTACGGCTCAGAACCCATGAAAAATGCTTATGCACATCTCCATACGTTTTACGAGCAGCAGGGCTTATCCAATGCGGAAATCGACCGGCTGCTGGTACTGGATGTAAAGCCACAAAGCTACTTTACCGAGCGAGGCTTCAGCGATCAGCACGGTGGAGGCATGGCAATTGCAAAGGATCAAAAGATTATGGGCTGGTTATTCGGACAGAGAAAACAGTAGACAATCGCTGCAATAAAAAAGCCTTTTCAATATTCCTGCCGGTTATAGCAGAATACGTAATCGGCATTATACATAACATTAAAAAGAGAGTATACTGAAGCTAATATAAAAGAAAGAAGGAGTTTTATCATGGAAACACAGAAGGTCGTATTTCTGAACAAACAGTTGAATCTGCGCATCGCCGGCTTACTCTATATTCCAAATGCATTTGATCTCAGTAAAAACTATCCGGCAATTGTTGTCACAGGGCCGATGCTTTCTGTAAAGGAGCAGGCGCAATCAGTTTATGCAAAACGGCTTACAGAAGCCGGTTATGTGACACTGGTTTTTGATGGTTCCTATTTTGGCGAAAGTGAAGGTTTTCCGCGCGGACAGGAATTGCCGGAAGTCAAGGAAAGCGATATCGAAAGTGCAGTTGACTACCTCTGCAACCTACCTTACGTGGATAGCGAACGAATTGGGGGCCTCGGAATCTGCGGCTCCGGCTCGTACATGTCCGTGGCAGGTGTCAAGGAGCCTCGCCTCAAGGCCATCACCGCCATCGTCCCCGCCATTGCGGATATCTCCACATCACCCATGATGGGCTTCTTCAAACCGGAGGCAGAGGTCGTAGCCGCAAAGGAAGCCTATGACAAGGGTGAGGGCGAGATGATGTTCCTCAACTTTATGCCTCGGGCCTTTGAAGAAGGCGCAGCCTATTACTATTCCTCCCGCGGTTCTCATCCCCGATGGTCGAATCAGGTGGTTGCATGGAGCCAGCTGGAGCTCATCAAGTACAACGTGCCCAATATCATGAAGAACATGACCAAGCCCTACTGCGTGATCTCCGGCGAGAACGCTTGGTCGAAGCCGTCCTCCGAGGATGTGTTCAACGCAGTGCCCGGCAATAAAGAGATGCACGTAATCCCCGAAGCCAGTCATTTTGACATGTACGATCTAGCTCCCTTCGTCTCCGAGGCTTTTGACTATATCCTACCCTTCTTCGGCAAGAACCTATAAAAGCAAAAGTAATGAAAAGCCCCTTGGCGCAGTCTTGCAAGCGTCAAGGGGGTTGCCATACGCAGTGGTTATAGCAGCTTCCGCTTTTGGCATTGTACAAAGCCGTAAAAATCAAGTATCAAGTATATTGAGAGCATAAAAAATATAACTTTTACTGCAAGAAGGAAAGGGAAATGAAAAAAGCATTGGTTGTCTATTTTTCCGTCTATGGCACGGCGAAGAAAACCGCTGAAGAGATTGCCACACAGATGGGTGCGGATCTCATGGAGATTGAACCGGTTGTATCATACGACAGCAATCAGGACCATTATAATGCCCTGGCAAAGCTGGCGAAGCAGGAGCATGACTCCAACGCCCGACCGGCCATCAAGAACGAAATCCCCATTGCCGATTACGACACGATCTTCGTGGGCTATCCCATGTGGTGGTATACCTTCCCAATGATCTTATACACCTTTTTTGACAAGTACGATTTCAGCGGTAAGATTATTGTGCCCTTCAACACCCACATGGGCTCCGGGGACGGCGGTACCTACCGCACGATCAAAGAGCTGGAGCCGAACGCGACCGTGCTTGTCGGTTTACCACTGGAGATGAGCGATGCCGAACGCGGCAATGCCAAAGCGGTCAGCCGGTGGCTGGAAAAGCTGGGATTGAAATAAGGAGGGCATAAAATATATGGCAAATCCCTTTGGTTTGGTTTATGGCGGGGCTATTAAGTGTAATGAACCCGGCAAGGTCAATATTTGCCCTGTGCACTACACGGTGGACGGCATCGAGGTCGCGGCGAATCTCTATCTGCCTGCGGACTATGATGAAGGAAGTAAGAAGACTTATCCTGCCCTCACGATAGCTCATCCCAACGGCGGCTGCAAAGAGCAGGTGGCGGGGCTCTACGCTCAGCGTCTGGCCGAGCGTGGCTACATCACCTTGGCCTGCGACGCCCGCTATCAGGGCGAGAGCGGCGGCAAGCCAAGACTGCGGGACTATCCTGCCAACCGTATCGGAGATGTGAGCGGCATGGTAGATTATCTCTCCCAGCTACCCATGGTGGACGAAAACCGCATCGGCTCCCTGGGCATCTGCGGAGGCGGCGGCTATACCCTGGCCTGTGCCCAGACGGATAAGCGCATCCGGGCTGTGGCGACGCTTTCCATGTTCAACTCAGGCCGCGTCCGCCGCAACGGCTTTCACGACGCGGACAGAGCAGGGGCACAGAAACGCCTGCAGCAGGCTGCCGCAGCAAGAGCGAAGGAACTGCACGGCGAGGTAGAGTATATCGGTTTTCTGCCTCCTGACAAAACCGACGAGGAGTTGCGCATGCAGATGCAGACTCTGCCGGAAAACACTCTCTACCGGGACGGCATCGAGTACTACGGTCTGACCCACAAGCACCCCAACGCCACGGGCAGCTATACGGCGGAATCCTTCATGAAGTTGATTGCCTTCGATGTGGAAGACCGCATGGACCTCATCGACCAGCCGTTGCTGATGATCTGCGGTGAGAAGGCAGATACACTTTATATGAGTCAGGACGCTTTTGCCAAAGCAACTGGGACAGATGACAAAGAGCTGTTTCTGATTCCGGAAGCCAGCCATATTCGTACCTATTGGGTAGAGAAATATGTTCTTTCCGCAATAGAAAAGCTGTTGGCCTTCTTTGACAAAAGACTGTAAATCGCATTGTGCGGCTTGTGCGATTAAACACAAGGCTGCATTTTCAGAATAGAAAAATGAGAAAGGCATAAAATGAGTATCTTATTTATTAACGGCAGTCCGGAGAAAGACGGAAAAACCGCAGCATTGGCCAGAACTCTTCTGGAAGGAAAAGCATATGAAACATTGAATCTGACGGATCATAAAATATACCCCTACGGCTCAGATTTTGCCGATGATGAGTTTCACGCTGTGATTCAGAAGATGAAGGCCGCTGATACTATTGTAATCGGCTCGCCGATCTATTGGCACAATATCTGCGGCGCAGTGCGCAACCTCCTGGACCGTTTTTATGGAACAGTAAAGGAAGGAGAATTATCCGGGCATCGGCTGGTATTCCTCTATCAGGGGGCTGCACCAGAAAAATGGATGCTGGAAGCGGGCGAATACACCATGAGCCGCTTTGCCCGGCTCTACGGCCTGAACTACCTCGGCATGGCCGAGACGCAGAAGGATGCCAAGGTGCTGACCAAAAAGCTGTGAGGGCAACACCGTGACCAACAAATTCTTCTCTGAAATCCAAGGTAAATTCGGCTTTGGCTGCATGCGCCTGCCCATTCGCAGACTTTTGGAACAAGTGGCCAGAGAATTTGAAGGATAAATATTATCCAATACGCGGAAAGAAGATTTCATTATGAAAAAGATCCTATCAAATATTCTTGCAGGAGCGCTGTTTATAACGCTCATAACAGGCGGAACCGTTGTGGCGGAAGAGAGCGCGACAGTGCTTTCCCAGACGGGGTTTACGACTTCGGTTCCTGCTGAGTACCGGAAAGCATCTTCAAAACCCGGAATGGTTACACGGTTGGACTATGAATCGTTGGACTATGTGCGCGACAGTTCGCCGATCACAAAAACCGCTTATATCTATACACCATACGGTTATGACGAAAATGACGCTGAAACGCGCTACGATATTCTCTATCTGATGCACGGCTGGGGCGGGCGTGCAGGAGAGTATTTTGAATACAGTGATCTTAAAAACCTTTTTGACAATCTGATTGCCAAAGGGGATATCCCTCCGATGATTATTGTTTCTGCCACGTTCTATAATCGGAACAGCGATACCGACTTCAGCAGCTCCATCCGGGAGTTCCGGGCTTTTCATCAGGATTTTGAAACCCATCTGATGCCGACAGTGGAAGGGCAATTCCACACCTATGCAAAGTCTGCATCCGACGAGGATCTGCGCGCTTCCCGTGATCACCGCGCCTTCGGCGGATTCTCCCTCGGCTGCGTCACGACCTGGCTGGAATTCTGCCACGATTATGACTATATCCGGTATTTCCTCCCGATGAGCGGGTCCTGCTGGTATTACGGTACCTATGGGGATTTCCAGATTGAAAAGAATGTTGATTTCATCGAGCAGATTGTAAGGGAGCACAATCTTGATGAGCGCGGCTATTTCATCTACCACGCGGTGGGAACACAGGATGCGGTGAAGAGCCAGTCGCTCATGATGGCGGATGAGATGCTCTCCAGAAGCGATGTCTTTTCTACGGAGCATTACGTTTTCTATCAGAAAGATGGCGGCCACCATGATTTTCGTGCCGTGCAGGAATATCTTTATAACGCCTTGCCGCTGTTCTTCAACTGACATAAACAGAAATCTGCTGAGAAATACTTTCAACAGCTTTTGATAAAGCCGGATAAGTGGTGATATAGTTATTCCGGAAAATAATCACCGGAATAAATGGTAGTATAACTGAAATGCATAGCAATGCCATTGAATTATTCTTGACATGGTATTTGTTCTGTTTTATTATAATTTCAGCAAAATTCCTCTTTATTCAATGTGATATATAAGTTTATCTTATGTTATTGATAAGCTTGTAAGATTGATTTTTGAATCAGATTTGCATATACTGAAGTAGAAGAGGAATTTAATATAAATTTTCTGAAAAGGAGAAAGAAGTGAAATGGTAAACCTGCTTGCAAAACTTCTCAGTCCCATCTTTGAACCGATGGGCGTCAGCCAGGCAGATCTGCTTTCCTACATCGGGATGGTGCAGAGTTATGTCTGGGTGATTCTGGCTGCGATAGTGGCATTGATCGTTGTTCTGATCCTTGCCAAAAACGCAAAGAAAGGCAAGAAGCATCTCATCCGCTGGAGCGCTGTTCTGGCATGGCTCACTATCGTTGCACTGACGGTAAACCTGATGTGCTACGGCCCGCTGAAGAACAATATTTCCACAGTCCTGAATGCGCATGATGTTACGCTCAGCGAAGAAACAACGGCGAGGAGCAAAGATACGGTTAAAAAGGTCGGCGAGGAAGGCTTTGTCTTGCTCAAGAACAATGGTCTGCTGCCTCTCAGCGCAGACACGAAGAACCTGAATGTGTTTGGCTGGGCATCCACCAACCCAATTTATGGCGGCACCGGTTCGGGGTCTTCGGATTCATCTTTGAATACAGGTATTCTGGAAGGATTGAAGCTGGCAGGCTATACCACCAACGCAGAGCTCACCAAGGTCTACACTGACTATGCCACTGGCAGGGCAGGTGCTGCCACTGGTGCTGCATCCATTACGGCACAGAGCTGGAATCTGCCTGAACCAACGAGAGAGGTTTATACGGAGAGCCTCATGTCCGGCGCGAAAGACTTTTCAGATGTGGCAGTGATTGTTATCAGCCGTTCGGGCGGTGAAGGTGCTGATCTGCCTATGGATATGAATGCCCTTATTCACGGAACTTACGGTGCGGAGGCGCTGGCAAGCTCTGTTGTACCCGACAACTATACCTATTTTAACGGTGTTTATGACAACAACGGGACAACGGATGACTTTGATCCGGGTGAGAGTTATTTGGAACTCTCCAATCCGGAAGAGGATATGATTGCTGCTGTCTGTGAGAATTTTGATAATGTCATTGTTGTTATCAACTCCAATAACACAATGGAACTTGGCTGGGTGGATGAGTATGAACAGATCGGTGCTGTGATCTTTGCTCCTGGTCCCGGTGTTACAGGCTTTGCTGCATTGGGTGAAATCATCAGCGGTGCTGTGAATCCCTCCGGCCGCACGGTCGATACCTTCGTGAAGGATCTCTTCAATACACCAACGTCCAATAACTTCGGTAATTTTGCTTATAACAATGTAGATGATCTGAAAGCAACTGTTGCCGCAGCAGACTCGGCTTACCAGGGCAGTATGGCATTTGTGAATTATGTTGAAGGAATCTATGTCGGATACAAATATTATGAAACCGCGTATGACGAAGCTGTGAAAGCTGCTGCGGAAGCAGAAGCCACTGCGGCTGCCGTTGCAGAAGCAGAAGAGAGTGAAGAGGCAGAAGAGGGTGAAGCTGACCCTGTAGAATCTGCAGTTACATTTGACTATGACAGTTTTGTTCAATACCCCTTCGGTTATGGCTTGAGCTACACCACGTTTGAGCAGAAAATTGAGAACTTTGCAGCTGACGGCGATGTGATTACCTTCGATGTGAGCGTTACCAATACGGGTGACACAGCTGGTAAAGATGTGGTGGAAGTTTACTTTACACCACCTTACACCAATGGTGGCATTGAAAAGGCATCTGTCAACCTGATCCAGTTTGAAAAGACTGGAGAGCTTGCACCGGGTGCATCCGAAACCGTGCATTTCTCCATCCCAAAGGAGGATATGGCAGCTTATGATGTCGGGTTGAAGGTTTCCGGTGGCGGATACATTCTCGAAGCCGGTACTTACACCATTTCTGTGCGGGCAAATTCCCATACCGTGATTGACAGTGCTGATTTTACGGTAGATGCGGATATCGACTATAGCACTGGCCGCAGTAGTGACCTTGTGCCAGCAACGAACCAGTTTGAAGATTATTCCCGCGGCGATTTTGTACAGCTTAGCCGGAAAGACGGGTTTGCTAACTATGAAGAAGCAACCGCAGCCCCGGCAGAAGATGCTTACATAATGAGTGACGAGATCCGTGAAGTTGTTTCTGCAGGAGCTGCCGGAATCTATGACCCGACTGCTTACGACAATGCCGGCGATACCATGCCGACGCAAGGCGCAAAGAAGCAATTGGAACTTTATCAGTTGACCGGTGCTTCTTATGATGATCCACGCTGGGAACAGCTGATCGATCAGATGAGCTTTGCCGACATGACAACGCTCGTCAATATTGGCGGTTGGCAGACTGCGGCTATTGATTCTGTAGGAAAAATTGCCACTTCTGACTGTGACGGCCCTGCAGGCCTGAACAATTTCATCACCGGCGCTTACGGAACTTCTTATCCTGGAGAAATCGTTATGGCGCATACCTGGAATAAGAATCTGGTGGAAGAAATTGGACGTTCCATGACGGCCGAATATGTTGAGGCGTATAATTTCGGTTGGTACGGACCTGCGATGAACACGCACCGCAATGCTTTTGCAGGCCGTAACTTCGAGTATTACTCTGAGGACGGTGTGCTGGCAGGATATTTGGCAGCTGCGGAAATCAATGGCGCGGTCGGAACTGGCGTATACCCCTACATCAAGCATTTTGCTCTGAACGATCAGGAGACAAACCGCTGCAGCTTCCTGCTGACCTTTGCTTCCGAACAGGCAATTCGTGAGATCTATCTCAAGCCATTTGAGATTGCGGTCAAGAATTATACAGGTACGCCTTTGGCAGTCATGTCTTCCTTCAACTTCATTGGCACACAGCCGAGCACGGCAAACCCGAATCTGTTGAATAACGTTCTGCGCGGAGAATGGGGCGTTGTTGGTATGGTGGAAACGGACTATGACGGATCCTACGGCTACATGATTTCCGATAAGTCAGTCCGAAATGGCAATGACCTGATGCTTGGCTTCGGCTTTATGCCGACGGATGCCTTTACCGATGAAAGTGCAACAGCAACGCTTGCTCTTCGCCAGGCTTCCAAGAATATTCTCTATACCATTGCAAACTCCGGCTATTATCTCGAAGGTAATCCCAATGCCGGTATGAACAATATGGATAAACTCTTTGTAGGAATTGATGCCGGGATCGGTGTGCTGATTGTTGCACTTGCGGCAATCGTCTTCGGGCGTTACTTCAGCAAAAAGAAAAAGGCAAAAGCAGCCTGATTTCCATACAATCTTATCAGAATTGTCCAACAAATTCACAGAAAAGCAAATCTGTATTGGAAATCTGACAATGCAGATATAAGATGACAACAGGCTGTCGCCATTCTCCGTTTGGGGACAGGCGGCAGCCTTCCTTTTCGTGCAGATCAGGTGAAAAAAAGAACCAATCAGGCAAAAACGATTTACAAGACGCGAGAAAACTGATAAAATCGTACTAATACAACCAAACTATCAGATATCGGGGGGATTGTATTTGAAACATGAAGATCTGATCAAACAGATGACCTTGGAAGAAAAGTGCCACCTGCTCTCCGGGCGTGACTTCTGGCAGACGCAGAGCGTCAAGCGCCTCGGCGTCGAGAGCATGACGCTGTCCGACGGCCCGCACGGCATCCGCAAGCAGGAGGGGGCAGGGGATCAGCTGGGGCTGAACGGCTCCGTCCCTGCAACATGCTATCCCACTGCTGCAACCATGGCAAACTCTTGGGATCCCGCCCTGGGCGAGGAACTCGGCAGACATCTCGGAGCAGAGGCAGCCAGCCAGGACGTGTGTGTGCTCCTGGGGCCCGGCCTCAACATCAAACGCAGCCCGTTCTGCGGCAGAAACTTTGAGTATTTCTCCGAAGACCCTTATCTCGCGGGCAAGATGGCGGCGGGGTATATCCGCGGAATCCAGGCAAACGGCGTTTCCGCCTGCCCGAAGCATTTTGCCGCCAACAACACCGAGCTGCGCCGCATGGCATCCAACTCCGTGATGGATGAGCGCACCCTGCGTGAAATTTATCTCACCAACTTTGAAATTGCCGTCAGAGAAGGCCACCCGAAGTCCATCATGTCTTCCTATAACATGGTCAACGGGGTCTATGCCAACGAAAACGCCCACCTCCTGCAGGAAATTCTGCGGGATGACTGGGGATTCGACGGTTTTGTCGTTTCCGACTGGGGCGCCTGCAATGACTTTACCGAAGGCGTGCGGGCAGGCAGCCATCTGGAAATGCCTTCCACGGGAGGAGACAGCCCGCGCCAGCTGATGCAGGCTGTGTCCGAAGGCAGGATCAGTGAAGACGAAGTGAACGTGCGGGTCGATGAGCTTCTGGATGTGATGCTTTTAACCCGCAAGGCGGTGGATCCTTTCAAGAGTAAACCCTTTGACAAGGATGCCCATCATGCCTTTGCCCGGAAGGCAAGCGAGCAGAGCATCGTCCTGCTGAAAAACGAGGGCGGCATCCTGCCGCTGAAAAAGGGCAGCAAGGTTGCCGTGATCGGCGAGTTTGCCCAGAAAGCCCGTTATCAGGGCGCCGGCAGCTCTGTGGTCAACTGCACGAAGCTCGACCATACCATGGACGTGATCGGAAACTTCGATCTCAATGTGGTCGGGTTCGAGCCCGGCTATCCGCGCCACGGCGAACCGAATGCCGAGATGCAGGCAAAAGCGGTAGAGCTGGCGAAGAAGGCAGATTATGTGCTGCTGTATATCGGGCTGGACGAGATCTCCGAAAGCGAAGGGCTCGACCGCTCCACGCTCGCTCTGCCGAAGTGCCAGACCGAGGTTGTGAAAGCAGTTGCTGCAGCGAACAAGAACGTAATCGTCGTGATGTCGGCAGGGTCCTCGGTGGAGATGCCCTGGATTGACAGCATGAAGGGCCTTGTCCACGGGTATCTTTGCGGGCAGGCAGGAGCCGGCGCCGTGCTGCGGGTTATCCTCGGCGAGGTCAACCCCTCCGGCAAGCTCAGCGAGAGTTATCCGCTGAAGTATGAAGACTGTTCCACCGCGCCTTACTTCCCGGCAAAAGAGCGCAATGTGGAATACCGTGAAGGCCTCTATGTGGGCTATCGGTATTACTGCACGGCAAAAGTGCCGGTGCTCTTCCCATTCGGCTTCGGTTTGAGTTATACCACCTTTGCCTACAGCAATCTGAAAGTCACCGACAAGAAGGCAACCTTCACCCTGACAAATACCGGCAAAATGGACGGCGCCGAAGTTGCCCAGCTCTATGTGCATGCGAAAAACCCGAGTGTTTATCGCCCCAACCGGGAGCTGAAAGGCTTTGCCAAAGTCTTTTTGAAGGCAGGGGAGAGCAGAGAGGTCACCATCGAGCTGGATGACAAGGCCTTCCGTTACTGGAACAGCGTGACCAACCGCTTTGAAGTGGACGGCGGGGAATATGACATTCTGATCGGCGCATCCGCGGCGGATATCCGCCTGAGCGGCACTGTCACCGTCAAAGGCAGCGGCGCACCGGCATGCGAAGATCTCAGCAAACTCCCGAGCTATGCAAAGGGCGACATCAAGGCAGTCTCCGACAAGGAATTTGAAACCCTTCTCGGGCATAAGATCCCTGACGGGAAGTGGGCAGGCACGCTGCAGCCCAATGACGCGATTGCGCAGCTTTACTATGCCAAGAGCCTGAAAGCCCGCCTCGTCTGGAAGATTATGACGGGTATGCTCAACAAGAGCATTGAAAAGGGCGAGCCTGACCTGAACATCACCTTTATCTATAATATGCCGATCCGCGCCATCGGGAAAATGGCGGGCGGCATGGTGAGCCAGGAGATGTGCGACGGTATTCTCGATATCGTCAACGGGCACGGCATCTGCTTCTGCAAAGGCCTCTGCAAACTCATCGGCGGCTTTGTGAAGCAGCAGGGAGTTGCCAAAAAGCAGAAGGCACTGGAATAAGGAGGAGCGGGCATGAAAAACAACGCAAACGGAATCTCTCCCATTCTTGCACTGGTGTTAACGGTGCTGGTCGCGTTCTTTACGGTTCGGCTGTTTACCGGCGGGCATATTTTCTGGGGCATCGTATTCGCCGTTATCTGTGTTGATTTCTGCGCGGATCTGGTGCTCTCCCTGCGAAAACAATAGGAGGTGGATATGCAGTTCTGGAAGAACTTTGAAGAAAAGAACCCGAAAGCCGCGAAGTGGATCCGGGAAGGCGGGCTGTTTATCATTGTTAGCAACCTGATCACTGTCTTCAAGTATCTGATCCTTCAGTTCCTCCCGAAGCTCTTCAGCGCCCTGCCGGAGACGGATTTCGGCTGGCCGGCCATTCCCGTCCACTGGACGGTTGCCGGCCGTGCGGTGGACTTTCAGTGGAACATTCTGGGATATGATGCCATGCACGGCGGGATGCGGTATTTCTTCGCCTATCTGATCGCCATGTTTATCGGTGAGGCAGTGAACTTCCCCCTGCAGCGGAATCTCGTGTTTCGCAGCAAAGGCAATGTCTGGTATCAGATTCTGTGGTATTTTATCGCTTTTGTTATCATCACCTGCATTGTCAATTCCATCAACTGCATCTGGGTTGCAGTCGGCGGGCTTTTTGTACCGGATTGGGTGTACAACATCGTGACGGTTGTGCTCAACGGCGGTGTTTCCATGGTGATCTTCTTCTTCGTCAACAAGATCATCTTCCCCGAAGGCGAAGCAAAGAAATAAGGAGCGTTATCAATGACACTGGAAGAAAGACAGGCCCTCAGCCCGCGGGAGAAATGCGGATACTGTATGGGCGGAGAATTGCTGGATGCTTATGGCATTCCGATCTGTGAGCTGCAGGTCAGCAGCCTGATCCTGTTCCGGGAGCAGAGCCATCCCGGGCGCTGCATTGTGGCCTATCGGGATCATGTGAGCGAAATCACCGACCTGACTGCCGAAGAACGGGCGGCATTCATCGAGGATATCAACCGCGCAGCCAAGGCAATTCACGCGGCATTTCATCCGGAAAAGCTGAATTACGGCGCCTACGGTGATACCGGCTGCCATCTCCATGTGCATCTCGTGCCCAAGTACCGGGATGAATATGAATGGGGTGGTGTGTTTGCCATGAATCCCGGCAAAGTAGCACTCTCGGAAGAAGAGTATTCTGCTATGATCCAAAAGATCAAGGAAAATCTTTAAAAGTTCAAACAACGATGCCCCGCCTGTTTTCAGGCGGGGCATTCTGCTGAAGAGAATAGATTTGTTTTAATTACAGAGCACTGTGATGACGATGGGGGAGAGGCCGGCTTTTTGAATCTGATCCAGATCGGCTTCCATTACCTTTTGCCCGGCGGTAACGGCCTCGCCTTCCCTGACAAGGGGTGTGAGGCCTTTGCCGTTCAGAGTGAAGGTGTCAATTCCCGCCAGAAGGAGGATTTCCATCCCGTCACCTGTCCGGAAGGTGATCGAGTTGCCGGTGTCGGCAATCTCGGAAACCACGCCGTCGCACGGCGCGAGGATATGGCCGTTCTCCGGCAAAATCCCGATGCAGTTGCCGATGACACCGGAGGAAAACAGAATATCCGGGATCTGCTTCATTGGCACGGTTTCTCCGTCAACAGCGGCGGTGAGCGGCAGACTTCCGGAGTCCGTCTTCCCGGACACAGTCAATGCCTCGCCGGCCCGAACTTTTCTGGGTTTTTTCCTGCTGAGGCGGGCAAAAGATGAGGAGTGCCTGGAGGCAAGATATCCGGCAGGGAGATTGGGATCGAAGCTCAACTCCTCTTCTTTGTAAAAGAAGTTGGTAATCACATAGCCTCCGATGTAGCTGATCACGAGAGCAGCCAGATAAAGCAGAATGTTCCGGGCAGAGCCGCCCGGGCCCTCGGTCATCACGAAGGTACCCAGAAGGCCGGATGGCCCCCAGGTGGTGGAAGCCACCTGTGCAACCATGATAAAAGCACCGCCGTATCCTGCGCCGAGGCCTGCTGTGAGGAAAGGCTTGCCGAGAGGCAGGGTAACGCCGTAGATCAGCGGTTCGCCGACGCCCAAAAGACCTGCTGGGAGCGCGCCTGCGATCACCGAGCAGAGATCGGCATTTCCCGCTTTTTTTGCTTTTTTCCAAAGAGCGAGAGCTGCACCGACCTGCCCTGCGCCTGCCATGGCAAGGGCAGGGTAGAGCGTGACAAAACCAAGTTCCTGCAGCTGAACGCTGTATAAAGAAACCAGCCCGTGATGCATGCCTGCTGCCACCAGAGGGAGAAAAAGCGCTGCGGCAAGATATCCTGAGATGGCTCGAATGAAAACATTCTGAGAAAGGCATGCTCTGCTGAACAGCCACACAATCCCACCGGAGGCATAGCCGAACAGCGGCATGATAAAGATGATATAGGGAATTACGCAGAGGAACAGAGTAAGAAGCGGGGTAAAAATGACGTCGACTTCCTTGGGCATGACAGATCGGATTGCTTTTTCTACCGAAGCAATCAGCAGAGCGCCTGCAATAACAGCCAGCACGCCGCCTTTTCCGCTGCAAAGGACGGAATCCAACGGGATTTCAGCATTATAAAGGCCCAAAAGGGCGGCGATCTCATTGATTCCGCTCAGAGATGTGATCATCCCCAGCATGCCGCCCAAAATAGGGGTGCCGCCAAACCGTTCCGAAGCACGGTAGCCGGCCCAGGCCGTCAGGAAGGTCAT
>JAFUGY010000116.1 GCA_017469115.1 Oscillospiraceae bacterium
CTCTCAAGAAGAGGGCTTCTGTTGTTGCGCCTGTATGTAATAAAAGAAGTAGTCTCAGCACATTTTTTGACGAAACTCGCATAGATTTACCGTGAATAATATGCGAGAATATTTTAGCAAACGAGTTTCACGGATTCAGGATAATAATATTCTATAGCAGTGTAGGGGTCCCTCTGTTGTGACTCTCTCAGGTAAATATATAAGCCTTCCAGAATATTTTCCGGATCAAACTGTTTTGCAATGCCGGCAAGGTTCCTGTTGCCGTAAGATAACACAGATAGCACCTGAGCGGCTTTGGGTGCATAACCGAGTCCGGTATAAAACTGAAATTTCCTGGTGTATGCGGGATTCTCCTGAATCATCTTCTGCAAATCCATAATCAAAATTCTCCTTCTGTCATCAACTCTTATCTGCGGATGCCGGATGCTTTCACACGGGTGTCGTTAAAAACATATGCTTCACGGATACGGTCACCCAGTTCCATAACGTATTCCACCCGGAAAAACCGTCTTTTCGGGTGAATATAGATTACGGTGCCGGGAAACTCTTTCCCTGTCGGTTCAACAGGCAATCTGACTTTGTCCCCTTCCTGCAAGCTCTGATTAATCATGCACATTCCCCTTTCTTGATGGTGCTGTTTGAAACGATGCTGTTCAGTCACTTCATGCCCAGTGCGGGATAGCTCTCCCGAGAGTGTTATAAACCTTCGAGAATAGAGAACTGCCGCGAGCTAAGAAGAAAGAGACTGAAAAGCTGGTAAAAATAATTGTGTGCCTGATTTTTGCGCGCAAAAAATCCGCCCGGCTCTAAACGGACTAAAAAACTACATTCCGGATCGTGGCTGATTCAGGCGCTATCCATTTGTGTGTCGAATGCGAAATCTTGTTTGTCGGCGTGCGGAGACGAAGTTATTCAGTTACCGTGCCATGAAGCACAAAGTCATCCTTTCTTTTTTCAAGATTTGAAATTCTCCGGAGAATTTCCCTACCAATACTCTTATACGAGTAAAAATCAGAAATTACTTTTTTTGAAAGATAAAAAAGACAAGTCTTTAGCGTTTTTGAAAAATGGCGTTACATTGAGGACTGTGGCCGATGATCCCCGATGGATTCAAAACTGTTGACAGCACATATATTGCACGGTACAATATAAAAAGTATTCGAAAAAACGGGAGGGAAAGAAATTGTTTGTTACAGATACAGATAAGATTTATATGTCGGATGACAAGGGGAACGTGATTGCAGAGATAGATTTCGTTGAGACAGCGCCGGGTATCATGACGATAGAGCATACGTTTGTTGACAGCAGCCTGAGAGGGCAGGGGATCGCTGCAAAACTTGTGGAAGCCGCCGTGAAGGAGATCCATTCCCGCGGCAAGAAGGTTCAGGCAACCTGTTCTTATGCTGCAAAGTGGCTCAGGGAGCATGAGATTGACGAAAGTTGATCTTCTGTGAAGGGATTCTTGAGAGATCAGAACGGAATTTCACAAGGACGGCGCTGGCGGAACAGTCTCTTCGTCTTGGGAGACGGCCAACCGGCCTCTGTGCTGGCAAATTCACTCTCCCTTTCTGACACATGGTGAAAATGGAGATTTTGGTGAAAATGGAGAAATTACGAGAAAATTGACATTATTAAGAACTTTTATAAGGGAAAAGCGGGCATTATTTTACCCGCTTTTTCCATTTTCACCCGTAATCACCAAATCTTCGTTTTCACCAGTTCCCAGTGATAGCCTCCGCAGGTTTTGGCTTTTCCGTGGCAGGCGGCGGAGATGTTCTGGTGTCCGAGGCCGGTTGCTCTGGCAGCTTCCCGGATGCCCGGATAGACGGTGCCGGTTTCTACGCACCGGACCGGTTTTGCGGTGAACTTTTCGCTCATCGCTTTTCGTTCTTCTTCTGTCAGTGTCCGGCCCTTGGCAGAGAAGCCTCCGTAATTCAGGTTATATCCCTTTTCCGGATCGGTCAGATCATATCGCCGGATCAGATAATATTCAAAGTTCCGTGCCGATCGGATATCCATGTGCTCCCCGTGTATCGCTTTGTCAAAGCTGTCCCAGCCGTAGTATTCGATATCTTCCCAGAGATCGGCATTCTTTTTGTAGTTTTTCCCGTTTTTCCAGCGCTTTTCCACCGGAGATCCGGTGTATCCGGCATAGACTCTGCCGGTAGGGCCATGCAGTGTATAAACCGTATAATGATTTGCCTCTGTGTCCCCGGCCGAGAGCACGACGTTATATCCTTTTTCCGGGTTGGTGCTGTCGTATTGTAAGATATACTCCCGTTCAATTGCGAGGGCTTCCGGATAGGTGAGGTTGTCCCGGAGAATTTCATGAGTGAAGTTTCTTGGCCCGATTCGTTTGATCGCCTCGTGAAAGCGCTTGTTGGTGTGATAACCGCTTCCGCCTTTCCAGCGCTTTTTTAAATCTCCGCAGCAATACCCGATGTAGACTTTGCCGTTCGGGTCGGTATGCTTGTAGACGAGAAAGATTCTTTCCTTCTCTGCAACGATTTCCCGCAGTTCCGCAAACACTTCTTCTGTTGTCATATGTCTCACCTCGCTCACAAATCGGTTTGCCTTTTTCTGCTCTATACACGGGGATGATCCTGCCGGAACTGTCCCCGTGTTTTTACGCTGTTGGAGTTTTTTATCTGTTTTTTCCGCGCTTTCTGTAATCTTCATCGATGCGCTCTTTCCAGCTTGCATCGATAGGCGCTGCGCATACACGCATCTCGCAAATCGCATCTGCCAGAACTTCATAATTCAACGCAGTGCCCACAGAATCGCTGTGATAGTTTGCGGCGCGGTCGGCAGAAATGCCGAATCTTCCGGCGGTTTCGATTGCGTCGATATTAGCCCCCAGGAACAGGAACTCCCATCCGTATTTTTCCTTTTGCCGTTCCACCATCTGTTTTACGCGATCGCAGGAATATTTCCGGCTGGCATTCTCAAGCCCGTCCGTGGTGATCACAAAAATCGTCTTTTCCGGCCTGTCTTCCTCACGGGCGTATTTGTGCACGTTCCCGATGTGATGGATCGCGCCGCCGATGGCATCCAGCAGCGCCGTGCAGCTGCGCACATAGTATTCTTTCTCTGTCATCTGCGGCATTTGACGAAGCGGAACGCGGTCATAGAGAACTTCGCTGCAGTCATCAAACAGCACGGTGGATACCAGCACCTCGCCGTCCGTCTCCATCTGCTTTTTCAGCATGCTGTTGTAGCCACCGATGGTGTCGCTCTCCAACCCGCTCATGGAGCCGCTCCTGTCCAGAATCATGACCAGCTCGGTTAAATTTTTCTTCATTTCTGCAAAACCTCCTTCTTGTTGATGGTGCAAGTATAGCAGGTTTGCAGAGGAAGCAGGTCACTTGCCGGGCGACATTTTTACCAAAAATCAGCTGATCAAACTGAAAAAGCGGTCTTTGGGCTTTTCCTGTAATCTCACCCTTATACTAACATGTGGAACCCTGCTATTTCAAGCGCTTTGCAAGACTTGTCTCCACCCTTGCAATCTTAACCGCCGGATTTGCATGATTAACCTCTGTTTTGCCCCACCTTTTTTGCAGGTAGATTTGTAATTTACGAAGCGAATGGTACAGGCTGATGCGGTGATTTTTGAAAAAATGTAATTGATGGAAGTTTTGTAATTGAAAAAATGTCAAAAAGCGAATAATTCTTTTTGAAAAAATGTCGATCCCGGCTTATACTCATATTCGGGATGCGGTGCAGCTGCCGATCCTCCCACCCATCTGAGGCACAGATTACCGATTCCAATTGAAAAAAAGGAGTCATCCGTGTATAATGGTATCATATTTTAAGAATACTATGGTTTTGGAGGTTGCTTATGAAAAAAGCGGTTCTGATTGGCGCGGGCCAGTTCGGTCGTGGCGTGATAGGCATGCTTTTGGAACAGTCCGGTTACCATGTGGTCTTTGCCGATGTCAACGATGCCGTGATTCGTGATATCAATGAGCGCGGAGAGTATTCCGTCCGCCGCATTGATCAAACCGACAGCACCGTCACCGTCAAAAACATCTCTGCCATCAGCTCCCTCTCACCGGAACTGATTGACGAGTGCGCCGCCTGTGAGGTCCTTTGCACCTGCACCGGCCTGACGGCTCTGCCGAAGATAGCTCCGTCCATTGCAAAAAGCATCGAAAAGCGCATGGAGGACGGGTTTGACGGTTTCTTCAATGTTCTCGCCTGTGAAAACGCCCTCGGCGGCAGCACGATTCTGAAAAATCTCGTCCTCACCCATCTCAGCCCAGAAGCCCAAAGCTATCTCGAAGCGCACATCGGCTTTCCCGATTGTGCCATCGACGGCATCATTCCCCCGGTCAAAAATGCCCTCCCGGCGGATGTCACTGCCGAAGAGTATTTTGAATGGGATTCCCTGAAAAGCGGCTTCCGCGGCCCTCTCCCCGAGATTCGCGGTCTCCATATTGTGGATGATCTCTCCCGTTATCTCGAGCGCAAAATCTTCACCCTCAACGGTCCCAATGCCGTCACGGGCTGCTTCGGCTGGCGCAAAGGCTACCGCACCGTGCAGGAATCCCTTGCCGATCCTGAAATCTATGAGGTCGTCTGGCAGATGATGGAGGAGGCCGGTGCCATGCTCTCCGCCCGCCACGGTTTCACCGCGGACGAGATGCTGCAGTACCGCACCTTTATCATGAATCGCTTCCGGAATGTGCATATTATTGACTCCTGTGAGCGCGTCTCCCGTGAGCCGATCCGCAAGCTCGCAGCCAATGACCGTATTGTCGCCGCCATGAATTACGCCCACTCGTTCGGGCAGCCCACGCCCGCTTACTATAAGGGTATTGCCGAAGTGCTCCACTATGATAATCCCAACGATGCCCAGAGTGTCGAGATGCAGCAGCTCATTCGCACCCTCGGCATGCCTGCGGCTTTGGAAAAGATTACCGGCATCCCCGCTGGCAGTGAAGATGCATCCCTGATTGCAGCAGAATATGACAAGATTGACAAACAGGAGGCCCAACGCTCATGACCGATCACGAACTGTTATCCGAAGTCAAACGTACCATTCAGGAAGAAGCCGAAGCCCTGCAGAAGCTCGCCGAGCGAATCGACGATCCGACCGTTCTCCGTGCTGCCGATGCGCTGCTCAATTGCAAAGGCAAAGTCATTCTCACCGGCTGCGGTACCTCGGGCATGTCCGCAAAGAAAATTGCCCACACCCTCAGCTGCATTGAGATCCCGGCCCTCTATATGTCTCCGGCAGACGCCGTCCACGGTGATCTCGGCGTTCTGCAGAAGGATGATATTTTAATCCTCATCAGCAAAGGCGGCAACACGGTGGAACTGCTTCCTCTCATTCCCGCCTGCAAGACCAAGCAGGCCATGCTCATCGCCGTTTCCGAAAACCCTTCCTCCGAAATCGCCCGGAACGCCGATATCTATCTCGAAGTGAAGGTCGACCGGGAACCCTGCCGCTTCAACATGCTTGCCACGGCAAGTACTCTCGCCGTCATTTCTCTCTTCGATGGCCTTTGCATTGCCATGATGCAGAAAAAGGGCTATACCAGAGATCAGTTTGCCGTCATTCATCCCCACGGCGCTGTAGGCGAGCGGCTGCTTCATCACCTGGATTGAAAGGAAGTTTCTTTTATGAAAATGTATGATAGACCCCGGAGCGTGGAAAGCTATCTGAATGTCGAGCTGGAATGTGATTGCGGCCACACCCACTATGCGCCCATCAAAGCCATTCAAATTTCCAAAGGTGCGCTGGAGAGCCTTCCCCGTTTCGTTCTGGAAGGCGGCTACCGCCATCCCTATATCCTCTGTGACAAGATCACCTACGAAATTGCAGCCAAACGCTGTGAAGAGCTCCTCCGTCAGGCCGGTTTACAGCCCTTCGTTTTGGTGATTCGCCATCTGGGCTTTGACGAAGCCACCCTCGGCGAAATCGTCCTCAACAAGCCCGATGACTGCGATCTCATGATCGGCGTCGGCACCGGCTCCATCACCGACATGCTGCGCTTTTCCAGCTTCAAGCTCGGCCTGCCTTGTTTTACGGTTGCAACCGGTGCCCCGATGGACGGTTTCTCCGCCTCTGTCGGCATCATGAATGTCAACAATCTCAAAG
>JAFUGY010000117.1 GCA_017469115.1 Oscillospiraceae bacterium
AAGGAAAGTTCGTGATGAATTTGCTTCCATCCGGTATTCTGAGGCAAAACACTGCAAACGTCCTTGCTCCCGGGATGGTGATTGATCTTGAGCATCTATGCGGTGAAATGGAGAATTTGAAAAAGGCAGGTGTTGCAATCTCTCCGGAGCACCTGATCATTAGTTCCCGGGCATCAATCTGTTTGCCATTCCATAGTCTGCTTGACCGATTGGAGGAGGCCAGGCTGGGGGATAAAAAGTTCGGTTCAACGCGTCGCGGGATTTCTCCTGCCTATGCTGACAGATATATGAAAAAGGCACTCCGCATGGGAGATCTTTTCCATCCGGATACTTTGGAAGAAAAAGTGGAAGAACTGGTTACATGGAAAAACCTGACGATTGAGAAAGGTTATGGCTGGCTGCCTGTCAGCGCAGCGGAAGTGCTTGCGTGGCTGGCATCTTACGGCACGCCTCTTCTTCCCTATATCAGGGATACAACCCGCTATCTGGAAGATGCAATTCACGCAGGAAAATCCATTCTTTTTGAGGCGCAGCTTGGTGCTCTGCGCGACATTGATTATGGCATTTATCCCTATACTTCCGCATCTTCCACCCTTGCAGCATATGCGCCTCTTGGAGCTGGAGTCCCGTTTGCTGAGCTGAATGAGAAAATCGGCATTATGAAAGCCTATTCCACTTGCGTCGGAGAAGGGCCGTTTGTATGCGAGTGGTTTGGTGAGGCGGGAGACACCTTGCGCGAAGCCGGAGGAGAGTATGGGGCTGCCACCGGTCGGCCACGGCGTGTGGGTCCGTTTGACGCGGTCGCATCCCGCTACGGAGTGAAGATGCAGGGGGCTACATGTCTTGTCCTGACCAAACTGGATGTCCTCTCCTATCTGGAGAAAATTCCCGTTTGCACGGCGTACGAACTGGATGGCATCCAAACACAGGATTTCCCCTCTTCCATCGAGGACCTTCATGCTGCTAAGCCGGTTTACGAAGAGTTTCCCGGTTTTTGCTGTGACATCAGCTCCTGCAGACATTTCAGTGACCTTCCAAAGGAAGCGCAGAACTATATCATGGCATTGGAGGAGATGGTCTCCTGCCCGATCCGTTATGTATCCGTCGGTGCGGAGCGGGATGCCTGCATTCAACTGCGTTGATACCTTCTGATCAAAACAGTGGAAAATCCCAAAGCCATCTGTTATAATAGCCGCAAAAAGAAGGACCGGAGGAGATTGTCATGTGCGGAATCGTTGGATTTACAGGGCAGAGGGATGCCGCTCCGATTTTATTGGACGGGTTATCCAAGCTCGAATACAGAGGATATGATTCGGCAGGTCTGGCTGTCCGCGACGGGTCAAAGCTTGCTGAGGTCGTGAAAGCAACCGGGAAACTGCGCAATCTTGCGGAAAAGGTGGATAACGGAGCTGCTCTTCCGGGCAGCTGCGGCATTGGTCACACCCGCTGGGCAACCCACGGCGAACCGACGCAGATCAACGCGCATCCTCATGTGAGCGGCAACGCAAGAGCTTCTGCATCCGGCCCGGTGGAATCGGATGTGGTCGGCGTGCACAACGGCATTATCGAGAACTTCGAGGAGCTGAAAGAAAAGCTTTTGCGAAACGGCTACCAGTTCTACAGCGGAACCGATACCGAAGTCGTCATCAAGCTGGTAGACTATTATTATAAAAAGTATAAAATCGGGCCGATTGATGCAATCAACCGCATGATGGTGCGTGTCCGCGGAAGCTACGCTCTCGCCCTCATGTTCAAAGACTATCCCGGCGAAATCTATGCCGCCAGAAAAGACTCTCCCATGATCATCGGAGTAGCTGACGGAGAGAGCTTCCTCGCGTCCGATGTCCCGGCCATCCTGAAGTATACTCGCAATGTCTCTTACATCGGGAATCTGCAGTCAGCCCGCATCCTGCCCGGAGAAGTGCATTTCTTCGATCTCAACGGCGATGAAGTGCAGATCCCCCCGACGGAGATCAAATGGGATGCCGAAGCTGCTGAAAAAGCAGGCTTCGAGCATTTTATGATCAAAGAAATCCATGAGCAGCCGAAGGCGGTGGCAGATACGCTCGCAAGCCTGATCAAAAATAACCGCATTGACCTTTCTTCTGCCGGCCTTACGGAAGAGCTCTTGAAAGGGATTCATGCGGTGCATATAGCCGCCTGCGGATCCGCCTGGCATGTTGCCATGGCTGCCCAGTATGTGCTGGAAGACCTTGCTGACATCCCGGTTCGGGTTGAGATGGCATCCGAGTTTCGCTACAGAAAGCTCCTTCTCGGCGAAAATGACCTGGTCATCGTGATTTCGCAATCCGGAGAGACGGCAGACACCCTTGCAGCCCTTCGTGAAGCCAAGGAGCATAAGGCAAAAACCCTCGCCATTGTCAATGTCGTCGGGTCGACCATTGCAAGAGAAGCCGAGCACGTGCTTTATACGCTCGCCGGTCCTGAAATTGCGGTCGCTACCACCAAAGCGTACAGCGCTCAGCTTGCCGCCATTTATGCCCTTGCCGTGGAACTGGCAAAAGTCACAGGAAAGATCGAACAGGATCGTTACGATTATTATATCGGAGAGTTGCTCTCTCTGCCGGATAAGATGAAGCGCGTCCTCGAAGACCGCGACCGCATTCAGTGGTTTGCCTCCAAATATGCCCATGCGCACGATGTTTTCTTCATCGGCCGCGGGCTCGACTATGCCATCAGCCTCGAAGGCAGCCTGAAAATGAAGGAGATTTCCTATATTCATTCCGAGGCTTATGCTGCCGGGGAATTGAAGCACGGCACCATCAGCCTTGTAGAGAACGGAATTTTGGTCATCGGCGTGCTGACGCAGCCGGGGCTCATTGAAAAAACCGTGAGTAATATGGCGGAGTGCAAAGCGCGCGGTGCCTATCTGATGGGGGTCACCAGCTATGGCAATTACAGTGTGGAAGACTCGGTCAACTTTACCATTTACGTTCCGAAAACAGATCCCCATTTTGTCGCCAGCCTCGCAGTCATCCCCCTGCAGCT
>JAFUGY010000118.1 GCA_017469115.1 Oscillospiraceae bacterium
CAAACCCGCAGGAGACCACCGCTTTTTCCAGCGTCTCCTTCTCCAAACGGGGCAGAGCGGAAGAAAGAGCGTTGACAAGCGTCTTCCGCCGCTGGTTAAATGCTGCCCGCACCAGCGAAAACATCTGCGCTTCATCTTGAACCGTGACAGGGCGCTGCTCGCGCCTGGTAAGGCGAATGACGCTGGATGTCACCTTCGGCTGCGGCACGAAGCAGGAGGGCGGAACATCAAAGAGGATTTCAGGTGTGGTATACCATTGCAGCAGAATCCCGAAAGCACTGTAGTCTTTGTCTCCCGGCCCGGCACAGATTCTTCTTGCAACCTCGCGCTGAATCATCACGGTGACGGAATCGAACTTTTCCGAGGTAACAAGTTTTGTCAGCACCGGTGAGGTGACGTTATAGGGCAGATTGGCACAGACGACCGGGCGGAAGGAAGCAAAGTCCTGATTCACAATCGAATCCAGATCGATCTTCAGCACATCGGCAAACAGCACTTCGGTATTCTCACAGCCGGCAAGCGTTTCGGAAAGGATGGGCATCAGAGAACGGTCCAGCTCGACGGAGAGCACTTTTCCGGCACGGCGGCTGAGCTCAACCGTCAGGCAGCCAATCCCCGGGCCGACTTCCAGAACGGCTGTGTTTTCATCGAGACAGGCGCTCTCCGCGATCTTTTCCGGAACCCAAGCAGCCGTGAGGAAATTCTGACCCATGGATTTGGAGAACCGGAAGCCATGCCTGGAGAGCAGGTCCTTGATCTGATTATAGTCGGTTAGATTCATTGTTACCTCACCCATCGCATAAATGTACCCCTCCCCAAGAAGGGAGGGCAAAAAGGAATTTAATTCAATACTTTTTCAAAGGCCTGTCGGGCCGGGTCGTGACCGGGCTCAACCAGCACCGATATATTTCCGCGATAACGATAACCGGATTCATTGAGGACGCGTTTCATGGATTTATTCTTTTTATGGGTATCCACGCGGATACTGCCCACGCCAAGCGAATGGGCAATCTCTTCCACGCAACGGAAGAGATATGCTGAAACGGCTGTTCCTCTGTACTTTGCGGAGACAGCCAAGCGATGAATCACACAGAAAGACAGATCCGGAGTCCACTTTCCGTCGGTTATGGCGTCATAGCCGGGAGCGTTTTCGGTTGTAAGCGTGAATATGCCAGCGGGTTCTTCTCCGTGGAAAGCAATCCAGCACTCCCCTCTCCCGATATCATACAGGAACGCCTCCGCATTGGGATAAGCCCCCTGCCATTGGTCAATGCCGCGTTTTTTCAGAACGGCCTTGGCATCAGCGGCGATGGAAAGCACCTGAGGGAGATCCTCCGGCACAGCTCTGCGGAACGAAAGAGGCTTGTCAAGCACGGGAAGCAGCGCTTCCCTTTGGATTTCTTCCAGAAGCTTCAGATCTGCAGGATCGGTAATAGAAAGCTTTTCAAAAAGATCCGGACGTTTGTCACGGGTTCGCAGGAGCTGCTGCTTTCTGCGCCAGTGCACGATTTTTGCATGATCTCCGCCGCGCAGCACCTCCGGAACGGAAAGGCCTTCCCACTCCTCCGGGCGGGTATATTGCGGATACTCCAGCAAACCGTCCCAGTGGCTTTCGCCGGTGTAGCACTCTTCATCCGACAGCACCCCGGGTACCAGACGGCAGACGGAATCCGCCACTGCCATGGCGGCAATTTCTCCTCCGGTGAGGACAAAATCTCCCAGAGAGAGCTCTTCATCCACACATTTTTCAATAAAACGCTCGTCCACGCCTTCATAGTGACCGCAGACGAGAACGAGATGATCATAGTCGTTGCGAAGGCGTTTGGCTGTTTCCTGCGTGAAGGTTTTCCCCTGAGGGGAGAGGTAAATCACCCGGGATTTTCTCCCTTCAGCCGTTGACATCACATGATCCAGACAGGATTTAAGGGGCTGCGCCATCATCACGCATCCCCAGCCGCCGCCGTATGGATAGTCATCTACCTGACACTGTTTGTTTTCGGTAAAGTCACGGATCTGGACACAATTGATTTCAAGAATTCCCTTTTTGGCAGCTCTGCCGATGATACTCTCGTGCAGCACGGCATAAACCGTATCGGGAAAGAGCGTCAGAATATCAATCCTCACGGGCTTTTCACATCCCTTCAATCAGATGAACGGTCACGACACCGTTTTCCACATCCACCGCTTTGATAAATTCCGGTACGGCAGGGATCAGATGCTCCTCCCGATCCTGACCACCGGAGACAACATAGAGCGGAGAGGAGGGCGTCTCTTCAATATCCGAAAGAATGCCGATCTCCTGCCCGGATTCGTCAATCACCTTTGCGCCGATGATATCAGCGAGAAAATAGGCTCCCTCCGGCAGGTGGGCATCGGTGCGCGCAATGGAAACAACGGTGTTTTTCAGTTCCATCGCTTTGTTCATATCATCAATCCCTTCCAGCCGGGCTATGACAAAGCCCTTGTGAACGCGGGCTGAGAGGATCTTCACTTCTTTCCCTTTCGAGAAAAGGCGGGGAAAGGAGCTGAAAAACTCCGGGCTGTCGAGCCATGACTCGATTTTGAGCTCTCCCTTCACACCGTGCGTATTGATGATTTTACCCGCTTCCAGGTACTGTTTTTTCTCCATGTTAAACCCTCATTCAGGCATAAAAGATGAATCAGCCGTAAATATCGTTGGTATCCATCAGTGTGATGGGTATCTCGCTGGTGCCTTCCGGCCGCCAGATGGAAAAGGTAAGGGTATCCCCTACCTGATGGGCATCTTTGATGGCGATGACTTCTTCCGTCGTCGTAACATTCTGCCCATCCACTGCCGTGATCACATCCCCGACGCGAATACCCTGTTTTTCAGCATCCGAACCTTCGGAGACGCCTGCCACATAAAGCCCTTCCGGCATGTTGTAATGATCCAACGCGTTTTGCGGGATTTGGCCTACCGTAATGCCGATGGAAGGCCTGCCTTTCACCTCACCGAACTCTACCAGAGAAGCGACGACTTTTTTCACCGTCGCTGACGGGATGGCAAATCCGATGCCCTCGATGCTGGAAAAAGACGACATCATTTTCATGTTGGTGATGCCGACAACCTGACCGTGCATATTAAAGAGGGCACCGCCGGAATTGCCTTCGTTAAGGGCGGCATTGGTCTGAATCAGCGTCATATTGCGGCCGTTGTAGGAGATATCTCTGTCGATGGCGGAGATAATCCCGTCGGTCAAGGTGCGGGTAAACTCATCTCCCAAAGGATTGCCGATTGCCGCAACCCTATCGCCTACGGAAAGCGAAGTGCTCTCCCCAAAGGAAGCCGGGGTAAGGCCTTCGGCCTCAATCTTCAAAACGGCCAGATCGCTGATGACATCCGCACCGACCAGAACGGCCGGATACCGTTCGTCCTCTTTCAAAACAACTTCTGCACTGTCACAACCGTCAATCACGTGTGTGTTGGTCAGAATCAGCCCGTCAGCGCGCAAAACAACGCCGGTGCCCCAGTTATAACCGGCCATTCCGTCGGTATAGCCGGCGATGGCAACGATGGAAGAAGCGCACGCCCGATAGATCTCCTGCAGCGTCAGGTCCTCCCCTTCGGCGGGAATCAGCGAAAGGTCAAACGTCAGCTTATCCTCTCCTGCCGGAATCCGGACTTCGATTTTTTCATTCTCCGTCGCCGTGTAATATGTGCTGAAAAAGTCACCGAAATCTTCGGGGAATTCTTCCGGCTCGGAGGACTCTGCCCAATCGCCGGTGCCGATGACCGGGCGCGCTTTGCCGGGGCGCGGGACAATGGAATACGAAACAGCAGAAGCAATCAGCGCCAGAATCAGGATAAAGGCTATGATTCTTGTTGCCCGCCTGCGTCCGGTTTTTTCAGGCGCGGAGGCAGGCAGCTCCTGTTTTTCGGGATGAAGCGGCGCATACCAGCCCGTATGTTCGGTTTTCTCAGTGTGATACCAGTTTTCCATGTTTCAATTCCTTTATGCTTCCGCCAGAGGTAGCGTAAAAACAAATTCCGTTACACCGTCTTCACTTTTTACGGCAATGTCTTCATCGTGGCTGTTCAAAATGGTTTTCACGAGATAAAGCCCAAGACCGACTCCGTCTTTATCCAGGCTGCGGGAACGGTCGGACTTGTGGAAACGGTCAAAGATATAAGGGAGATCATCCGCGGGGATCGTCTCCCCCACGTCCTGCACGGAGCAGTAAGCCTTTTTGTCTTCAATATAAAGGCGCAGCGTTATGCAGCTGCCGGGCTGGGCAAACTTCACGGCATTGTCCAGCAGATTGTAGATCACCTGGGTAATCCCGTCTTTATCCGCATGAACCATCAGGCGGTTGTCCGGGAACTGAGGATCGACATCCAGGTTCTTTTCCGTGGCACGCTTTTCAAAGCTCAAAAGCGTCTGCAGGACAAGCTCTGTGAGGTCAAAAGTCGTCCTTCGTTTCGGATCGGACGCCATAGACTTCATTTTAGAGGCATCCAGCATGCTGCGCACCAGGCGGGACAGGCGCCTCGTTTCATCCCGGATCGAGCGAAGGTATTTCTCTTCCTCTTCCTTGGGAATGGTGCCGTCCAGAATCCCGTCGGCAAAGCCGGAAATTGTGGTCATCGGGGTACGCAGCTCGTGAGACACATTGGAAATAAACTCACTGCGGCGTTTTTCCGCATTTTCCAGAGAATCCGCCATTTTGTTGAATGAATCAATCAGCGCACCCATTTCATAGGATGTATCGGTATTTTGCGGGACGCGGACAGAAAAATCTCCTCTGGCGAAAGATCGTGACGCTTCGGCGATTTCATCCAGCGGTTTCGCCATCCGTTTGGAATAGACAAAGGCAAAAATCAAAATGGCGGCAAACACCACAATGGAGGCAAAGGTCATGACGATCAGAAACGTCTTCCAGGGAGAGAAAATATTTTTCTGCATCACGCTGACTGCCACATAACCGATGGTGCTGCTTTCGGACGAAACCGGCACCGCAACCAGCAACCTCTCTTCTGGGAAAAAACCGGTAAGAAGCTTCTTCCCCTGAAAGACGCCGCGTGAATGAATACCGGAAAGGACATCTTCCGGAATTTGCTTTCCGAGATGACTGCAGACCGGCAGTTCATCACAGCAACTGACAACGATGCCGGTTCCGTCGGCCACAAAAATATGGTTCCCCGTCGCCTTGGAAATGGAAGAGAGGATCATCCCCAGCATCCAGCTGTTCAGAGAATCTTCTTCTGCCAGTGCAGATGCCGAATGCGCCACCTCGTCTGCGCTGTCGTGCATACTGTTGAGATAATCCTCAATAATATAACTGCGGCCGATCAGGAAAATAGAGATAGCCACGAGCAGCAGGCTGAGGCCGATCATCGCTGCCGTGGCAATAAAATTTCGTAAATAAATACTTTTCATGCTGAGAGTCAAACACTCCTCATCAGGAGAATTCCCCTATTGCGGCTTATGCGTTCGGTATCTCCATTGTATAGCAGATCGCATAAATGGCAGCTTCAGGGGCACGGAAAGATACGGAAGTAATCCATCCGCCTTCGGTTACGGCATTTGCTTTGTAAACATGCAGAATCCCGTCTGCCGAGGCATAGACGGCAACAATATCCTTTACCGTAGCATATCCGCCCGTTACCGGCAGAAGCGGAAGCGCAGTTTTTACCGTAACATCGGCAGATGCCGGGTTGATACCCCCCTCGGTCGTGAGAAGCGCTACCGTATAGGCTGTAACGGCAATCTCTTCGGGAGCGGCATCCATATAATTCTGGATAAAGTTCTGAATCATTCTCACCGATCCGGGATTGGGAACAGCTTCCTGCACAAAAAGTTTTGTGCCTTCAGCAACAGGGATATCGCTACGGAAGCTGCCGAGTTCGGACTCCCCATAAGTTACAGTCGGCGCAGGAGTCTCGGTCGGTGCGGGAGTCTCGGTCGGTGCGGGAGTTGCACTCGGTACCGGGCTGGCGGTCGGCGTAGGAGCTGCGCTCGGCACCGGACTTGCGGTCGGCGTAGGAACTGCGCTCGGTGCAGGAGTTGCACTTGGTACCGGACTTGCGGTCGGCGTAGGAACTGCGCTTGGTGCAGGCGTTGCGCTCGGTGCAGGAGTTTCTGTGACCGCCGGCTCTTCAATCAGGGTCCCGTCATCCGGCAGCACATAGTGTGCAATCGGGTTCGGATTCTCCGGAAGAATTGCATAGGCAATGATGTGCTCATCATCCATGCTGTAATCGAACATCTGCACTTCATCAGTGTGGTTGCCTTCTACCGTGCGAAGCGTATTGCCATCTGCCGAAACAACGATACCGACATGATCGGCAGTGGCATCTGTATTCCCAAATTTAAAGAATACCAGATCGCCGGCTCTCGGCGTGTAGCCCGAAGCCCAGGTACAGAATCCCTTCCCGGCGAGATCAAGCAGCCATTGATCGGCAGCAACTCCATAGGGGAAGGATTCTGCAGGAATCCAGGCATATCGCAGGCAGAAAGAGACAAACATGGCACACCAGTCACCGTACGGATAACCAAAGGCTGCTCCGTAACGCGTCCAGCCGTTTTTATCATAAGTACCATCTGCCTTGGGAATCAGCTCAAAATTCTTCTCGCTCTCGTGATAGCCGAGCTGGGTGCTGGCAATGGTCAGAAGGTCCTGCCGCCAGTTGCCCGTCAAGGCCATTTTACGGAAGTGGCTCCGCTCTTCCCAAAGAACTGCGGCTTCCAGATCCACGGTCGGGTCACTCTCCGGAAGGTCAGGCGGAAGCTCGGGCTTTTCGGTGGGCTCAGGTTCTGTTTCTCCAGATTTTGAAGCTGTCCCCTCTTCATTTTTACCAAGTGCGGGGATCTCTACAAAAATAGCTTCGCCGCATCGTGTGCAGTAATAACCCATAATCCCGGCAGCTTCTGCCGTCGGTGCCTGCACAACAATGCCCTCCGCATCGCCCTTATCATGCCCGAGGGGTTCAAGAACCGTGAGGTCCTTATAGTCCCCGCAGCCACAGACGTTGGCCATATAGCCCGGTGTTGTGCACGTCGGCTCAATCCGTACCTCAGAATAGCTGTGCTCGTGCTCCTGGGCAAAGGCGGACGAGCCAATCAGGGAACAGATCATGAGAATGCAAAGGAAAAAGGATATGCCTTTTTTTATCATGTTGTACATCATGTGACGCTCCTTTCAACACAGTTGAATTGGTTTGGATCGGTCGACATAATTGTACAACTTTCTTGTTATAAAGTCAACATAATTTAGTTCTCTATAACACTGTTATTTGAGAAATTTCTTCAGTTCCTTCTCGGAAGAATCATGAAAGATCCTCCCAAACGCAGGAAAACCGGAATCAATCCATTTCCTGCTGTTCGGGAGGATTTCAGCTTTTGCATTGCGGTAAAGCCTGCGGTCTTATTCTGTAACCTCGAACTTGTAGCCGACACCCCAGACGGTTTTCAGACTCCACTGATCGGAAACACCTTCCAATTTTTCTCTCAGGCGCTTCACATGGACGTCAACCGTACGGGAATCACCGAAATAATCAAATCCCCAGACTTCATCCAGCAGCTGGTTACGAGTAAACACACGGTTCGGAGAAGAAGCCAGGTGGTAAAGAAGCTCCATCTCTTTGGGCGGACAGTCAATTTTTTTGCCGTCCACAATCAGCTCATACGAATCGAGATTGATGGTAAGCTTATCGAAGGTGAGCTTTTTCTCCATCGGGCCGTCGGAATCGGCACGGCGCATGACGGCGTGGATTCTCGCCAGCAGTTCCTTCACATCAAAAGGCTTGGTGACATAGTCATCGGCTCCCAGATCCAGCCCGGTAATTTTATCGCTGGTCTCGCCTTTTGCAGTCAGCATGATAATCGGAACGGCTGATTTTTTCCGGATATCACGGCAGATCTCCCAACCGTCTTTCCCGGGAAGCATAATATCCAGCAAGACGACGTCAGGTGCAAACAGATCGAAAGAGGATTCCGCTCTTGCACCGTCGCCGGTGATCATTACTTCAAAGCCGTCCTTCCCGAGATATAATCTCAGAAGCTCAGCAATATTGGCGTCATCTTCTACAACAAGTGCTCTTTTGCTCATTCCCGTATCCTCCTTTTCTCAAAGCAGAACAATACCCGCCTTTTCGCAGGCCTGTTCGGTCTCCAGATCCCAGACGGAGGCCTGCACTTCACCGATATGCGCCTTGCCGAGAAGCAGCATGGAAACGCGTGACTGCCCGATGCCGCCGCCGATGGTAAGAGGAAGTTCCCCGGCAAGCAATGCTTTGTGGTAGGGCAGATTCCTGCGGCTGTCGCATCCGGAAAGGGTAAGCTGCCGGTCAAGAGATTCCGGATCGACACGAATGCCCATGGACGAGACTTCCATGGCACATCCCAGCACATCATACCAGAAAAGAATATCTCCGTTCAGCTCCCAGTCATCATAGTCGGGTGCGCGGCCGTCATGCGGTTTGCCGGATTTCAGCTTGCCGCCGATTCCGATGACAAAAACGGTTTTATGCTCTTTGGTAAAGGCATTCTCCCGCTGCTTCGGCGTCATATCCGGATAGAGATCTTCCAGTTCCTGTGACGTAACAAAAGTAACGGAACGCTCGAGTTTCGGCAGAGAACGCAGCTGGGGATAAATGGATTCCATGGTATCCTGCGTGTCGCAGATGGCCGTGACGATATCCATCACGGTTGATTTAAGATAATCCAGGTTCCGATTCTCGGGAAGGATGATTTTCTCCCAGTCCCACTGGTCGACGTAAACAGAATGCAGATTATCCAGCACGTCCTCATCGCGGCGAATGGCATCCATATCCGTATAGATCCCACGGCCTGGATAAAACCCGTAGCGCTTCAGCGCCTGCCGCTTCCATTTGGCAAGAGAATGCACCACTTCGGCCTTCGTCTCCGCATGCAGAATATCAAAGGAAACCGGGCGCTCATATCCGTTGAGGTTATCATTCAATCCGGAGTTTTCCGCCACGAAAAGAGGCGCAGACACACGATAGAGATTGAGAAGCGCAGCAAGCCTGTCTTCAAACAAGCGTTTCAACAGGCCTATTGCCTTCTGGGTATCATAGATGGACAGGCAGCTTTTATACCCTGCCGGAAGTACTGTTTTCATAGGTTTCGTCCTCCACGGAATTATTTTTTCTTGCTTTCTTTTACGCTGAGAGCTGCAATAAAGTCGGAATAATACTTCTCAGCATTACGCCGAAAATTCTTTCTGATCTGTCTTGCCTTTTCCCCATCGCCGCAATAAATCGTCATATCAAGAAGAGAACACTCCCCGTCTGACACGGCAAGGTGCATATACGTCCCCTGATCGGTCTCCTGTTTTTCGGCCGTTATCAGTGCAGCGCGGCTCAGCATTTCAGCTGCGGGCTCAATCAGTTTGTCGGCAGCGCTTCGCACGGAAAAAGGAAGGCTTGTGCAGACAAGGTCGGCATTTCGGATTCCCTTTTCGGTGATGACATACTCATCCTCTTCTTCCGCAACATTTCCGGAGGAGACGAGATCCTGCAGGCAATCCTGATAATCAAAATATTGCAACCCATTGTCGCACAGGCATACCTCAAACAACAGCTCGGAATCGACCGGAGCCGGGAGGTGGCGCAAAACATAGAGAATAAGAATTTTACGGTCAAGCTCGTCACGAACAAGCCCTGGATTTTCCATTGTTTCCATCCTCAGAATTAACGTGATTCTATCCTTTCGATGATTGGGAATGCAGGTTATGCGTTTAAAGGCTCCTCAACCAGCTTCTCCAGCTCTTTCAGGAAAGAGTTGATATCCTTGAAGCTTCTGTAGACCGACACGAAGCGAATATAGGCAACCTCGTCTACATCTTTCAGGCGAACCATGACCATTTCGCCGATTTCAGAAGAGTTGATCTCCCGATCGGCTCCGCTCTGTAGGGCCTGCTCAATGGACTCGGCAATGGCTTCCAGTTGTGACAGCGTAACCGGACGCTTTTCACAGGCACGGACCATACCGTTAATCAGCTTCAGTTTGTCGAAAGACTGGCGGCTGCCGTCTTTTTTGATGACAACGAGCGGAAGCCGCTCAATCGCCTCATAAGTAGTAAAACGTTTTTTGCAGGTAAGGCATTCACGTCTGCGGCGGATCATGGTACCTTCATCCGCCGGTCTTGAGTCAATAACTTTGGATTCGATTGCACCACAGAACGGACATTTCATATTTGATCAGCTCTCCCCTATTGAATGATTTTGTTATTTATGAGCAATGTACCCCTTGCGAGGATATCATTGAAATCACGGTTAAAAGATAAACCATATGGTTTCGGTTCATGAAAACCCAATTTACCAATAACTCTGTATATTATACAAAATCCCTTGCCCGTTGGCAAGGAGGAATTCTTAAGAAAAAAATATTTCTTTCGCAAAAGAGCAACACCAATTGATTTTCCTGCTTGAAATGTGGTATATTGAAAACAGATGATACTCTTTGGGAGGACAATGCTTTGTTCCTGAAAATGATTCTTTTCCTGTTGCTGATTCCGGCGGCATTTCTCGCCCTGACGCTGCTGTTTCTTCTTGTGATGGCTGTCAGCATGCTTTTTGTTAACCCAAACCGACTTTATGACCGATACAATCCATACTTCCGTTTTCTTGCCGACGGTACGGATCTGCTTATCATGATCTTTTCCCGCGTTAAGATTCACCTGAAGGGAGAAGAAAAGCTCCCGAAAGACAGCCTCTATTTACTGGTTTCCAACCATCTTTCGAACTACGATCCGCTTTGCACCATGTATGCCCTGCGCAAAGAGAGGCTGATTTTTATCTCCAAACCGGAGAACTTTCAGATTCCTGTCATCGGAAGGCTCGCAAGATCTGTTTGTTTTCGCCCGATCGACCGGGAAAATCCACGCAATGCTCTTGTTGCCATCAAAGGTTGTGCCGAATTGCTGAAAAACAAGGTGGGGCCTGTTGTCGTTTATCCGGAGGGAACACGCAGCAAAACGGGAGAGCTGCTTCCCTTCCACAACAGTGTGTTCAAAACAGCGCAGGAAGCCAATGTGCCTATTGTGGTCATGACCGCCAAAGGAGCTGATCAGATTCGCTATCGTGCACCGTGGCGTAAAACCGTAGTGACTCTGACAATTCTCGATGTTTTACCGGCAGACCACGTCAAGGCTTCGAAAACTGCCCAGCTCGGAGAAGAAATCCGACAGATGATGGAAGAAGATCTCAAACAATAGTTTAAACATCCGTAATAAGAGAAAGAGTGACGAGTTTTGAATATTACACAAACCTTTTATGACAGCATGGCATCGCAATACGACAAGCTTTTTCTCGACTGGCAGGCCACCACAGAGGAGCAGGCTGCCATTCTGGACAGGATCTTTCAGGAGGCAGGGTTTGACCGCACTGCCCGCGTGCTCGACTGCGCCTGCGGAATCGGAACCCAGGCAATCGGGCTGGCAAAACGGAACTACTCCGTCACGGCGTCTGATATCAGCGAAGGTGAATTGAAGGAAGCAAGAGAACGGGCGAAAAACAACCATGTGACGATCCGGTTTGAAAACGCTGACTTCCGTGCTCTGTCAGAAACCCTCTCCGAACAGTTCGACATTGTGATTGCAATGGACAATGCGCTGCCGCATATGCTCACGAGTGAGGATCTGGGGGCCGCTGTAGACAGCATCGTCGGCCGACTCAAACCGAACGGAATCTTCGTCGGCAGCATCCGGGATTATGACAGCCTTCTGGAAAGCAAACCGCCGTACTCCCCTCCTTATATCCACAAAACAGAAAAGGGACAGCGGGTTTCCTTCCAGACATGGGTCTGGAACGAGAATCTGTACCAGCTGACCCAGTATATCATTGAAGATGAGGACTCGCTGCAGGTCAGCAAGTTTACCTGTGAATACAGGGCTACGCGGAGAGAAGAACTGACGAAACTGTTTCTTGCCGGAGGATGCAGGAATGTAAGCTGGAAGTTCCCGGAGGAAACTGCTTTCTACCAGCCCATCCTCGTGGCAAGAAAAGAACCCAAGTAAAAAAATCATCCACCTGTTTGTTCGGGTGGATGATTCGTTTTTCAGTTGAATGACGGAGGGGAAGTAAAAACCGTCCCCGTTTCTTCAGGAGAACAGGGCATCCCATACACCGGGCCAGGCAACACCGTCAGGCGGAAAGCCCTTGTCTGTCTGAAAGCTTCTGACGGCGCGGCGCGTCGTATCTCCGTAACTGCCGTCGGGAGAGCCCGTTGCATAACCAAGCTCATTGAGGCGGATTTGCAGCTGCAGCACCTCATCGCCGTACATGCCCTGACGAAGGACGGAACCATACGGCTTCGTCTCGACAAAGCTGCAGCGTGAGCAATGACGCTCCATCACGCCCGGTTCATAATAGGTGGGAGCAACGGTTACTTCCCACTCGCTGAACTCATGCCGGAGAAGATTGAGGGTTTGCGGCCAGGCAATGCCGTTTGATTCAAGCCCGATTCTGCTCTGAAAAGCCTGCACGGCTTCTTTTGTTTTCGGGCCAAACTGCCCGTCAACATATCCGCTGTCGAGAAAACCCTGCTCATGGAGCTGCATCTGAAGAGATGTTACTTCTGATCCGTTATCATAAAGTTTCAGCGTACCCTGCGGATAAAAGGTCTCGCTTTCAACGGTACCGCAGATATAACAGGTATGCTGGCGCTGGCCGGCAGAATGGTCAGTCGTCTCGAGCGTAACCGTCCAGCTTCCCCAGGAATGCGGAAGCCTGTCGATATCCTCCCAGAAGGTCTTTTTGCAGATGAGACAGGTATGATAGCGAAGGCCGGTGGTTGTGCAGGTCGGCATTCGGGTGACGACCCAATTGCCGAACTTGTGCCAATGGCCGTAAAGAAGGGTAGTTTCTATCTTTCCTGTTTCAGTATCATACTCAACGAGCCAGACGTTATCGTCTTTCTTCACAATGTTGGGAATAATGACAGCGAAGGCCGAAACCGCCGTCGAAAGGCATAAAACCACGGCAAGAACTGCCGCAAGGACTTTTTTCACCATAACTGTCTCCTCTCTTTTCGGTTTAATTCTGTTTTCTGCTTTGATTTATCTTAACATGATTTTCTGCCGTGTGCAACAGCTTTTCCGAATCCCGTTTATGAATTCCTGCTTGAAAAACGATACCGGGCATGATATGATACAGCAAAGTTGTTAAGAAAGGAACATACCATGAATTTAAACGAACTGATGCTCGGCTGCCGCACTTATCGGCGATTCCTACAGGAAAAAGTACCGGAAGAGGTTATCCGCGAAGCGCTGGAGAATGCCAGAATCGGAAGCAACGGGGCAAATCTGCAGCCTCTCACGTATTACGCTGTTACGAGTGAAGAAAAGGTAAAACAGATGCAGCCTCTGCTGAAATGGGCCAAAGCCCTGCCGCCTGAACTCGGCACCCCGAAAGAAGGCGAACAGCCTACCGCTTTTATCGTGATGGTGAAAAAAGCAAACGCCATCGCCTTTGCGGATGTTGACGTCGGCATAGCGGCACATACCATTGCCCTGACAGCGTGGTCGCACGGAATCGGAAGCTGCCTTCTCGGGTCGATTAACATTCCGAAGATTCGGGAACTGCTGGGTGTGCCGGAGGAAGATCAGATCCGCCTTGTGATAGCGCTCGGCAAGCCAAGCCACACAAGCACCATTGTGCCGGTCGGAGCGGACGGAAAAACCGATTATTATCTGGATGAGGAACGGAATTATTACGTGCCCAAACGCGCATTTGATGACGTTGTGACGTTTGTCTGAGATCAAAAGAGCCCGGCTTTTAGCCAAATGCTCATAAGACAGTAAAGCAGTATCCGAATTGCTTCGGGTACTGCTTTTTTCTATGCTCTTCTGTGAAAATCACAGGAGGTCGTTATATGAGCTTTTACGGATATGTCCGTGTTTCCAGCACGGATCAGAATGAAGATCGGCAGATGCTGGCAATGCAGGAGAAGTCTGTGCCGGAGAAAAACATCTATGTGGACAAGCAATCCGGCAAGGACTTTAACAGGCCGCAGTATCAAAAGCTGATGAAAAAACTAAAGCCCGGCGATCTGCTCTACATATTGAGCATTGATCGCCTGGGCCGGAATTATGAGGAAATACAGCGACAGTGGCGCGTGCTGACAAAGGATATCGGGATCGACATTTGCGTGATCGACATGCCCCTGCTGGATACGCGGAACGGGAAAGATCTGATGGGAACTTTTATTGCGGATTTGGTTTTGCAGATCCTATCTTTTGTAGCAGAAAATGAAAGGGTCAACATCAAGAAGCGACAAGCGGAAGGAATCGCGGCAGCCAAGCTGAAAGGGGTCCGTTTCGGCAGACCGGAAATCTCACCGCCAGACAACTTCGGGGAGATTGTAGCAGAATGGGAAGCAAAGAAGATCACATTTGC
>JAFUGY010000010.1 GCA_017469115.1 Oscillospiraceae bacterium
GAAGAAAATTCCTGAATTGTATAAAACGGCACCTTCCCTGATTTATGGGAAGGTGCTTTTTTTGTCGGCGGGCGCCGACTTAAGGGGGGCTCCGCCCCCTCAACCCCCGGCAGGGGCGGGAGCCCCTGCACCGCGGGTTGGTTTTTTTACAGTTTTTTCAGTGCCTCCGCCAGCACGGCATTCACCGTTGCCGGGTTGGCCTTGCCCTTGAGCTGCTTCATGGTCTGGCCGACAAAGAAGCCTGTGATCTTCGTCTGACCGCTTCTGTACTGCTCGACAGCCTTCGGATTCGCTGCAATCACAGCCGCAACGGTCTCCTCGATCAGCGACTTGTCATCGACCTGCTCGAGATCATGCTCCTTGATGTACTGCTCGACATCGAATGCACCCTCGGCAAAGAACATGGCCTCGAATACCTGCTTGCCGATCTGGCGGTTGATGCGGCCTGCCTTCACGATCTCGATGAACTTGGCAAACTGCGCCGGATCCAGTGTGATCTTCTCCGGCTGCACGCCGCGCTCATTCATGAAGTACATGATCTGCGTCATCATCCAGTAGCGCACCTCGGCAGGATCATTCACCGCCGCATTCGTCTCTTCAAAGAGCTTTGCCAGGTACTTCGACCCTGCAATGATCTGCGCATCCTCACGCGCAAGCCCCAGCTCTGCCACATAGCGGTCTGCCTTTGCATCCGCGAATTCCGGGCAGATCTCGATGTAATGCGCAATCTCCTCGTCGGTAATCGACACCGGCGGAATATCCGGCTCCGGGAAGTACCGGTAATCCTGCGCATTCTCCTTGGAACGCATCGCAAAGGTCTTTTCCTTGTTCTCGTCCCAGCGTCTGGTCTCCTGCACCACGCGCTCACCGGCTTCGATCAGCGCGATCTGGCGCTTGGATTCGTAGGCGATCGCACGCTCGATGGCCTTGAGGGAGTTGATGTTCTTCATCTCGGTTCGTGTGCCGAATTCCGCCGCACCCTTCGGGCGGACAGACAGGTTGACGTCGGCACGCATGGAGCCCTCCTCCATCTTGCAGTCGGAAATGCCGAGGTATTCAAAGGTGGATTTGAGCTTGTTCAGGTACGCGATGACCTCCTCTGTCTCGCGGAAATCCGGCTCGGAGACAATCTCGATCAGCGGCACGCCGCAGCGGTTGTAGTCCGGGTAGGTCGTGTCACCGAACAGCGAATGCACGAGCTTGCCGGCATCCTCCTCCATGTGGATCTCATGGATGCGGATGGAGACATCACGGCCGGACTTGGTTTTCAGATCGACACGGCCGTCATGCGCGAAGGGCAGATAGAGCTGGCTGATCTGGTACGCCTTGGGCAGGTCGGGGTAGAAGTAATTCTTCCGGTCAAATTTGTTGTACCGGTTGATGCCGCAGTTCAGGGCGAGGCCTGCGCGGACGGCATACTCCACGACCTGGCGGTTGAGCACCGGAAGGGTTCCGGGCATACCGGTGCAGACCGGGCAGCAGTGGGTATTCGGCGCACCTCCGAATTCGGTGGTGCAGGCACAGAAGATCTTGGTCTTGGTGGCAAGCTCGACATGCACCTCAAGACCCATGACAATTTCCCATTCCATCTCACTTCACCTCCGCAAACTGCTTGTGATAATCGGTCATCTGCTGGAACGCATAGCCGGCATTCAGGACGCATCTGTCAGCAAGTGCCTTGCCGATGAGCTGCACGCCGACGGGCATGCCGGACTTGTCGAAGCCGCACGGCACGGAAATACCGGGCAGGCCTGCGATATTGACAGAAACGGTGAAAATATCGGAGAGATACATCGCCATCGGATCTGCCAGGCTCTTGCCGAGCTCCGGCGCGGTGGTCGGGGCAACGGGGCAGAGAATGAGGTCATAGCCGGCGAAGATCTCGTCGAACTTCTGCTTGATGACGGCCTTGACGCGCAGCGCCTTGCGGTAGTAGGCATCATAATAGCCGGAGGACAGCACGAAGGTGCCGAGCAGAATGCGCTTCTTGACCTCGGTGCCGAAGCCCTCGCTTCTGGTGGCATTGTACATATCGACCAGGCCGCTGTAATCGTCCTTGGAGGCGCGGAAGCCGTACTTCACGCCGTCAAAGCGCGAGAGATTGGAGCTGGCTTCGGCAGCGGCGATGATGTAATAGGCCGGGATGACGTAATCGAGGAAGGGCAGGGAAATTTCCTCGACAACGGCGCCTGCTTCTGCGAGCTTGTCGGCAGCGGCGCGGGTCTTTGCAGCGACCTCGGGATCGAGGCCTGCGGTGGAATAGCACTCCTTCGGAATGCCGATCTTCAATCCCTTGACATCGCCGGTGAGTGCGGAGAGGTAGCCCTCGTTTCCGGTGTCCAGGCTGGTGCCGTCCATCCTGTCCCTGCCGGCAATGATGTCCATGACTGCGGCGCAGTCGGCGGCATCGCGGGCAACCGGGCCGATCTGGTCAAGGCTGGATGCATAGGCGATCAGGCCGAAACGCGAAACGGTGCCGTAGGTCGGCTTGAATCCGGTGACGCCGCAGTAGGAAGCGGGCTGACGGATGGAGCCGCCGGTATCGGAGCCGAGGGAAATGAGGGCAGACTTTGCGGCAACGGAAGCAGCCGCACCGCCGGAGGAGCCGCCGGGCACCTTGTTCAGATCCCACGGATTGCGGGTCGCGCCGTAATAGGACGTTTCGGAGGTGGAGCCCATGGCGAATTCATCCATATTGAGCTTGCCGACGGTCACGGCACCGGCAGCGCCGAGCTTTTCCATGACGGTGGCGTTGTAGACGGGGGTAAATTCCCCGAGAATGTGGGAAGCGGCGGTGGTCTTCACGCCCTTGGTGCAGATGTTGTCCTTGATGGCGAACGGCACACCGGCGAGGGGAGACGTCAGAGTGCCGGCTTCGATCTGCTTCTGGACTTCGGCAGCCTGTGCAAGCGCCTGCTCACCGCAGACGGTGATGTAGGCATTGGTCTTGTCGGCCTGGGCGGCAGCAATTGCCTGCTCTGCGGCCTGGACAGCAGTCAGTCTGCCGTCTTTGATCGCTGCGCCGCATTCGAGCGCAGTCATCTGAAAAATATCCATGCATACCCTCCTTATTCGACGGTCTTGGGCACGACGAAGGTTTCCTCGGTATGCTCGGGAGCATTTTTCAGGATCTCCTCGCGGGCATAGGACGGCTCAACGGTATCCTCGCGCATGACATTGGTGATGTTGAAGATGTGGGACAGCGGCTCGACGTCATCGGTATTCAGCTCACCCAGCTTATCCATATAGCTGACGATCTCGCTCATCTGCCGCTGCATTTCGGCAGTCTCCTCCGGGTTCAGCCGCAGGCGGCTGAGCTGTGCAACGTAGGAGACCAGTTCTTCTGTGATCTGCATAGTTACCTCCTTGTTTGAAATTGGCTTTCGGGAATCCGGCGGCGGGCAAAAAACAAAAAAGCCGTTTTCGCCCGAATCGAAAACAGATTCAAGGACGAAAACGGCATTTATGATCTGGTAAATGCGGTTCCGCGGTACCACCCTGATTGGCTTGTGCAAATCTGCAAAAGCCCGCTCTTTCGGGGAGACTGACGCGCTCCATGCGGGCGGGTCTACTGCCGGGATGCATCCGGGTTCTTCCGCCGGCTCCGGGGTGTTGCGTGCTCTGCGATCCTCTGCGGCGCTTCCAGCCCCCGCCGCTCTCTGGGAGAGGATCCCTTGCAAAGATGTTCCCCATCGTTGCTGTACTGTTTTATTGTAGCACAACTCCCGAAAAAAGTCAAGCTATTTTAAGCGTAATCAGTGAAAAATGAAAGCATCTGCTTTACCGGTGCTCGTAACAAATAAGTAACAAAAAAGTTCTTGATTTTCGGTCAAAGCTATGGTATAATAGACAAAAAGACAGGTGAGGTGAATTATATGCCCCTTTCCGAACCGGTTCAGTGCAGCTTTTGTGGATCAAGCCGATTTATAGATCACAAGCAAAAGGGATTGTTAGAATGCCAGTTTTGTGGTGGATTAACAGCCATTAAAACGGATAATTATATTCCACAGGATGCTTATCAGGTCATAAACGGAGAAATAGTAAAAAAAGACTTACTCCGACGTTTGCGCTACTTTGTAGAGCATGGTGATCTCAACAGGGCTAGCCGAGCCCTCTCGGAACTAAAGTATCAGTTTCCAGGTGATGAGAATGTCTTATTTGCAGAGAAGGTACTCGGCATCAAAGAAGCATCCCATCAATTACAGTTGAATCCGGGCCTCCTACTTAAATCACCAGATTCTCCCCTATTTTATTTCGATGTACTATATCGTGCAAAAACAAATGGGAATATAGACACAAACGAGCTTGAACAGCTCTTACGCAGCATTTGTCAGCGTTATTCCGCAGATGCCTCAGCAAAATGGGCTTCCATCTATTCCAAACAAGCAATTATAGATAAAATAAATCCTGAAATCAAGGAAAAATATCCTCTGTACTATTCCGTCTTGATAAGGTCACTGTTTCTGATAATCGACAAAGAAAGGGAAGCTCTCCAGAAACAAAAAGACCACCTTAAAGAGAACACGCAGAAAAAAATCGAGGCATCCAAACAGGAAGAGGAATCCCGGATAGATAGCATAAAAAGCAATTGGGAAAAATCTGTCAAGCAATACGCTCCTCATAAAAAATTAGAGGGAATAGGAATCGTTGGATTACCCTGTGTTTTTTTCGCTTCTCTCTTGCTTTTGGGCGTTTCTGCAACGCTCTTCGTGGTAGGTCTCGCTGTTGTTTTCATTCTTTTCGTTGCTTGGATCATCGGATTGGCATATCTGAGCCGAAAAGGACTTAAATCAGCGATCGCGGACATAAAAGCAGAAAAACATCAGCAACGGAAAGAGCTCAAAGAAGAACACAATCTGATATTACATGATATCAACAGCAAGGTCAAGTTACTTGATCAACAGATTCAGCAGTTCCAATAAAAGATATGACCGACAGA
>JAFUGY010000119.1 GCA_017469115.1 Oscillospiraceae bacterium
CGCGCAACCGCGCAGCAATCCTTGTGTGCTGGTATCTGCTGAAAGCCGGAGAAAAAGAGCTCACACCCAAAGAATTGGAAAGCTTCACTTCCGAAAAGCTTCCGCGCTATATGGTTCCGGCCTATTGGGTGCAGTTGGATTTCTTCCCGAAAAACATCAACGGAAAGGTAGATCGAAAAGCACTTCCGGAGCCTGATTTTGACCGTTTTTCTCTCATGGAACCTCCACAGGATTATCTGGAAGAGAAGTTCCTGGAGATCGCGCAGCGAATGATGCCGGATATTCGATTCGGAGTAACGGACGATCTTCTTTCTCTGGGGATGGATTCTATTCTGGCAGTACAATATGTCAGTGAAGTTGAAAAATACGATCCGCGTATTACGGTTTCAGATGTTCTTCGGTTGAAAAACATTCGGGAAATCCTGACCGCACCGAAAACAATCGGCTGGTTTTATAAAGAGTATGATGCAGCCAAACCGATTATAGTCCTCATCCATGGGATTGTCCCGGTCAGTGGCTTTTCAAGGCTTTGTGCGTTATGGGAAGAGTCTTTCAACCTTTTTGTGATTGAGCCTTTCCCGGATCATATCATGCAGGAAGTAGGGCGGTATGACTATGATGCCCTGATTGCCTGTTATACGGAGCTTCTGAAAAGAGAGTTGCCTGAGCAAGCAATACTATGGGGATTTGCGGGCTTTTCCTTTGGCGGTCAGCTTGCGGTCTCTATGGCAGATGCCTGGCAAAAGCGTACTGGCGAGCAAAAAACAGTTCTCATGGGCGATACCCTGATGCACTGGATTTATCCGGGCAAAACATTCCATCGTCTGACGGAAGATGACCCGTATATTCGCATGGTAACAGAGCGAGGGAAGAAATACGGCGATTCTGCTGTAAACGAGCCGCTGGAAATTACCTTAAAAAAACAGAATGCTGTGATTGATCTGCTCAACACCGTTCACGAGAACATAAAGTATGAAGGCCCGGTCTGGTATCTGGATGCTAAAATGGACTATGATGACCCAACCGAGCAGATCAAGCTTGCTGTTGTGCAAAGTTTATACCCGAAACTTCGGTTGTTCCATTTTCCGAAGCTTTTCCACAATGACCTGTATCTTCTCAACGACGAGATGATCCGTTTTTATCAGAATTTGTTTCTTTCCGAAGGAGTGAACCCTGAATATATATGAAGCAAAATAAAGATACAGTCCAGCAATTAATTCTCTCTCGTCGTGGCTTTTTTCAGGGTACGGCGATAGAGTGCCGTGGAAAAACCACAAGCTATGCTGAATTTGACGATGCAACAGATCGGATTGCCCTGCATCTTCAAAAAGCCGGGATTGGCCCGGGGAGCTTTGCTGCAGTGCGTATGAAACGCAGTGAATTAATGCTGATGGCTATTTTCGGTGTCCTCAAAGCCGGTGCAGCCGTGATGCCGGTGAATGCCGATACGCCGGAGGAGCGTTTCCGCTCTCTGCGTACAGCCTGTGGCGTTTCCATTGTGTTGAATGAGGAATACGTGAAAGAGATCCTTCATGAAAAGCGGGATGAGCTTTTAACCATAGCTGACTTGGAACTGGCGTGCGAGGATGATCCTGCCATGGTGCTCGCAACATCAGGGACAACTGGCCGGCCGAAAGGTGTCTGCCAGAACCAGCAATCTCTTTGTTTCCTATTTGAGCAGTTCCCATATCACCTCTCTGAAATAGGAATTTATCCTGCCCGGTACGATACAGTAATCGGGCATATACAACAGGGCTATATTGTTGCCTATCATTATGAATATCCTTCTGCTCTGCTCAATGGGAAAAAGCTGGTGCTGCTGACAGAAAAAGAGCAGGCATCCATCCACGCCTTCTGCGAAGCTGCGGAGAGCAATGCCCGTTGCCTTTTGGCTATGATCCCCTCCCAGTTTGCAGTTATGATGAGTAATGACCACTTCCGTGCTGCAGCGAGCCACATTACAAACCTGAATTTTTTCGCGGAGCCCGTTCCGGAAAAATTGAAGCAGCAGATTCGAGCTGTCTTTCCGGAGACAACGAGCATCCTCGAACTCTATGGGCAGACAGAGATTTTCGGAATCGGCTGGCGGAGTCTCTGGGATCAAGAGCCCGGGATGATTCCTTCCCCAGGGTGTATCGTCAAACTCCTTGATGAAGATGGTATAGAGTGCCGCCCTGGGGAAAAAGCACAGATTTGCGTGCATGCCCCTACAATGTTTGACCGCTATTATATTGATGGTGGATCATATCCGGATGAGGAAGAAAGTGCCCGGCAATTCGACGCTAAGAACATTGTTGTGGAAGGTGTTCGCTTAGTAAAAACCGGAGATCTTGGCGTTATAACAGATACTGGCCGCTTTATTCTTCGCGGTCGAAGCGACAGAATGGTCAAATTTCACGGGCAGCGCCTCGAATTGCCGGAAATTGAGAGTGTTCTTCTCAGCTTTCCCGGTATCACATGTGCTGCTGCAGTGCTCTGCCGCGATAACGACGGTACGCCCCTTCTGGCAGCATATTATGCCTGCAGCGGTGATTCTCCGTGCGATTCAAAAGCCTTGCAGCGCCATCTGCGCAAGCATCTCAATGCCTATATGATTCCTTCCGTGCTGGTTCAAATGGAGTCTCTGCCGGTCGGGAGCAACGGTAAAATAGATTATCGCACTCTGGAAAGTATGGTGCCGGAGTTTCGGGTATCGGCACCTGCTTCCGGGGAACTCTCAGAGGAAGAAAGGCAGATTCTGACCGCTGCTGCTGCAGTTCTGAATCGCCCGATAGAAACGCTATCGGCGGAAAAGAGCTTGCCTGCCCAGGGGATGGATTCCCTTTCCGCGGTGCTTCTGATTGCCAGGCTGCATGATCAGGGATATGCCCTGACATTGGAGGACTTTTTGAATGCTCCTTCCGTGAGAGAGCTTGCCGGAGCTTTGAAAAAAATATATACTGACAAGACAAATGGACAACCGGTAACAGTTTCCCAAGTATATCCGGTCACGGATATGCAGGATACCTGGATCCGGCGGCATTTTCGAATTGTCAAGTCTTTCCGGATCCCGATCGGGATTGATGAAGATACGTTTACAGATCGAGCGGAAAAAATACTGAATAACCATCCTGCTCTGCGCAGTGCTTTTTTTGAAGAAGGAGAAACCTGCTTTACGAAAGTGCTCGGGCAAAAGAAGGCTTATTGGGAATACCGGGATTATCGAATGCTGAAACCGGAAAGGCGACGTTCCGCTGTGGGCGCTTATCTGACAGGGTTGTACGGTTTCCCAAAGCCCGAAAGTCTGTTTTTCCCGGCCGCCTTCCGCATGAGTGACGATGAAACGGCATTTGTGCTGGTTTGTGATCACACGGCGATAGATGGCCTGAGCGAACAGATTCTCCTGGAGGATCTGATAACAGATCGTCCCGACCGGCAGGACGCTTATATTCCCTGGCTGGAAGCCATCCATGATCCTGCACAGCTGAACGTGGCAAAAGAGTTCTGGCAGGAGTATCTGAAGGATTCCGTTCCTGCCTGCATCCCAGCTCCTGCTGGAGGGCAAATCAGTGCTTCTCAAGCGAAAGGGGCTTACAGCCTCTCCTTTACTTCGGAGGAGACAGAAGCTTTGGAACAGAAAAGCCGTACCTTGGAAGTTTCTGTCACAACAATGGTTCTTTTTGCCTATGGTTCTGCCTTTTTAAAGTTGCTGGGGCAGGAAAGCATCTTTTTTGAGTGCGTAGTTTCAGGCAGAGCCATCCCTGTTTCGGGCCTTGCAGATACCGTTGGATGCATGGTAAATTCCGTTCCGGTTCGCCTTTCCGTCCGGGATTCTATCAAAGATTTTATGACCGGCTGCCTTCAGGCAGACCAATACAGCTATCTTCCGTTGAAAGATATTATGCTCTCCGCCTTCGGTCGGGAGACGATTCCGAAGATGGCTCCGCATATTGATTCCCTGCTGTTCCCAACACGGGAGGCGATAAGCCGGGCTGGTCCCTTGTATCAGCTGGATTACAGCGTTTTTCCGGAGGGCAGCTTCCTGTGGAAGGCGGATAATTGTCTTCGCCTTACCCTGCACTTTGATGTAAAACAGTATGATCCCGCTTTCACGGATAAGCTGGTTCAATCTATGGAGAGTCTTCTCCGAGAACAGATCGGTTCTTAAGTTTGCACAGAAAAGAGGTTTCCATCCAATGCCCGATTATGAACCTTCAGCAAATCTGCTTCAGATGGCAGAAACACTTGTCAGAAAGCAGAACCAGATTTTTGCCAGGCTGAATGCCATAAGTACAGCCGCAAAGTCTTCCGATGCCGGCGTAATCGACACGTTTCGCGAGAGGCTCTATTATCGTGATTTCCCTGTTGACGCCGAACAGATGCCTGATTTTCAGGAACGCTTTCTGGCACTTGTAAAAGGATTGGACGAAAAAAGCATTCAAACAGTGGTCCTGGCGTTGAATCGCCTCAAAAAAATCCGCGGTACGGAAGAGCGCTACCTTGCCCTTTATTCCGAGGAGGAAAACAAAGAATATCGGGAGAATACCGAGCGCCTCTCTCAAGAGACGATACGTCTGGCAGACGACTGCTGGTTCTATAATGGCTGCATGCTCCCGGATCCGGATTTTGAAGCAAGTGTGTTTTCGGAAAAATGCGGATTAAAACATTTGGACCATCCGGAGAGATTTGCTCACCGGGATATTATTGATGCCGGTGCTTATATCGGGGATTCTGCGCTGGTTTTTGCTCCGCTCACAACCGGCAAAGTGTGGGCGTTTGAACCGACTGCCGAAAACTATGCCAAACTCCTGAAAACGATAGAGCTCAACAACTTGCAGAATGTTATCCCCTGTAAGATGGCCTTGGGCAAAGAAAAAGGCTCCATCGAAATGGCAAAATCCATGATCGCCTCCGTCAACACCCAGATACCAAACAGCGTAGTACCCTATAATGGCACTGAGACTGTTGAGAGTACAACCCTGGATGCATTTGCGGAAGAAAACGCCCTGGATGTAGGCCTGATCAAAGTGGATGTTGAGGGGGCAGAACAGCTCCTTCTCAGTGGAGCTTTGCGAACAATTCAGGAGAAGAGACCCGCTTTACTTTTCAGTATTTATCACAACGCCGATGACTTTTTCCGCATCAAACCTATTTTGGAGGAACTGAATCTGGGGTATCACTTTAAAATCCGTCATCCGGCTATCGGTACGGTGCTCACAGAAACGATGCTGATTGCAGAAGTTTAGGAAGTTTAGAGAAAAAGGAATTGCTTGATGAAGACAGAATATAAAAATAGTATCCTCACGATTTTCCTTGAGGGAAGAATCGATTCTGCGAATGCGCAGCAGACAGAAACGGAAATCACGGAAGCATTACGCAACTTTCCGGAAGCTTCTCTCGTGATTGATACAGAAATGTTGACGTACATCTCCAGTGCCGGTCTTCGCGTTTTACTTCGTCTGCAGAAAGAGAAAAAAGAGAAAATTTCACTTAGAAATGTAACCCCGGAAGTATATGGCATCCTTGAGGTTACTGGTTTTACTGAGATGTTTGACGTCAGAAAAAAACTCCGGGAAATCTCAGTAGAAGGGTGTGAAGTCATCGGCCAGGGAGCAAGCGGCACGGTCTACAGGCTGGGAGAAGATCAGATTCTGAAACTCTATTCCTCTTCCCAAACGCTGGAAGAGATTGAACACGAGCGTTCTCTTGCCAGAGAGGCTGTGATCAACGGGATTCCTTCCGTCATCACATACGATGTGGTACGTTGTGATGAAAGATATGGCATTGTTTTTGAATTACTCCATTCCGATACACTGGGGCATGCTTTCTCTCGCGCCTCGGAAAAGGAAGAGGAATATCTTGTCAAATATGTAGATTTTGTAAAAAACCTGCATGAAATTCCGCTCAAATCCGGCGTGTTTCCGAATTTGAAATCAGTTCTCCATGAAAAGGTGCCGCCATTGGCGAGATGCTGCACAGCGGAAGATCTGAATCTCCTCCACAGTCTGATTGACAGCATTCCTGATCGCAATTCACTGGTACACGGCGACCTTCATCCCGGGAATATTATGCTTCAGGGAGAAGAATTTTTGCTGATTGATCTGCCGGATGCCTCCGTCGGATCAAAAGTATGGGACCTAGTCGGACTGTTCCGGGATCTTATTATTGGTCCGCGCCAGATTCCTGACATTGTAGAACAGAGCATGGGGATTCCTGCTGACAGGATTGTCAGTATTGGGCGAGCGTTCTTCATGCAATATTTTGGTGTGAACAGCGCAGAAGCTTTGCAGCCGTATTTCGGCATGATCATGCCTCTTTTCGCATTAAACTCTGTTCTCACTTCCGGGGATCCGTCAGATCCGGCCCATATGGTTCCGACGGAGATCGTCAAAAAGATGATGCGGGAAGCGATCACTCCTAACGAAGCACAAATCCGGCAGACATTTCAGATGCTGTCATGAAAGGAGAAAACCGGAATGGACGATAAAATCCTGCTGTCGATTATAACACCTGTTCACGAACCGGATCCTGTTTCTTTTCAGCGAACCGCCCGATCCATAATGGCGGTAATGCAAAAGAATTGGGAATGGATCGTTATTCTCCATAATACGCACAATCTGTCGATGGAGGATATTGCATCCATTACAAATGGCAGTAAGGCTGTGCGCGTCTTTCCAAAAAATGATGACGCACATGCTCCCTGGTCTCCGAGAAATTTTGCCCTGACGAAAGCCAGAGGGAAATATGTCTATTTTGTCGATCATGATGACGAATTGAAAAAAGAATTTCTCATCCCGGCACTCAAAAAAATGGAAGAGGAAGACTGCGACATCCTGATCGGCAGCGCGGAAAAGGAATTGACCGCTCCCCACCTGTTTGAGGTTCCAATTCTGTTGGATTTCCCGAACACCGAAGACGGCATCATTGTGCCGGACGACCCTGACAGCAAGGGAAAGCTTTTGTATGGAGCGGCAATTATGCTTTCTTGCAAAATCATTCGGAGAGATCTGATTGTGGACAACTCCATTACATTTGATCGGGATATTCTCCTGACAGAAGATGTGCTCTTTGCACTGCGCTGCTATTGTAAAGCCAGGAAAATCTGTGTGATGCCGAAGCTCGTCGCCTATACCTATGTTCAAAATGAGAATTCACTTCTGCAGAGAATGCTGAAAGAAGATTCCTTCCCGGTGGAAGTTTATACAGAACCGGTCAGAATCATTGTCAACCTGGCATTGGAAAACAACATCTCGCCGAGTGGATATCTGTGGATGATGATGGGAATGTTCACAAGAATTTATCAGAAAAGTAACATGTCCGCGGAAAAGAAACGTTTGCTGATGTCTGAAATTCAGAAATATATCCCTTTGATGAAACCAGGTGAAAGACGAGACCGGAAATTTTGAATGGTATGAGAGGGAAGAAAAGTAGATGGATAACACTTCGTTGATGGAATTGATCAGAGAAGCTGGAGCAAACTGTTCCGAAGAAACGCTGAAGCATTTTCTCTTCCTGAATGGAATCAGTCATCCACAGAAAATGGCGTATGAGTGGTTCGATGAAAAAAAGGGACGCGTAACAGGAGTTACTTATCAGGAATTGATTACAGATATCATGGCTCTTGGGACGGTTTTTTACAACAACGGCTGGAAAGGCAAAACCATCAGCATTGTTGGCAGGACAAGCTTTTCTTGGGTTCTCGTTTTTCTGACCTGCATTTGCAGTGATATGGTAGTGCTGCCCCTTGACCCTGCTCTGGATGCCGAAGAACTGGCAAAACGGCTGCATCATTGCCGGGCAGAAGTTGTCTTTACCGACTCCGATATACAGAAAACGTTGGAAGAGCAATCCACTCTCGGGAGTGATAGTCTTCTCAGTCTGGCTGAGCTGGAATCTTTGCTGGAAAAAGGCACAGCATTTCTGGAGGCCGGAGATCGTGCATGGATTGATGATTATGTCAAGGACAGTCAGCCGGCTTTGATGATTTTCACCTCCGGAACAGGCGGAAAAATGAAAGCGGCTGTCATCCGGCAGGAGAATCTGACTGCTGAGCGTTTCGTCTGGAAGGGAATGGAGGCGGATAAAAGCAAGTGCCTGCTCACATTACCTCTGTTCCATATTGCCGGTATCGGAGACCTGAGGGGTACCCTACTTGTTGGGACGACAGCATACCTCAGTGCCGGGTTGCGGCATCTTTTGTGGGATTACCAATATGCGCAGCCGGTTACAACTTTTATGGTGCCTGCCCAGGCAGAGCTGATCTGTAATCTTTTAAAAGGTCGGTCGCCGGAAGAGGCAAAACAAATGCTCGGCGGCAGGTTGGTGGCACTTCGAACCAGTGGAGCACCCATGCCCGAAAACAGGCGGGCACTGTTTGCATCCTGGAATATCGATGTTACCTCAGATTATGGCATGACCGAAACCTGTGGGCCGGTATCGGTTTCTGTGATGAAAAACAGTCGGCTTTTCTCAAAACCGGGTTCTGTCGGCAGAATTCTGGATTGCCTGGATGTCCGTATTGATAATCCCGATGAAAATGGCCGCGGCGAAATCATCATTGCCGGTCGGAGCGTGTTTGACGGGTATTTCGAAGATCCGGAAGAAACCGGTAAAATTCTTCAGGATGGATGGCTGCATACCGGAGATATCGGGTATATTGATGAGGATCGCTATCTGTATATTGTTGGCAGAAAGAAAAATATTATCGTTCTTCCTAGTGGTGAGAACATCATTCCCGAAGATCCGGAGCGGGTTATCTCCGGAATCCCAAATGTAAAAGAATGCATTGTTTTTGAGAAAAGCGGGAGTCTCGCAGTCAGAATCTATACCGGAGAAACGGGCCGTGAGATAGAAAGCGAAATAGAAAAAGAAATCGAAAAATTGTTCCGCTTCGGTCCGTCATACAGAAAAATTCGTTGTGTAGAGTTTTCTGCGTGCCCTCTGCCCAAAACCGCTACCGGGAAACTCAGGAGATAACGCGGATGAGAGTGCTGGTTACGGGGGTAAACGGGCAACTCGGGCATGATGTGATGCTGGAACTTGTCCGCCGCGGCTACAAGGGAATTGGTTCCGGCAGCGGAGAAGCCTACCGCGGCACAGATGATCTTGCGGTTATGCCCTATATTCCGCTTGATATCACCGATCAGGATGATGTGAACCGGGTAATTATGGCAACTGCCCCTGATACCGTTATTCACTGTTCCGCTTGGACGGCAGTAGATGCCGCAGAGGAAAAAGAAAACAGAACAAAAGTATTTGCATTAAACACATCAGGCCCGGAGTATCTTGCAAAAGCCTGCAAAGCTGTCGGGGCGAAAATGATTTATCTCTCCACAGATTACGTTTTCAATGGTCAAGGGACAATCCCTTGGAAGCCGGATGATAGAAATTACGCACCGTTGAATGTCTACGGGCAATCAAAGCTGGAGGGAGAATTGTCCGTTGCAGGCAATATGGAGAACTACTTTATTGTCCGCACTTCCTGGGTTTTTGGTATCAATGGTACAAATTTCATCTCCACGATGATTCGTCTCGGTAAAGCACACGATACCGTCCGTGTGGTCAGTGACCAAATCGGTACACCAACCTATACGAAAGATCTGGCACGCCTTCTGGTTGATATGAGTGAGACGGAGAAATACGGAACTTATCACGTTACCAATGAAGGTGGTTACTGTTCCTGGTTCGAATTCTGTCAGGAAGTCTACAGGCAGTATGGATTGGAAACACAGATCATCCCGGTTACAACAGCTGAGTTTGGGCTGAACCGGGCTGTGCGGCCATTCAACAGTCGATTGGATAAGTCCAAATTGAGTTCGGCAGGCTTTGAACCACTGCCGGATTGGCAGGATGCAATCGGAAGGTATTTAAAGGAGGCACAATTATAATGGGGCAGATTCATGTCACGTACGATCTCGACGGGATCGAAGGGCTTTGTCTGATTGAATCAACCATTCATGAGGATTCACGTGGTTATTTTATGGAGACCTTTAGCCAGAAGGACATGTATGAGGCAGGCTTGTATATCTCCTTTGTGCAGGATAATCAAAGCATGTCATCCAAAGGCGTGCTGAGAGGGCTGCATTTTCAAAAACGCTTTCCGCAGACAAAACTGGTCCGCGTCATTTATGGCACGATTTATGACGTTGCTGTTGATCTCCGCAGAGATTCCCCTACATACGGGAAATATCATGGTGAAATTCTGACAGCGGACAATCGAAAGCAGTATCTGATACCGCGAGGCTTTGCTCATGGCTTTTTAGTCTTGTCAGACAGGGCTGAATTCTGTTATAAATGTGATGAATTTTATCATCCTGATGATGAGGGCGGCTTAGCTTGGAATGACCCGCATATTGGTATCGAATGGCCGGATGTAAACGGAACGTATCCGGGCAATGCTTCTGCAATGGGTTATATGCTGAAAGACGCTACTCCCCTGATCCTCTCGGAAAAAGATCAGAAATGGCTGGGAATCAGAGAGACCTTTGGGCTGTAAAAAAGCTCGGTGTAGCTGATTTACCGTGTTACGAAAATATTTACAGTTATATCAAAATGCAATAAAAAACAGGAGGGAAAAATGCAACTCAAAACATTTAAACAGGGAGAAGTAATCTTCCGGGAAGGCGATTCCGGTGATTGCATGTACGAGGTTTACACCGGAAAAGTCGGCATTGTTGCAGCATTCGGCACATCGGAGCAGAAACTTCTGGCAGAATACTATTCGGATCACTACTTTGGAGAAATGGGGCTTCTGGAAAAAGCGCCGCGTTCTGCTACCGCTGTTGCGATGGCAGACAACACCACAGTCGCTCTGATCACAGAAGATTCATTTGGAGAATTTTTTAAAAAGAATCCCGCAAACGTGTTGGCAATTCTGCAGCAAATGAGTCGTAACCTTCGCAAAAGAACGAATGAATACGTCAGTGTCTGCCGGGACATCAAGGAAGCTTCTGAAAAGGAGGTCAAACAATGAATTGTAAAACCTATGAAAAAGGAGCTGTCATCTTTCGTCAGGGTGATTTTGCTGCAACAATGTTTGACATCGTCTCCGGCAGTGTAGGAGTTTATGTCGGCTTTGGTACGGAAAACGAACTCATGCTGACCGTTCTGAAGGCAGGAAATTTTCTCGGAGAAATCGGCATGATTGAATACTTCCCTCGCAGTGCAACCGCCGTTGCGTTGGAAGACGGAACAGAGCTTCGTGAGATTGGAGAAAAAGAGTTTTCCGATTACTTCAAAAATCAACCCGAACGCCTGTTGGCAATCATGCGGCAGTTCAGCAGGCGACTGCGGGAACTGACAGCAGACTACGAATCCGCCTGTTCCGTTCTGGAGGAACTGAAAAGTTCAAACGAAGATCCGGGAAGCAGTAGGCCGTCACCGAAAAACGTAGATTATTTCCTCTCTTTTTATAATAGTGTAATGTCCGCTCTTGGAGAAAGCACATACATGTCCTACCTCTCCAATGAGTTCTATCAGTATTAAAAAGGTGAAGAGGGTGGAGAAGCTCTATTTCAGGCTTCTCCCCCCTCTTCACCTTCTTCACCTTCTGTAAGGCTAAAACATTATAAAATATCCCCTATAAATCGGACAGCAGCCATTTTTTCACCACATCCCTTAAAAATGGACACCAAGAGGATATAACACTGTCAGAATTGTCAGGCCACAGGCATGAATACATGTACTGAGGTGTTGTCAATGGTAAAGGAGTAGTTGAAATTGGAGTATTCGGTAAGCAGGGTCGGATCGAGCACATAGTCCTCATCCAGAAAAGCGCGATACGGATCCCATGCCGTGATCACCAGTTGCAGCCGGTGGCCGGGAGCTACCGTATAGGCGGTTGGCAGCATATAAAAGGTATAGTCATACTCTTTGTCAGCTTCCAGATCGGTTGAGTTCGCATATTCGCTTGAATCATAGCCCAGACCCGGGTTGCACAAATCCGTCCAGCCAAAGGTTACGCACTTGCTGGGCGTGCTGCTCTGCACAAACTGCAGAATATCGGCTTCTTCCAGTCCGCCGCCCGGTTCATAACTGTCGATGGTTTTGACCGGTAAGGTCTCATTGAGCCGATCTTTTGTCATAAAGGCTTTGAAGGGAGTCCCGTCTTCTCTGTAATCAACCAGAACAGCCGTAATCATAAGGCCGTCTTTATCCGTCACAGGGGTAGACATTTTTACATGCACTTCTGGCACGCCGAAGATTGTCGTCCCTTCCGGAATATCAATGGTATAAACGCCGGCAAAGGGTTCCTCCAGCGTGGCATAGTATAGTTCCTGCCCCTTCAAACCGATTAACTCCGGGTCCTCACCGTTCAGGAACCGGGTCGAGTATTCTGCCAGTCCTTCTGTGTTGATCGTCGTTTGATATGTCCCGGCAGTTACCGGCATCTCCTGCTGAGATAGTTCTCTCCAGGCATCATAGGTTGTGAATTGCCCGTCCACATTGCTCTGCACGGTTACGGCAGGCATATTTTCAATGCCGTTTTCTACACCGTACAGATAGTGTGACAGCCATTTGTTCATCGTTTCCTGCCAGAGTTCTCCGTTGATGAGCTTTCCGTCCAGATTGTTGTGTCCGTCCTGATGCAGCACGATTTTGGCAGGCATACCTGCTTTTGCAAAAGCCTGCATCATCAGATCTGCCTGTTTGGTCGTAACGTTAAAGTCATTCAGCCCATGCACAACGAGAGCGGAGCAGTTGATATTTTCATAATCGTCAGAATAATCCGATTCCGCCCAGATAGGTGCATAGTCGCCGTTTGTGGCATCCTGATCCTGCGCAATTTGCCATAGCCAGGAACCGTAGTCCTCGTTCGGCACCGTCCAGTCATTGTCCAGGAAGGTTCCGCCACAGTTTAATCCGGCAAGAGAATCGGCATAGTTGACATCGAACCGGGTGGGCACACCCTGCGAATTGGTGTAATCATACCAACTGGCAATGCCTGCAAAAGGAATAATGGTTTTCAGCCCTTTTACGCCGGTGGTGGCAACTTCATAGGGGAGTGTTCCGCCATAGGAGCATCCTGTCATAGCTACATTGCCGTTGGACCAGTCAGCTTCAATGGTCATGTTGTGGGTCTTGTCGGTGTAAGCAACACGGTCTCCTGTCAGCCACTCCACAACACATTTATGGCTGTCCCGCTCCAGATCCATGCCACAGAGCTCAAATCCTTCCGAGCCGTAAGTGCCGATGCCGCAGGCAAGCACCACGGCAAACCCGCGCACCAGATAATAATCATATTCCTGCAGGCTATAATAACCTGTTTCACCGCTGTATGGTACGGTATAGTTCCAGTCCTTCTTCGGCTTGGCGGAAAGAGCGGCTTCCATGGTGGAGCTTGTCCCTTCCGGCACGCGCTTTTCACCGGGTTGATAGAGTCGGGAGTAGTCAAATCCGGTCTCAACATACATGGCATAGGCTCCCTCTCCATACTCGTCGCTGGTTCCGGCACTGTAAGGAGTTGGGTCATAGATGGTCGCTGCCTGATATTTTCCCTCTGCTGCAGCCCGCGGGACCTGCACCATCACTTTTACGAGATCTGCAAGACCATCGTTGTCGGTGTCATGATCTGTTTCCACATAAACGCAGTAGCGCAAAATATCGCTATCCTCGTTGGAATAGTCGGCAGCTCGCGGATCGGAGTACTGCAGCATCGGCTGCATCATGCCGTTTTCCACAAGCAGAGCGCTGCCTGCTGTTTCTTCAGCCAGTGCAGGTGCACCGGCTTGCAGGAGCATCACCGCAATCAGCAAAACAACGGTGAGCATTTTCCCGATTTTTTGGAAAATCATTGATTTCATTCCTCTCTTGCATTTTTAGTGGTTCCATTATACATGAAATGAAGCAAGAAGAAAACAGGAATCTTCTCCACTTATCACGCACGCACACCTTGTCTATTTCATGATGCGCCGGGCTCTGTCCGATGACCGCACCATGCTCTTTCGCAGCAGGTCGGGGCTCTTCTTCATCATAACCAGACCGGGCACAAACAGGATGCCCATCAACAGCCAGGCCTGCGGGTATGAAAATGTCCCTGCCGGAATAAACAAAAGCAACCCTACAAGGACAAGCCCGCTCAAAAATTTCAGGATTGCCTGCAAAAAAAGTTTGGAGTCCATCATGATACATCCTCCTCTGCAACAGAATACTGATCGGTATTCCGAAAAACTTTGTTTTTATTATATCCTTGCTATGCCACGAACTCAAGGATTTTCCTGTTCTATGCATAACTGCCGTCGGATCTTCCGACGGCAGTTATGCTATTTTGTTTTGATAACTCTTGACAAATATATTGACATGATTTAATATGGTTTTAAAAACCAGATTAAATCATTTTCTATATCGAGGAGGTAAATCATGGAAAACACAGTCGATCTCCGATATTCCGCTCCTGTTCATCCCTCTCCTGCTAAGTGCTCCGAAAGCATGCAAACAAAAAAAGCCTTCAGCGGAGAAAAGAAAAAACGATTCATCCGTATTCCCGATTATACCCTTGGGGAGGAACTTTTCAATTCCATTTCTCATGGCTTTGGGGCTTTTTGGGGGATTGCAGCACTTGTTCTGATGTGTGTTAAAGCCAACGGAATCCTGCCGGAACTGTCATCTGTCTTTTTTGGGGTATCCATCATCCAGCTGTATACCATTTCCTGTATCTATCACGCCTTATCTCCCCGGTTGAAGGGCAAAAAGGTTCTGCGGGTTATCGACCATTGCAATGTCTATCTGCTTGTTCTGGGTACGTATTTCCCTGTTGCTCTTCTGGGGGTAAAAGGCTGGCTGGGCTGGCTCCTCCTCGGAGCGGTATTTATTTTTTCGATTCTTGGCATTGTTTTTACGGCCATAGATGTCGATCGATTTCAGCTCATCAGTGTGATCTGCCATCTCCTCAGCGGCTGGTCCATTCTGTTTGGGGTCCCCAAACTGCTCTCCGGCATGGGACTGCACGGCCTTTTGTATCTGATTCTCGGCGGGGTCATGTACTCGATCGGTGCCGTCCTGTATGGGCTTGGAAAAAAGAAAAGGTACCGTCATAGTGTTTTTCATGTGTTCTGCCTGCTTGGTACCTTTTTTCACTTCTGGTGCGTTTATGCTTATCTGCTTTGACAGACGATCCTTTCTCTTCCGTGTCTTGAAAAGTACAGCTTTTCGGTATATAATGGGCACCACTTATATGACAAGGTGCATCTTATGAACAACAAATGCAAAGTGTCTGTTTTCTGCACTGCTTTTAATCATGAAAAATATATCCGTGACGCATTGGATGGATTTCTCAGCCAAAAAACGGATTTCCCGTTTGAAGTTCTCGTGACGGATGACGCTTCCACCGATGGCACCACCGCTATTCTCCGGGAATATCAGGAAAAATATCCCGATGTGATCCGTTTTTTCCATCAGGAAAAGAATCTCTTTTCCCAGGGAATTAATATTTATGAGACCGTCATGTATCCCAACGCGCGCGGGGAATATATTGCTTATTGTGAGGGAGATGACTACTGGTCAGATCCTTCCAAACTCCGGCAGCAGGTCAGTTTTCTGGATGCGCATCCTGACTATTCTGCCTGCGTTCACAATTCCTGGTACCGTTTTTGCGAAGGGAACCGTCCGGATGCTCTTCTTCTCCCGGAATCGGGAGATCGGGATGTCCCGTTTTCCACAATCATCCAGGGGATGAGCCACTGTTTTCACACCAGTTCCATTCTCGGCCGGGCTAAATGGATGTGCAATCCGCCTGATTTTCAGCGTGTTGCCTTTACCTATGGCTTTACCGATTATGCAATTGCCCTCTGGCTCTCTTTGAATGGTAAAATTCGTTTTCTGGATCAACCGATGTCCGTCTACCGGGTAAACAGCAATCCCTCTTCCTGGACAAGCGGACGTGACGGTTCCTACAACAAAAAAATAACTTTCGTGACCGGGGAAATTGAAATGATGAAAACCCTTCTTCCCCATCTCAAGGAAACGGAGCGCGCTCTTACCGAAGCAGAGTTGCTTCGTCGCCGATATGAACTGCTCTATCTGAGCGGCAAGGTGGAAGAAATGACAAAGCCGCCTTTTGATGTGCTCTTCCGTCAGGAACCGTTTTCTTTTCGCTTCAAAACCATCCTGAAACATACGTTTCCCTCGCTTCATGCCCTTTACCGCAGGCAGCAGGGGTATAAGGAGTAGCCCTATGGCAGATGCAAAAAACATTCTCGTCTTTCCTGCCGGAACAGAGATCGCTTTTGAAATACATGATGCTCTGAAAAATTCCAAATTTGTAAAACTGTTCGGTGCCACCAGTGTTCCGTGTCATGCCGAATTTGTTTTTCAGGTCTGCGCTTCCGGGCTTCCTTTTGTGGATGACCCTGCTCTGATTCCGGCATTGAATCATGTGATTGACACTTATCAGATTGATTATGTTTATCCCGCTCATGACAGTGCGCTTTTGCGCCTCTCGGAGGAACGGGATGCGCTTCATGCCCGCGTGATTGCTTCTCCGAGAGAAACCGTGGAAATCTGCCGCTCCAAGAACAAAACATATCGATTTCTTGCCGGTGCTCCCTATCTTCCCGCCTTTTATTTTTCTCCCGATTCTGTTCCCGCTTATCCGGTCTTTATCAAGCCTTCCGTGGGGCAGGGTTCTCAGGGTGCCCGTATCATACGTGACAAGGCCCATCTGGAGGAAGCTCTTTCCGAAGGAGAAGAATATTCCATCTGCGAATATCTTCCCGGCGAGGAATTGACGGTTGATTGCTTTACCGACAGGCACGGTGCTCTCCGTATTGTCAGCCCGCGTTCCCGTGAGCGCATTCGTGCCGGGATTGCCGTCCGCTCCCGAAACCTCCCGTTGACGGAAGAGATTCGTGCCATTGCCGAAGATCTCAACCGGCGGTTCGTTTTTAACGGCGCATGGTTCTTCCAGGTGAAAAAAAATACATCCGGTTCCTTCCGTCTTCTGGAAATTGCTCCGCGTATTGCAGGCACAATGGGGCTCACCCGAAATCTCGGCATCAACATGCCGCTCTTGACGCTGTATAATTTCTGGGATATGGATGTATCTCTGATTCCCAATCAGGCCAACCTTCTCCTTGACAGGGCTTTCATCAGCCGCTTCCGGACCGATCTTTCCTACTCCTCCGTGTATGTTGACTTTGATGATACCCTTTTGGTCAACGGGAAAGTGAACGCATACCTGATGATGTTTCTCTATCAGGCGCTGAATCAGGGCAAGCGGCTCTGCCTGCTGACACGCCACTCTTCCGATATCCTGATTGATCTTGAAAACGCATGCATTCCTGCCTCGCTTTTTTCAGAGATTATCCGGCTTGATGAGAATGGCTCCAAAACAGATTATATTGTCCCGGATTCGATTTTTATTGATGATTCTTTCTCTGAGCGCAAACGGGTGCACGATGCGCTCGGAATTCCTGTTTTCGATCTTGACATGGTCGAAAGCCTGATTGACTGGAGGTCATAACCCGATGAATCAAACACCAATCAATGTAACCCGCTCTTCCATGCCGGATTTTGAAGAATACTGCAGCGAAATTCGTGAACTGTGGGATACCCGTTTCCTCACCAACATGGGATCCAAGCATCTGCAGCTGGAAAAAGAGCTGAAAACCTATCTCAACACCCCGAATATCACGCTTTTCACCAATGGTCACCTCGCGCTTGAAAATATCATTACCGCTATGGGCCTTCACGGCGAAATCATCACCTCTCCCTTCACTTTTGCATCCACTACCCATGCCATTGTCCGCTGCGGCTGTACGCCTGTCTTTTGCGATATCAACCCGGTCGACTATACCATCGATGTAACGAAAATAGAGCCCCTCATCACAGAGAAAACCGTTGCCATTCTTCCGATCCATGTTTACGGCAACCTTTGCGACATCGAGGCTATTGAGGCAATTGCCAAGCGCCATTCTCTCAAGGTGATCTACGATGCCGCACATACTTTCGGAGAAACCAGAAACGGAATCAGTTCCGCTAATTTCGGTGATGCTTCCATGTTCTCTTTCCATGCCACCAAAGTCTTTCACACCATTGAGGGCGGAGCTGTCTGTTATGCCGATGACACGCTGAAAACCAAGCTCAATGATCTGAAAAATTTCGGTATTCACGGTCCCGAGAGTGTCCCTGATGTCGGCGGAAATGCCAAACTGAATGAGTTTTGTGCAGCCATGGGGTTGTGCAACCTCCGCCATCTTGAAGGTGAAATTGAAAAACGCCGTCAGGTATATGACCGTTACCTCTCTCTTCTCTCCGGCGTCTCCGGTATCCGTCTCAATCAGATTCAGCCCGGTGTACACTCCAATTACGGCTATTTCCCCGTTGTCTTTGATGGGTATCGCTATTCCCGCGATGAGGTCTTTGATCTTCTTGCCTCTGAGAATATTATTGCCCGGAAGTATTTTTATCCCATTACCAACGCCTTTGACTGTTATAAAGGCATCCCGGGTTTTGATCCCTCTTCCACTCCGGTTGCACGGCACATCGCAGAACATACTCTCTGTCTCCCGATGTTTGCTGACCTCTCTCTTTCCGATGTAGAACGGATTTGCTCGTTGATTCTCCGGTAATTCTGTTATTTAACGCAAAAAGGCAATATTTTTTAAATTTAGTCAAGGAAAATGATATTTTTCCTTGACTTTTTTTGAAAAATCGTTATAATATTTTAGCCTGCCTTTGTGGCAGACAAATCCTTGCTCCCTTAGAGAAAAGGGGGCCAATAGACCAGAAGGAGGTGCAAACCATGGCAAAAGCAACCGAAAAGTATGAGGTTATGTATATCATCAACCCCAACTTCACCGAAGAGGAAACAGCAGCAGTTGTTGAAAAGTTCAAGGCACTCGTTGAGGCAAACGGTACTCTGGATGAACTTGAGGAAATGGGCAAGCGCAAGCTCGCTTATGAAATCAACTATATTTCCGAAGGCTATTATGTCCTCATGAAGTTCACCAGCGGTCCTGAATTCCCGGCAGAGCTCGATCGTATTCTCGGCATTACCGACGGTATTCTCCGTCGCCTGATTACCCTCAGGGCAGAGTAAGGAGATCATATGCTGAACCACATTACCATCATGGGTCGTTTGACGCGTGATCCCGAGCTCCGTTACACACAGTCACAGATTCCGGTGGCTTCTTTCACTCTGGCAGTAGACCGTGATTACAGCGGCCGTGACGGCGGGGAAAGACAGACGGATTTCATTGATTGTGTTGCATGGCGTTCTACCGCTGAGTTCATCAGTAAGTATTTCCAGAAAGGCAGCATGGCTGTTGCTTCCGGCCGTCTTCAGCTCCGTGACTGGACGGACAAAGAAGGCAATAAGCGCAGAAATGCCGAAGTTGTTGTCGACAATATTTACTTTGGGGAAAGCAAACGGCGCGACAGTGAATCTGCTCCGAATACCTTTACTCCCCCTTACTCCGGCAATGACTATTCTTCGCAGAGTTCCCCCTCTTCTTTGCCCGGCGGCTTTGAAGAACTTTCCGATGATGACGGTGAGCTTCCGTTCTAATAATTGATAGGAGGATATAGCTATGGCTTTTGACAAAAACAACACCAAGGCACCGCGCAAACGGAAAAAAGTTTGCCAGTTCTGTGTTGAGAAGAAAAACTTCATCGACTATAAAGATACTGCCACACTTCGCCATTACGTATCTGAGCGCGCAAAGATTTTACCGCGCCGTACAACTGGTGTTTGCGCAATGCATCAGCGCGAGCTTACAGAAGCAATCAAGAGAGCCCGTCAGGTTGCTCTTATGCCTTACGTAAGCGATTAATTTCAAATAAAAAGCTGCCGTCACGGCAGCTTTTTTCTATAGGAAAATGCCAAGGTAAAATTCCCTTCAACATGGCACAGAAAAGAAAAACCCCGAAAATACTTGGTATTTTCGAGGATCTGGTGGAGAGTGGCGGACTCGAACCGCCGACCTCTCGCGTGTGAGGCGAGCGCACTAACCAGCTGTGCTAACCCTCCAGAGCCTTTTTATGATAGCACATTCGATGAGGGTTTTCAAGGAAAATTTTCGTTCTTTTCAAAAATTCAAAAAAATAAAAGAATCTGCATTTTTCTGTTGACAATTCTGGCATTATTTGCTAAAATAAGCAACGCTGTTTCGAGATGGCGGCATAGCTCAGCTGGCTAGAGCACGCGGTTCATACCCGCGGTGTCCCCGGTTCAAATCCAGGTGCCGCTACCATAGATGGCGCAGCAAAATCTGTGCCATCGCTTCGGCCCGGTGGTCAAGCGGTTAAGACACCGCCCTTTCACGGCGGTAACACGAGTTCGATTCTCGTCCGGGTCATTATAAGACAACCTTCGATTACGAAGGTTGTCTTTTTTTGTTGCAAAAGAAGGTTTTTCTCCTTACGGAACCGTTTTGCTATGGAAATAATAGAAAGAAACTATCGGAAAATGATCGTTACGCATTGAAAAGCAATCTGCAAAGTGATAGAATATGAAATAGATTAATTATGATATGAGGATTTGTCATGTCAAAAAAGATGTTCGTACTGATCGGGAATTACGGAAGCGGAAAAACGGAGCTCGCGCTGAATTTTGCCATTCGGGCAGCCGCAAACGGAGAACGGACGGAGCTGCTTGATCTTGATATGGTGAATACCTATTTCCGTCTCACGGAACCAGGCCGTCTGATGCGGATGAAAGATATTCGTGTGGTTTCCCCGAATTTTACCAATTCGAGTGTGGAAACCCTATCCCTGCCGGCAGAAGTGCAGTCAGCCTTTGCGATGGACTGGGATACGGTTGTCTTTGACGTCGGCGGGGACGCCGTCGGATCCACTGCCCTGGGGCGCTATCATCAGGATTTTGAAGCCCTTGCACCGGGAGATCTGGAAGTGCTGAACGTCGTCAACATCCGGCGCCCGCTCTCCGGAACGGTGGAAAAAATCATTCGCCTGCAGCAGGAAATGGAAGTTCATTCCCGGTTGAAAATTACCGGAATGATCAACAACACCAACCTGGCACAGGCGACAACCCCGGCAGAGCTACGGGACGGCTATGAGATGATCCGACAGGTCTCGGAAGAGACGGGTGTTCCCGTCCTGTACACTTCGGGAAAGAAAGACATGCTGGACCGCTTTCTGGAAGAAGGCCATGACGAGACCTATATTGGCACCCCTTTCCCCATCGACACCTATATGGCCCGCGACTGGGAAAGCTGGGTCAGAAGCCTGTAAATCCTTTGGGAACCGATCAAAGCGGATCCCCGTTTAGATAAAGAAAGAATAACACGAAAAGAGGAGTTGGAATCACTATGATCAAAGTAACCATCAACGAGCTTCTCTGCAAAGGATGCGGATTGTGCGCCCGGGCATGCCCGAAGAACGTCCTCGCCCTTTCCAGAACGAAGCTCAACCTGAAAGGGTACCACCCGGCAGAAGTTGTCGATCAGGCAGCCTGTATCGGGTGCGCATCCTGTGCGCGTACCTGCCCTGACGTGGCAATCCGGATCGAGAAAGAGTAAGGAGGAGGAACTGAAATGTCATTAACGCTTATGAAAGGCAGCGAAGCCGTTGCGGAAGCTGCCATCCGTGCAGGTGCACGGTTCTTCTTCGGTTACCCGATCACTCCGCAGACGGAAATTCCGGAATACATGTCTGCCCGGCTTCCGGAAGTCGGCGGCTGTTTTCTGCAGGCCTAGAGCGAATTTGCAGCCATCAACATGTTCTACGGCGCAGCTGCAACGGGTGAGCGCGTTATCACCTCTTCCTCCAGCCCCGGCGTTTCCCTGAAGCAGGAAGGAATCTCCTATATGGCCGGTGCAAGGCTTCCGGCAGTTATTCTCAACGTCATGCGCGGCGGCCCCGGCCTCGGCAGCATCCAGGCCTCGCAGGGGGATTATTTTCAGGCAACCAAGGGCGGCGGGAACGGCGACTACCATCTTCTCACCTATGCCCCTGCCTCCATTCAGGAGGCTATCGATATCATGATGTTTGCCTACGACAAGGCTGAAAAGTACCGTGTGCCCTGCCTGATTCTGGCTGACGGTATCATGTGCCAGATGATGGAACCCGTTGAAATGCCTGAAATGAGAGACTTCAAAGTCGATCCGGAAGCAAAACCGTGGGCTGTAACCGGCTGGAAGCCGGGCGATGCTCCGGAAAAGCGTGCCGTGATCAATTCCCTGTTCATTACCACGGAAGAACTCTCCGAGCACAACAACGTTCTCCAGAATACCTATCGGGAAATGGAAAAGAATGAAAAGATGTGGGAATGCTACAAAACGGAGGATGCGGAGTTTATCATCACCGCATTCGGAACCGTTGCGCGCATTGCCAAATCCGCTGCCGATCAGCTCCGTGCGGAGGGCATCAAGGTCGGTGTATTCCGCCCGATTACCGTATGGCCTTTCCCGTATGAAGCTCTGAAAGAGGTTGCAGAGAACTGCAAAGCAATTCTCGATGTGGAAGCCAACGAAGGCCAGATGAAGGAAGACGTTCTGCTCGCCGTAGCCGGAACCAGACAAGTGGAATATTTCGGCCACTGCGGCAGCCAGATGCCTACAACGGATGAGATCTCAAAGAAGATCCATGAGATGAAGGAGGGCCGGTAACATGTCAGTCCTGTTTGAAAAAACTCCTTATTTGACCGAAAAGCCGTTCCACTACTGCCCGGGCTGCAACCACGGCATTATTCATCGCCTCGTAGCGGAATGCCTGGAAGAGAGCGGAATGGGCGAAAAAATCGCGGGTGTGGCACCTGTCGGCTGCTCGGTATTTGCCTACGATTACTTTAACTGCGATATGCTGGAAGCCGCACACGGGCGCGCCCCTGCCGTGGCCACCGGCGTCAAGCGTGCCAAGCCGGATACGCTCGTCTTCACTTATCAGGGAGACGGCGACCTTGCCTCCATCGGTACCGCGGAGATCGTGCATGCTGCCCACCGCGGAGAAAAAATCGTTACCATTTTCGTCAACAACGCAATTTACGGTATGACCGGCGGCCAGATGGCGCCGACGACGCTGGTCGGCCAGCGGACCACCACTTCTCCCTACGGCCGTGATGAGGCATGGTGCGGCGCACCGATCAAAATGAGTGAGATGCTGGCTCAGGTTCCGGGTGCTTATTATATCGAACGCTGTGCCGTTGATACCAACGCCAATATCATCAAGACCAAAAAAGCAATCAAGAAGGCCTTTGAGTATGAAAAAGCAGGGCACGGGTTCTGCATGATCGAAGTCCTTTCCACGTGCCCGACCAACTGGGGCCTGAGCCCGGTGGAAGCCATGAAGTGGCTGGAAGAGAACATGATTCCGTACTACCCGCTCGGTGTATACAAAGACAAGGGGGCTGAAGGAAAATGACGAAAGAATTCATTTTTGCCGGGTTCGGCGGCCAGGGTATGCTTCTGATCGGGAAGTTTCTGGCAATGGCCTGCATGCTGGACGGAAAACATGTATCCTGGCTTCCGTCCTACGGGCCGGAAATGCGCGGCGGCACCGCAAACTGCTCGGTGATTGTAAGCGATGATCCGGTAGCCTCCCCGCTGGTGGACAAGGCAGATGTGATCATTGCCATGAATGAACCGTCGCTGGATAAGTTTGAATCTCACGTCCGCCCGGGCGGACTGCTGGTGATCAACAGCTCCATCATCGACCGGAAATCCGTTCGGGATGATATCGACGTAGTCTACTGTGACGCCCAGCACATCGCCGAGGCCGTCGGCAACCCGAAAGGCGCCAACGTTGCCATTCTCGGTGCCATGATGGAAAAATGCGATGTTGTGGACACCGATAAAATGATTGAAGCAATCCGCATTGAGCTCGGAGAGCGCAAAGCAAAATTCCTCGAAGGAAACAGAAAAGCTCTCCTGGCCGGAAAGGAAATCGCCAAAGAGAGCTGGAAGACGCTTTAATTCGGATTCTACTTCCACAAAAAAACTCCTGCCGATCGGGCAGGAGTTTTTTTGTTCGTTGCAGATCAGATCTGCTTCTGAGCATTGATTTTTACGCCGGGGCCCATGGTAGAGGCCGTGACGCAGGAGCGGATGTACTGGCCTTTTGCACTGGCCGGTTTTGCCTTGATGATGGCGCCGATGAGAGCGGTGTAGTTCTCCATCAGCTTCTCTGCACCAAAGCTGACCTTGCCGATGGGGCAGTGGATGATGTTGGTCTTGTCGAGACGATACTCCACTTTACCGGCTTTGGCTTCCTGAATGGCCTGGGTAATGTTCGGGGTAACCGTACCGGCCTTCGGGGAAGGCATAAGGCCTTTCGGTCCGAGGATTTTACCGAGACGGCCGACAACACCCATCATATCAGGGGAGGCAATCACGGTATCAAATTCAAACCAGTTCTCTTTCTGGATTCTCTCCACGAGATCCTGACCGCCTGCGTAGTCTGCGCCTGCGCCGAGAGCTTCTTCTACACGCTCGGGCTTGCAGAACACCAGCACACGGACCGTCTTGCCGGTGCCGTTGGGAAGAACGATAGCACCGCGGACCTGCTGGTCTGCATGACGACCGTCAACACCGAGCTTGACATGGAGCTCAACCGTCTCATCAAACTTGGCCTTGCTTGCATCGCACACGAGTTTGAAAGCATCCTGTGCATCGTAAAGAACGGATTTATCAACGAGCTTTGCGCTCTCTTTATAATTCTTGCTTCTGAACATGTTTCTGCACCCTCCTGTCAGTCTCCGACGATGACGCCCATGGAGCGGCATGTGCCGGCGATCATGCTCATGGCGGACTCAATGTCGGTGCAGTTGAGGTCGGGCATTTTCTGCTCGGCGATCTTGCGGACATCTTCCTTGCTGATCGTTGCGACCTTGTCTCTCTGGGGGACACCGGAAGCAGTCTCAATTCCGCAGGCCTTCTTGATGAGAAGGGCAGCGGGAGGCGTTTTGGTGATAAAGGTAAAGCTATGGTCAGCATATACCGTAATGACGACCGGGATCATAAGACCCATATCGCCCTTGGTGCGCTCATTAAAGTCCTTCGTGAACTGACCGATGTTAACGCCGTACTGGCCGAGGGCCGGGCCGACCGGGGGAGCCGGCGTTGCCTTGCCGGCGGGAACCTGGAATCTAACGTATCCTACAACTTTCTGTGCCAAAGTAAAGCACCTCTTTCTTAATCAGTATTTATTTTTCACTCATCCGTGAGGGCTTCGACCTGATCAAGCTCCAGCTCGACCGGAGTTTCTCTGCCAAACATGGAGACAACAACGCTTACCGAATTGCCTTCGATATCAAGCTCCTCGACCTTGCCGAGGAAGCCCGTCAGCGGGCCGTCCGTCACACGGACGGAATCTCCCACGTCGTATCCGACATGGATCTCCTTATGTTCGACACCCAGATCGTATATTTCCTGCTCTGTGAGGGGAATCGCCTTGCCGTCAGCTCCGACAAAGCCCGTCGCACCGCGAACATTATGGACAAGATGCCAGCTGTCATCCGTCAGGATCATTTTGATGAGAACATAGCCGGGAAAAACTTTTCTCTCTACGGTTTTCTCTCCGGCATCGGTAAACTCCGTTACCGTTTCCATCGGGATCTTGACCTCGTGGATCAGATCCGTCATCCTGCGGTTTTCCGCCGCTTTCATCACTGCGGCGGCAACTGCATTTTCATACCCGGAATAGGTATGAACAACATACCATTTTGCGGTTTCTGCCATTGCCGTTAACCTGCGAGGGTGAGCAGAGCCTTCACCAGCAGCTGGGCGATTTCATCAAAGCCCCAGATAACAACGGAAGATATCAGAATCATACCGACAGAGACGAGGGAGTTCTTAATGAGCTGGTCTTTTGAGGGCCAGATTACCTTTTTGAGCTCGCTCTTCATCTCACGAAACCACTTGCCGATCTTCTGCGTGAAGGTAAGTTTGGTATCGTCCTTCTTAACGGCGGTGACGGCTTTTGCGGGGGCAGCATTGGTTTTTGTCTCTTCAGCCATTTTCACACATCCTTTCAGAAGTTACTTCGTTTCAACATGCTTGGTATGCTTTCTGCAGAAAGGGCAATATTTCTGAAGTTCAAGTTTTTCGCTCGTGTTTTTCTTGTTCTTCATCGTATTGTAGTTTCTCTGCTTGCATTCCTCGCATCTGAGAGTGATTTTTACTCTTGCGTCTGCAGCCATTCTTACGGCACCTCCTGTATTATTTTGCTTTTTGGATTTCAAGCCTCCCTGAAAGCCAACAAAAAAACGCCTGACACCGGAAAACCGGACGCCGGGCGAGCGCAGCACAGACGCGCAACCTGCGCGCTGTGAAAACAATTGCGGCTTCGCCTGAGGCATGCCTCCCTGAAACGGCCGGATAACCGATCCGCACAGGTAGAATTAGAATAGCACAGGATGGGAAGAATGTCAATCTTTTTCTTGCAGAAAAGCGTACAGAAGATTATAATCAGGGCACAAAGTTTCAGGATTTAGGGAATAGGGTGTAGGGAGTAGAGGAACGCTGCGGCGGGATATCGGAGAGAAGGAACAGAGAAATGAATTACAAAGAATCCGTGGACTATATCAATTCTTCCGCCTGGTTTGGATCCAGGCCGGGGCTTGCGCGCATGAAAGCGCTTCTTGATACGCTGGGGAATCCGGAGAAGGCTTTCCGTGCCGTCCACATTGCGGGGACGAACGGAAAAGGGAGCTGCGCGGCAATGACGGCCTCCGTGCTGAAGGCCTCCGGCTATCGCACCGGGCTTTTTACTTCTCCCTATCTGCACCGTTTCAACGAGCGGATGCAGCTGGACGGCAAAGAAATCGAAGATGGGGCACTGGCAGAAGTTGCTACCACCGTCAGAAACGCCGCTGAAAAAATGAAAGAGCATCCCACGGCTTTTGAAATGATGACGGCATGCGCTTTTCTCTGGTTTGCCTCCGAAAAATGTGACATTGCCGTGCTGGAGACCGGGCTGGGCGGCCGATATGATGCCACCAACAGCATTTCAGCCCCGGAAGTATGCATTATTATGAACATCGGCCTTGACCACACACAGATTCTCGGCGACAGCATCGCCGAAATTGCCGCAGAGAAAGCCGGCATTCTCAAAGCCGGATGTGACTGCGTACTCTATCAGCAGAGCAGGGAAGCGGAAGCCGTCATCGAAGAGGCATGCCACGCAACCGGCTCCGCCCTTCACAAAACGGATTTTTCTCAGATTAAGACGGAATTTGACAGCCTGGACGGTCAGGTTTTTTCCTATCGGGGCGAGCAGTACGCAATCCCTCTGCCGGGCGCTTATCAGCTCAGGAACGCATCGGCGGTCATCGAAGCCGTTCACGTGTTGAAGGAGAAGGGGTGGAAAATCAGCCGGGAAGCCCTGGAACACGGGCTTTACGCCGTCTCCTGGCCGGCACGGTTTGAGGTGCTTTCTGCCGACCCGTATTTTATCCTTGACGGCGGGCATAACCCGCAGTGCGCAGAAACCCTGGCAGCAAATCTGCTGCACTATTTCCCCACGCAGAAACGCATTCTCCTGGCCGGTGTGATGAAAGACAAGGACTATGCCTCGATTTTTTCCATCCTCCGGTCTGCGGCAGAAGAAATTTACTGTGTGACGCCCGACAGCCCGAGAGCCCTGCCGGCGGAAGAGCTTGCCGCCTTTCTGGAAAACGCCGGTTGGAAGGCAATTGCCTGTCCTTCCGTTGCGGAGGGCGTGTCCGCTGTTCTGGAACGGGCCAAAGAAACGGGCGGATGTGCCTGCGCAGCAGGTTCGTTGTATCTGGCCGGCCCGATCCGGGAAATTTTCGGATGTTACTAAAAGGGGAATTCCATGATGAGAATTATGGCAATTGACTACGGGGATGCGCGCATCGGCATCGCCGTTTCTGACCTGACCGGCACCATCTGCGGAGATGCCTGGACAATGGAAGAATGGAATATGGAGCGCGCCTCTCTGCGCATTGCGGAAGAAGCCCGTGCGCGGGACGTCGGCACGCTTGTGCTCGGCCTGCCGAAGAACATGGACGGCTCGGAAGGCCCGCGGGCAGAAAAAAGCAGAGCTTTCAAAGCTCTGCTGGAAAAGGATACTTCTCTGCCGGTCATACTCTGGGATGAGCGCCGCAGCAGCATAGAAGCCCATGCAATTCTCCATGCCAACGGCAAGAAAGAGAAAAAACACCGGAAGACCGTGGATGCCGTAGCAGCCAGCTTGATGCTGGAGGGTTATCTCGGGCGATACTGACCCAATAAGGCCTCTGCACAGCGGATTCCGTCTACCGCGGCAGACGTAATACCCCCGGCATAGCCGGCTCCCTCCCCGCAGGGATAGAGCCCTGAAACAGCCGAACAGCAGTCCTCCCCCCGCAAAATACGTACCGGGGAAGAAGATCGGGTTTCGGGCCCGGTCATCACCGCCTCGGGATCGGCAAATCCATGCAGTTTCTGATCCAGCTCCGGGATCGCTTTTGCGAGAACGGAGCTCACTTTTTTGGGCAGAATCTCCCGCAGATCTCCCCAGCACACCCCCGGCTGATAAGTGGGGAGGATTCTGCCCGGGCCGCAGCTCGGCCGCTCGGCCAAAAAATCTCCGACCAGCTGGGCAGGGGCTGCATAGGGCCCGGCGGCGGAAGCCGCCTGATAGGCACGCTGCTCGATGTTTCGCTGCCAGAACATCCCGGCAAGGGGGCCTTCTCCCGGAAAGTCTTCCGGGCGGAGGGTAACAAGCAGCGCCGCATTGGCATTTTTGCCGCTTCTGCCGGAATAGCTCATCCCGTTGGTACAGACCCCGCCGGCTTCACTCGCGGCCGCGAAAACATAGCCGCCCGGGCACATGCAGAAGGTATAGGCACTCTCTCCGTCCGGCAGATGGACACTCAGGGAATAGTCCGCCGGGGGCAGAAGGCGGGATGCCTTGCCGTATTGCGCAGCATTGATCTCCTGCTGGAGATGTTCGATTCGCACCCCCATGGAAAAGGCCTTTCGCTCCATGGGAACCGCCTGCGCATAGAGATTTTCAAAAGTATCCCGTGCGGAATGCCCGACTGCAAGAATAATGGAGGCACAGGGGATGAAACGGGTTCCCTGCCCGTCGGTCACTTCAACGCCCTGCACCGTTCCATCTTTCAGGCAAAGGCGCTCCAGCCTGGTTTCAAACCGGATTTCCCCTCCGAGGGCAAGAATCTCTTCCCGGATGCTTTTGACAACACCGGTCAGAACATCCGTCCCGATATGGGGTTTGGCATCATACAAAACAGACTCCGGCGCACCGTGCTCATAAAACGTTTGCAGAACAAAGGGAATGCGCCCGTCATGGGTGCCGGTGTTCAGCTTCCCGTCGGAAAAGGTGCCGGCTCCTCCCTCGCCGAACTGAACGTTGCTCTCGGGATCCAAAAGCCCTGTCCGTCGGAAGGCCTCCACGGCTGCCGTGCGTTTTTCAACCGGCTGGCCCCGTTCCATCACCAGAGGCCGGGCTCCCGCACGGGCCAGAACGAGCGCGGCAAACATCCCCGCCGGGCCGAATCCGACCACAAGCGGACGAAGGGGAAGCGGAGCTTCCAACTTCCACTGCGGCATCTTCGGTTCCTGATACAGGGCAACATCCCGGCTTTGCGCACGGGCCAGAAGTCCTTTTTCCTCACCCCGGACCGAAACGGCAACACTGACGATATAACGGACATCCTGCTTGCGCCTGGCATCCAGAGACCGACGGATGATTTTTGTCTCCAGGACGTCACGGCGGGGAATCCGAAGTTTTTTTGCAGCCTTTTCCGGCAGAGAATTCATCGACTCCCCCGGCAGCAACGTGAGATTTCGAATCAGAATCATATTCCGAGCCTCCCTGCCAGGCGCCCGCTTGCCCACGCCCACTGAAGGTTATAGCCTCCGCAGTCTCCGTCCAGGTCGAGAACCTCCCCGCAGGCGAACACGCCGGGCACCAGCCGGCTCTCCAGCGTATCAGGATTAAATTCTTCGGTCCGGATTCCGCCGGCCGTCACCTGGGCATTGTCGAAGGAGTCCGTCCCCATCACGCGAAGCCGGAATGCTTTCGCCGTTTGCGCCAGCACAGCCAGATCACGCCCGGAAAGCCCTCCGATGTTGTCGGAAGGGCGAACACCGGAAGCGCGCACAACAACCATCCCCAGCCTGCTGTGCAGCAGGCCGGCAAAAACACTGCCGTTTTCAAGCTCCGGTGAGAGCTTTTGGCGGCGGCGGAGCATGGAAATCGTCTCCTCTTCCGAAAGACAGGGCAGTAAATCAAGGACGAGCTCTCCCCCTTTGACGGCAGCTTCCCGGGAGAGGTCGAACGCTGCCGGCCCGGAGACTCCTTTCTCCGTAAACTGCAGTTCACCCCGGGTCTCTTTTAAAAGTTCGTCGCCCCGGAACAGCTTGAGAGCAGCCTCTGCCCGCACGCCTTTGAGAGAACGAGGATAATCCGTGTCTGTTTTGATCGGTACCAGCGCCGGATAAAGAGGCGTGCAATGATGCCCGAGAGAGGTAAGCAGCTCATACCCGTCGGTAACCCCGCCGAGTTTTCCTCCCGCCTTTCCGCCGCAGGCAACAATCACCGCATCCGCCCGATAGGAAGCTTTTTCCGTAACAACCGACAGCCTGCCTCCCCGGGAAAGCAGACGAGTCGCCGGCTCTCCGGGGCGAACATCTACCCCCGCGGCGTCGAGGGCAAAGCGGAGAACATCCAGCACGCTGCCGGCAGAATCCGACAGGGGAAACACCCTGCCGCCGTACTGCTCCACCGTAACCAGGCCCAACGCGCGAAACCAGGAAATCGCCTCTGCAGGTGAAAAGGCATCCAATGCTTTTTGGGCAAAAGAGACACTTTCCCCGTGATAGTTTTTTATGGCGGCACCCGTATTGGTGAGGTTGCATCTCCCGTTGCCTGTGGCAAGCAATTTTCTGCCGACACGGCTCTGCCGCTCCAGCAGAATAACGGTATTTTCCTTCTTTTCGGCTGCGGTAAGGGCTGCCGCCATGCCTGATGCCCCTCCGCCGATCACAACCACTGTTTTCATGCTCTGCTCCGTTCCTTGTCTGATTAACCAGTATTATAGCAAGACCTTCGGAATTTGGCAATGAGCAGGAATTGACCTGCCCGCGGAAATCCTGTATAATAATGAGGATCCTGTAATCAAATTCTTTGAAGGATGCTCTCCTCTTTTATGAAGAAAAAGATTTCAATATTTATACTGGTGCTCTGCCTGATCTTTTGCCAGGCAGCCGAAGCTTTGGCGGTTGAGGATTCTCCGGCTGCGTCCGGTCGTGGGCTTGCCTGCCTTTCGGAAGTCATGGTGAAGAACAAGGCCGCCTTCCAAGACCCCGACGGAGACTTTTCCGACTGGGTGGAAATCCGCAATACCGCCGGGCGGGATCTTAATCTGGAAGGGTGGTCTCTCTCCAAAAACGGCGGGAAAAAGATCTGGGTATTCCCCTCCTGTCTGCTCCCGGCAGAAAGCCAAACTGTTATCTTTTTAGCCCGGAAGGAGAGCGCAGGCGGCGCGCTGTGCACCGGGTTTGCCATTTCGGAAGGAGATTCCATCGCCCTGTGTGATCCGACCGGAACGCCTGTCAGCTTCTGCAGCATTGAAACGGCAAAAAGCGACTATTCCCTTGCTTCCGACGATGCCGGGTACTGGAAAGAAACCGCTTATCCGACGCCCGGAGAAGCAAACACCCCCGAGGGCTATGAGCGTTTTGCCGCTTCCCGCGGACCTGCGGAAGGGCTTTTGATCAACGAAGTCTGCGTGGACAACTTCACCTCTTTTTATCAGGAACCGCTTGGGTATTCCGACTGGGTGGAGCTGAAAAACAATTCATCCGAAACCGTTAATTTGTCTCAATTCTGCCTCTCCGATGACATCGATGAGCCGTGCAAATATAATCTCTCCGGTTTTCTGGCTCCGGGCGATTTTATCGTGATTCTGTGCGACAAAGAAAGTGCCCGCTATAGAGGCGATATGCAGATGGCCTCCTTTTCGCTGAACGCCGAAAACGAGCAGCTCTATCTCAGCACTGCCGAGGGCGTTTTGGTTGACTACGTGTCGCTCCATGAAATTCCTTATAAAGGCACCTATGGCAGAGTCCCGGGACGGGAGGGCTTTTTCTACCTCTATCAGGAAACCCCCGGCACGGAAAACAGTTC